>NZ_LR134376.1:577500-690000 GCF_900637545.1 Aeromonas encheleia
CTGGCCAGGCACGGTTATCAGGTCTATGTGGCCGATCTGCGCGGCCGGGGTCTGAGTACCCCGGCCATCGCCGAGCAGGCAGGGCACGGCCAGCATGAATTGATCACCGAGGATCTGCCCGCGCTGCAGCACTGGGTGGCGGCCCGTCATGCCGGTGCCAGGGTGCACTGGATGGCGCACTCCTGGGGCGGGGTCCTCATGGCCTCGACTCTGGCGCGTTTCCCGGCGCTGGCCGATCAGATCGCCAGCCTGGTGTTCTTTGGCACCAAGCGGGGCGTGTCGGTGCAAAATCCGGAGCGCTGGCTGAAGGTGGATCTGATCTGGAACAGGCTGGCACCCTGGCTGGCGCGTAACACCGGCTTCCTGGCGGCGCGCAAGCTGAAGATGGGGGCGGATGACGAGCCCCTGCGCTACCTGCAGGAGACTATCCCCTGGGTGAAGTGCGGGCCCTGGCAGGATCCCCACGATGGCTTCGCCTATGACGAGGCGGCGAGCCGGGTGCAGTGGCCACCGCTCTGGATGATCTCGGCCCGGGCCGACAAGGTGTTGGGTCACCCGATCGATGTGCGCCGTTTCAGCACCGAGATGGGCTCGGCTACCCGTCACACCCGGCTTGGCCTGGACAATGGCAACCGGCTCGATTATGACCACATCAACATGCTGACGGCCCCCCAGGCACAGGAGGATCACTTCCTGCAGATCCTCGCCTGGCTGAGCAACCCGCAGGCGGCCTGAGATGGGACAGGAACAAAAAGGGCGGCCCTCTGGGGCCGCCCTCTTCTCATCCCGCCGGCGGCGTGATGCCAAGCCGGAACAGGGTGGCCTGACTGGTATCGGTCAGCTCGCCCACCCCCATCACGCTCCACAGCTCCTCTTCCAGCTTCTTGGCCTTGTGAATGGCGAACTTGGCGATGTAGTCCAGTTCGTTGGCGATGAAGCTGGTGTCCGGGCGGCCGGTGCGGGAGATGCCGACCAGCACCGAATAGAACTCCCCCTGCTGCAGCGCCAGCTCGACGAAGCGGTGCTTCTCCTCCGCCGACGGGAAGCTGCTGGCCAGCCGGCTACGAAACAGGGGGGCGCCCCCCTGCGAGCGCAGGCAGGCGATGTAGACTTCCGCCTCCTTTGGCTTGTCTTCCCGCTCGATGGTGCGCAACGGCTCGAGCAGCAGGGTCTTGAGCAGCCCCCCCTGGAACAGGGGATAGAGGTTGGCCTGCTCGTCTTGCTCGGCGCAGGCGTGCAACAGCCTGGACAGGCTGCGTGGCCGGGGTGCCAGGCCCACCGCCGCCGGCCTGGGCGCTCCCTTGAGCTTATTGATATAGACCGGCGTGTCGAAGATGTGGTGGGTGAAGATATTGCGCAGCGCCCGCGCCATGCCGCGGTAGCGCCTGTGCTCCCTGGTGGCCTTGAGTTTGTTCTGGTTGCTCTCGATAAGCAGGCTGAAGAAGTGATGGCCAATGTGGCGCGCCGGCTCCCCTTCGATGCACAGGTGCAGCACGGTGCGGCTCAAATTGAGGCTGACCAGCCGGTAGGGGAGGCGCTGCAGATCCATGCTCTTGGCCAGATCCTGCAGCCGCGGCAGGGCGACCTGGATGATATCCCCCTTCTCCCCGACGAAGGGCGCCTCCAGCTCGACTTGCATGCCATGGGCCGAGATGTCGCGGGTCCAGCCAATCCAGCCCCGCTCCTGGTGGCGGATCACGATCGCCGTCTTGTGGACGTAGCGTGCCTCCTTGCGCAGCTGTACGTAGTGCAGCGTCTCTATCTCGAAGGGCGCGGCGCTGACGTCGTGACCGAAGCGCTGCAGATCGTTGGCGTTGTGGGATTGGCTGGCGTCGTAGCGAAACTCTTCGCGCTGCTGGTCGAGGCCGATCTCCTGCAGCAGGCCAACATGGCCGATCTGCTGGAGCCGCTCGCGCAGCAGCAGATCTTGCAACTGATGCGGCTCCCCGGCCTGCTGGTTGTCGAGATCGGCCTCATGCAGGGCGCACGCCTCCAGGCTGAACTTGTAGACGCGCCAGCTCGGGCGACGTGCCCCGACCTGGAAGAACAGGGTGGTCAGGCCGCTTTGCAGCAGCTCCTCCCGGGTGGCCGAGAAGAAGTAGAGGTGGCTGCGGACCGAATGGGTGAAGCTGTAGATCAGGGTCTCGCGCAGTCCCCCTTTGGCCGGCAACAGCGCCTGCATGCGGGTCGCGCCGAACAGGCTGGCGAGCATGTCGCGGTTCTTGGCATCCCGCCAGTACTCGAGCACGTGCTGGTTGTTCTCGGTGCGCAGGGCTATCTCCAGGGCGGGGCTCTGTCCCGTGCCAAAGAAGAGCGGCATGCCGGTCATACGTGGCAGGTAGAACTGCTCATACCCCTTGATGACGGCAGCCGACAGCAGGTAGTCGACGCTGACCCGGTAACGGCTGCGGTTATGCTCGATGAACTCGCCGAGGAAGCGGTCAAAGGCGGGGTGCTCGCCGCTCTTCACCAGTCGCAGCCAGAACTTGCCCTCCTTTCGCTCCTCCCCCAGGATCTGGTAGCTGATGGGCTGGCGCAGCATGGGGTTGGCATGCTCGCGCTCCAGGCCGGTGAAGAGGACCTCGATCTGCTCGCCGGTCTGGTAGCTGGGTAGATAGGGCACCGAGACCCGGATCCCGCCGAGCGAGATATCCGAGCTCTTGGCGAGCAGCGTCTCTCCGTCGGCCAGCCTGAGCTGCATGGGGGAGCTGAAATGCATCCGCTCCTCCTGCCGGCCGTAGTGGCTGGCAAAGGGGATGGCGCTGACATCGAAGGGACTGAACGGGCTGGCGGGCAGGGCGAGGCTCTCGCCCTTGCCCTGATGATGCTTGTACCAGTCGTGCAGTGTCTCGTAGACCCCCAGGGTATAGCTGTCGCGGTAGAGGTAGCACTGGGACTGAAACAGCTCGATGGCCTCGGCAGGCATGAAGTGGGTGACCCCCTCGAACTCGTACACCACACAGAGTTCGCTCAGCTCATTGCGCATGTCGATCACCCGCCGGCAGGGGGTGCACTTGCGCTTGATCTCCATCTTGAGCAGGAAACGGCTGTTGGTGTTTTCGTTCTGGGTCAGGCGGGTGAAGAGCTCATCGAAGTCCTTTTCTCTGAGCAGGGGGACGAGTTGTTCTATCAGGTGTAGTGGTTGTTCTGAATCCATGTATTCCTGCCGCGGAAAGTCACTTTTCCGATTCTGGGTTTGATCTGTCGGTCGCAAACAAGTATATCAAGCAGGAATTCATCCTGTCCCCGAGTTATCCATGGCCAAAAACAAAACTGCCTATGTTTGTACCGAATGTGGAGCCGACTTCTCTCGCTGGCAAGGTCAGTGTGGCGAGTGCAAGGAGTGGAACACCATCACCGAGGTCCGGCTGGGCGTCACTACCCCTGGCAAGAGTGCCCGCTACACCGGCTATGCCGGCGCCATCGGCAGCCAGGTACAGACCCTGGCCGAGGTCGCGACCACCGAGATCCCCCGCTTCGGCTCGGGCTTCAAGGAGCTGGATCGGGTGCTGGGCGGCGGTGTGGTGCCCGGTTCGGCGATCCTGATCGGCGGCAACCCGGGGGCAGGCAAATCGACGCTGCTGCTGCAGACCATGTGTGGCCTGGCCGAGCGGATGAAGACCCTGTATGTGACCGGGGAGGAGTCCCTGCAGCAGGTGGCGATGCGTGCCAGCCGGCTGGGGTTGCCCACCGACAAGCTGCGCATGCTGTCCGAGACCAGCGTGGAGCAGATCTGCATCATCGCCCAGCAGGAACAGCCGCAGATCATGGTCATCGACTCCATCCAGGTGATGCATGTGGCGGATGTGCAGTCATCCCCCGGCTCCGTCTCCCAGGTGCGGGAGTCGGCGGCCCTGCTCACCCGCTATGCCAAGCAGAACCACGTCGCCATCTTCATGGTGGGCCATGTCACCAAGGACGGCACCCTGGCCGGTCCCAAGGTGCTGGAACACTGCGTCGACTGCTCTGTGCTGCTGGATGGGGCCCATGACTCGCGCTTTCGGACCCTGCGTTCCCACAAGAACCGGTTCGGCGCGGTCAACGAGCTCGGCGTGTTCGCCATGACGGGGCAGGGGATGAAGGAGGTGAGCAACCCCTCCGCCATCTTCCTGAGCCGCGGTGACGAGCAGGCCCCGGGCTCCATCGTCATGGTGATCTGGGAGGGCACCCGCCCGCTGCTGGTGGAGCTGCAGGCGCTGGTGGACTACTCCCAGGTTTCCAACCCGCGGCGGGTGGCGGTGGGGATGGATCACAACCGCCTCGCCATGCTGCTGGCGGTGCTGCACCGTCACGGCGGCCTGCAGATGGCGGATCAGGACGTCTTCATCAACGTGGTCGGCGGGGTCAAGGTCGAGGAGACCAGTGCGGATCTGGCGTTGCTGCTGGCCATGGTCTCCAGCTTCCGGGATCAGGCCCTGCCCAAGGATCTGGTGGTGTTCGGCGAGGTGGGGCTGTCTGGCGAGATCCGGCCGGTACCGTCCGGTCAGGAGCGGCTGCAAGAAGCTGCCAAGCATGGCTTCCGCCGTGCCATAGTCCCCTATGCCAACGCCCCCAAGCATCCCATCGAAGGGATGGAGGTGGTGCCGGTGAAGAAGCTGGCGGATGCGCTGGAAGCCCTCTAGAAAGAGTACGAGCCATCGAGTGGCAAGCAGACAACAAAAAGGAGCGCATCGGCGCTCCTTTTTCATGGCGAATCTCTGGCTAGGGCTGAGCGTGCTCCTGGTGCTCTTCCAGCAGTTGCTCCAGCTCGCGATACAGCAACTGCTCCTCCCCCACGTTCAGCTCTATCATCCGCTTCAGGTGGCTGGCGCTGTCGATGTCGATGTGGTGGCAGTAGAATCCCAGCTTCTTGCTGGCCTCGTGGGTCAGCTCTACCTGCATCCTGATCACTATGTCACTGCCGCTCAGCACGAAGCTGAGCTCATACTCCTTGTCGTCGCTGCCAGACCAGGCTTCGGGTCTGAGCAGCAGGGCGCCTTGCAGGGACACGTCGATCAGCTGGGTCGGCCATTGGCGCTGGCCCTGCACCAGGCTGGCCGCGGTCAAATAGAAGATCCTGGTAAAGTGGCGGCGCTCGGGCATGCTCATCTCCGGTCTGCGTTTGGACGCAGTGCTAACAAATCATGCTCCAAAGTGTAATGCAGCTTGTTCATCAGGACCTTGAGGTGGCTCCGGTATTGAGCATCAGGGTTGCGGGTGGCTGAGGGACTCAACCACTTGCAATGCCTTGACCAGCCGGTCTTCCTGCTTGAACCTGTCCTCCAGCACTGGGCCCAGCTGGTTCAGATCCTCATCGAGCAGCAGTAACTGGGCCTCGTCGGCGTTGCTGTATTTATCGTTGAATTCCAGGGCGAACTCGGTGCAGGCCCGGATGTGGGGATAGATACGCTTGGCCAGCTCCAGTTTGTCGCCGCTGGCCTGCTCGAAGGCGGTGACCACGTGGTTGTAGATCTCGAAGTGACCGGCGCTGACATAGTCGACCAGCTGCTCGCAGAAGCGCTGCAAGTCGACGTGACCGGGGAGGGATCGCTGCTTGGATCTGGCGGGCATGAGCCCGGCCAATCGCATGTACTCGACCAGCAACGCCTGCCTGGCATCCAGCCAGTCATCGATCGCCCTGTGCTTGCCTGCCAACGCGCGCTTGGTTTGTTCCAGTTCAGTTAACATAGTCCCTCCATGGGCATGGACATGCGGCGCGATGGCTGCATGCCTCCGGTCATTCTCATCGACTGACGACACCCCTATAACTAGGGAAAATACGGTTGACCGTCAATAGGAGTGTGGGGATATTGTTACATCAGATGGGGCTTCGGGTACAAGCCCTCATCACTTGCTCGCCGCTTTCTGGTCATGAATGATGATGAGAGGGCGAGATATGTGACTATTTCCGCAGATCTTGATGAAAACCCCAGCATTCAAGCCAATCCGGCTGATAAAGCCTTTGCCTGAGTGTTTTTTTTTGAATAGAGTGGCCCGGTGCTAAATGCCCGATCATAAAGGAAATGTTATGAACAAAGCTCAACTTGTCGATGCAATTGCCGCCAAAGCAGACCTGAGCAAAGCTCAGGCCAAAGTGGCTCTGGAAGAGATCATCAATGGTATTACCCAGAGTCTGAAAGAGGGCGATGCCGTTCAGTTGGTGGGTTTTGGTACCTTCAAGGTAAACCATCGCGCAGGCCGCACCGGCCGCAACCCGCAAACTGGTAAAGAGATCCAGATTGCAGCCGCCAATGTGCCGTCCTTTGTGGCAGGCAAGGCGCTGAAAGACGCCGTAAAGTAAGGGCGTAAAGTTATCGAATGAAACCCGGCTCCCGCCGGGTTTTTTCTTGCCATCGTCAGCCTAATTTGTTTCGGATACACTCAGAATATGGCATGCGCTGTAGTGAGGTGGATGATGGAACAGAAGAATGCCATTCGGCAGGTGGCCGTGCCCTGGGCACCGTCCCGCCAGCTCCCCCCCGGCCTGGTCGTGGCCGAACTGCATCAGGATATCTGGAGTGACACCCTGACCGTCATGCTGGGCCGCGCGCGCAGTATCGACCTGCCACCGCAGCCGCTCTGCCGGGTCAGTTTCCGCCACATCTTCGCCGTGCGGGTGATGGAGGATTGCGACCTGGCGGAAGGCCGGGACAGTCATACCATAGAGGAGCAGATCCAGCTGATCATCCCGTCCCGCTTCGCCAGCTGGTTCCATCAGGAATCTGATGGCCTGCATCTGGACGAGGATCTGCAGCACTATCGCATCTCGACCTGGGACTACTGCGCCGACGTGCTGACCTCGTCGCCCCCCGAGCTGCAGTTTGTGGACCTGAGCGAGTAATCAGGGCGCCGCGATCCCTATAAAACCGATATGAAAAAGCCGGAGCACCAAGTGCTCCGGCTTTTTTATGGCTCATCGGCATGAGTGTGGTGGCGGCTAGCCCAGCAGCTGATCCTTGTGCAGTCCCAGCACGAGCACCAGCCCGAGCAGGTAGAAGGCGCTGAGCTTGATGCCGAGGATGGCGAGCAGGCCGGCGCAGAGGCGGACCAGCGCCTTGTGCAGCCAGGAGCCGGTGAAGCGATACATGGCTTACTCCACCGTCAGCGGGCTGGCAAACTCGGGCACCTTGGCCATGGCATCCAGCACCACCTGGATATCGGCCCCCGGTTTGCAGGCGTTCTCGCTCAGGTGGCGACGCCAGGCGCGGGCGCCCTGCATGTTCTGGAACAGCCCCAGCATGTGACGGGTCATGTGGGAGAGGTAGTTGCCCTTGGCCAGCTCGGATACTATGTAGGGCAGCATCATCCGTACCACCTCGTGGCGGCTCGGCAGCTCACCGCCCAGGCCGAATACCTGGCTGTCCACTTGGGCTAGCAGATAGGGATTCTGATAGGCCTCACGCCCCATCATGACCCCGTCCACATGCTGCAGGTGATCCAGGGTCTGCTCCAGGCTGGTCACACCCCCGTTGAGGGCTATGGTCAGGTCGGCATAATCCTGCTTGACCCGATAGACGCGCGGGTAGTCGAGCGGCGGGATCTCGCGGTTCTCCCGCGGGCTCAGGCCGCTCAGCCAGGCCTTGCGGGCGTGGACGATGAAGGTCTCGCAGCCGGCGTCGCGCACCTGCTCGATGAAGGCTTGCAAGAATTCGTAGGAATCCTGCTCGTCGATGCCGATCCGGGTCTTGACCGTCACCGGAATGCTCACCACATCGCGCATCGCCTTGACGCAATCGGCGACCAGGGTCGGTTCACCCATCAGGCAGGCGCCGAAGCGGCCGTTCTGGACCCGATCGGACGGGCAGCCCACGTTGAGGTTGATCTCGTCATAACCGCGCTCTTCCGCCAGCTTGGCGCAGCGGGCCAGATCGGCCGGGTTGCTGCCCCCGAGCTGCAGGGCGATGGGGTGCTCCTGCTCGCTGTAACCCAGATAATCGCCCTTGCCATGGATGATGGCACCCGTGGTCACCATCTCGGTGTAGAGCAGTGTCTGGCGGGTCATCAGACGGTGGAAATAACGGCAATGCCGATCGGTCCAGTCCAGCATGGGGGCGATGGAAAAGCGCTGCGCCTGCATAAAAATCATCCGGGTTGGCAAAACAAGGGGCCGGATTCTACCACAACGTGAGACGGCCCCAGAAAATGAATTTTGTCGCCGCGCCACCTGGGGCCCTGTGATAGTATCCGGCTAATTGACAGGGTGACTGTGTGATCATGAATCAAGACCAACTTTTACAACGAGCGGAACGCCTCTGCGAGCAACGCGGGATCCGGTTTACCCCGACCCGGCGCCAGGTTCTGCGGCTGCTTGCCGCCCACGGCAACGCCATCAGCGCCTACGATCTGCTGGCCCAGCTGCAGCAGACCGAGGCCCATGCCAAGCCCCCGACCGTCTACCGGGCGCTCGACTTTCTGCTCGAGCAGGGTTTCGCCCACAAGGTCGAGTCCCTCAACGCCTTCATCTTCTGCTGCCATTTCGACCATGCCCATCCCATGCAGTTGCTGATCTGCGATCGCTGCGGGGAGGTGGTTGAGCTGCATGATCCGGCCATCGACGGCGCCTTTTCCGAGCAGGCTCACCTGCATGGTTTTACTATTACCAACAAGACCATAGAGGCTCATGGTCAATGCGCTCGCTGTTCGTCCACCGTAGGAAGTCAAGATGAAGGCTGATTTTGTAAACCCGTTCCTGCTCTCCCTGCTCAACGTGCTCTCCACCATGGCACAGCTGGAACTCAAGCCGGGCGCCCCCAAGCGCAAGACGGATGAGCTGGCACGAGGGGATGTCTCCGGTCTCATCGGCATGGTGGGTCCGCAGACCAGGGGTTCGCTCTCCATCAGCTTCGAGAAGGGGCTGGCGCTCGAGATCATGCGCCGCATGCTGGGGGAGGCACCGGCCACCCTCAATGAGGAGGTGACCGACATGGTGGGCGAGATCACCAACATGGTGACCGGCGGCGCCAAGCGCATGCTGGGGGAGAAGGGCTACGAGTTTGACATGGCGACCCCGATCATCGTCTCGGGTCCCAACCACACCATCACCCACAGGGCAGATGGTGCCAAGATCATGATGCCGTTCGATTCTGACTACGGCCGTGCCACCATCGAAATCTGCTTCGAGTAACCATCATGTGGAAAGCGCTGAAATGGAGTTTCATCGGTGGCGTCCTGCTGCTGATCCTGTCCGATATCCAGATCAACACCTCGATCTACAAGTATGAAGACAACAGCGTGCTGATCAGCTTCCCGCGCTGGCAGGCAGACAGGCCCTGGGGCACCTTCCAGTGGCATGCCGGTCGGGTGGAGCAGCATTGGTATGGGCTGGAGGGCAGACCCAAGCCGGCATCCGTGCTCTAGCTCCCTATCCAGTACCAGGGCAGCGCCCCGGCAATCACACAAAAACAGAGAGGCCAGCAGATGCTGGCCTCTCTTGTATCGGTATGACGGACGATCAGGCGGCTTCGGCGGCCAGCTTGTCGCCGGTGCGGACCAGCACGCCGAGGCCACAGGCCAGCAGGGTCGGCAGCAACCAGGCCAGGCCCTTGTCAAACAGCGGCAGGAAGGCGAACGCATCCATCTTCATGCCGGCAGCGCCGAGGCCATCCAGGCAGCCGAACAGGAAGGCGACCAGCAGCACGGAGCGGAACACCAGGCGGGGACGACCGAAGTAGCCCTTCAGGAAGGTGACCAGCACCAGCGCCACGGCAACCGGATAGATGGCAACCAGCACCGGAATGGAGAGGCTGATGAGCTGGCTCAGGCCCACGTTGGCGACCACGGCACAGATGCTCCCCAGCAGCACGACCAGCTTCTGATAGCTGATGCCGGTGAGATTGTGGAAGAAGTCGGAGCAGGCGGAGATCAGGCCCACGGCGGTGGTGAAGCAGGCCAGGGTGATGATGCCCGCCAGGATGAACTGGCCCGGCTGACCGAACAGGCTCAGCACATAGGCGTTCACGATGGCGCCGCCATTGCTGACGTCGGAGGCCACGCCGGCAGCGGTGTTACCCAGCTGGAACAGGGAGACATAGACCACGGACAGACCGATGGCGGAGATGACGCCCGCGATGGCCAGGTACTTGAACTGGCTCTGGTAGTCGTTGATGCCTTTCTTGCGCAGCAGATCGACGATCAGGGCGCCAAACATCAGGGACGCCAGGGTGTCCATGGTGTTGTAGCCTTCCAGGATCCCTTTCACCAGGGGGCTGTGCTGATAGTCGCCGGACGCGGCGGGCATGGTGCCCTGGGGTGCGACGAAGACGCCGACGGCCAGGGTCAGCAGCAGGATCATCAGCACCGGGGTCAGATACTTGCCGATGGCATCCATCAGCTTGCCCTGGTTGAGGGAGACCAGCATGGCGACCCCGAAGAAGAACAGGGTGTAGACGACCAGACCGGCCTGTCCCATGTCACCGATGAAGGGCTTGAGGCCCATCTCGTAGGCTACCAGGCCGGTACGGGGTGCGGCGAAGGCCGGGCCTATGATGATGTAGATGGCGACGGCCAGGGTGGTGGCCACACCGGCGGGCAGCAGCTTGGTCATGCCGGCCCAGCCGTTGCCGGCCTTGGCAACGGCGAGGATGGTGATGAGCGGCAGGCCCACCGCGGTAACCAGGAAGCCCAGCATGGCAAGGGAAAGGTTCTCGCCTGCCATGTAACCGGCCAGCGGCGGGAAGATGATGTTACCGGCGCCCAAATAGAAGGCAAAGGTCATGAAGCCCAATCCGAGTACGTCGGATAATGTGAGTGATTTCGTCAAGTTCAACCTCGTCTGTCTTGTAAACTATTGCTTGTTATAGTTTTTTATTGGTCGATGACCGGTGTTGTTCAGGGGTAAAAAAAAGGAGCCCCGCTGCTTTTTTCATCGCGACCAGTGGTTTGAGCTGGTCTTGAGCGGGTGCTCGTTTGCCAGTCAGCATAATGATGTGAAAAAATAGTTCAAGGCGAAATTTACATCTTCAAATAGAAGGGGTGGGTTAGTTGGATGTATCTGTCGGAATAGCCTCCAGCAGTAGAATGGATCACAATCTCACCCCGCTCACACCTGCTTAATCCTCTGCCAAGTAGCAATAAAACGCGATTTGCCGCTTTACCTGCTCTGGTGATAACAGCTGTATAACAAACGCCGTACAGATCATAATCTGCCGAGATGCATAAAATTTCATCCGCCATGGCGGTCGGCAGCACCAGCGCCACCCGCCCGTCGGCGGTCAGCAAACGAGCGCACGCCGCCAGCAGATCCCGGCTGCCGAGGGCGCCGGTGTGGCGAGCCAGCGCCCTGGCCGGATCGCTAAACGACTGACCTGCCACGAAATAGGGGGGGTTGGAGACGATGAGATCGTAGGGCGCTGCCTGATAGTCCTGAATCGCACTTTCGATGATGCCGACCCGGGTGGGCCAGGGGGAGGCCGCCACGTTCGCTCTGGCCTGGGCGACTGCATCCTTATCCAGCTCCACCCCGTCGATGTGACAGTCGGCATGGCTGCGCTGGGCCAGCATCAGCGCGATGAGGCCGCTGCCGGTGCCTATGTCCAGCACCCGACGCGCCGCGGCGATGGGCGCCCAGGCTCCCAGCAGTATGCCGTCGGTGCCGACTTTCATGGCGCAGCGATCGTGATCGATGTGAAATTGTTTGAAGGTAAAACCGCTGTTTCGTCCCATCTGACCCCCGCCATCTCTCTGCCATATCCAAAATGGTCGGCGATTATAGCGGCTAAGCCATAGTCGCCATAGGAGCCGGCGGCATAATCGCCTATAATCTGCCGTTTCCTTAATGACCGAGTATTGCCATGAGCCAGTCCTTTGATGATTTCGACCTGAATCCAGCCCTCAACCGGGCCCTGGCCGAGATGGGATTCACCCGCCCCACTACCATTCAGCAGATGGTGCTGGAGCCAGCCCTGGACGGCCGCGATATTCTGGCATCCGCTCCGACCGGTACCGGCAAGACGGCCGCCTTCCTGCTGCCCGCCATGCAACACCTGCTGGATTTCCCGCGCCGCAAGCCGGGCCCGTGCCGCATGCTGATCCTGACCCCGACCCGCGAGCTGGCGCTGCAGGTCAGTGCCCACGCCAAGGCGCTGGCGGTGCACACCCACCTCAGCATCGAGACCATCATCGGCGGTGTCAGCCACGAAGAGCAGCTGCCGGCCTTGACCAAGACCACCGACATCGTAGTGGCGACCCCGGGCCGTTTGCTGGAATACATCGACAAAGAAGAGTTCGAGAGCCACGACATCGAAGTACTGGTGTTGGATGAAGCCGATCGCATGCTGGACATGGGCTTCGTCAAGGACGTGAACCGCATCGTGGCCGAGGCGCGTTACCGCAAGCACACCATGCTGTTCTCCGCGACCCTGGAAGGGGCCGGGCTGGAGAAGTTCGCCAACGAGATCCTCAAGGAGCCGGTCGAGCTGCACGCCGAGCCCCCCCGCAGCGAGCGTCGCCCTATCACCCAGTGGGTGCACCTGGCCGACGATGCCGCCCACAAGCTGGCGCTGCTGATCCACATCCTGAAGGATCCGGAAACCCAGAAGGCCATCGTCTTCGTCAAGACCCGTGAGCGGCTGGCTGAGCTCTCCGGCCAGTTGCAGGCGGCCGGTGTCTCCTGCGCCTGGATCCGTGGCGAGATGGAGCAGAGCAAGCGCATCGAGTCGATCCGCAAGTTCCACGCCGGTGAAGTGCCCTTCCTCATCGCCACCGACGTGGCCGCCCGTGGTATCGACTTGCCCAACGTCAGCCATGTCATCAACTACGACATGCCCTACGGCACCGACGTCTATGTGCACCGCATCGGCCGCACCGGTCGAGCCGGCAACCGTGGCTGCGCCATCAGCCTGGTGGAGGCCCACGATATGGCCATGGTCTCCAAGATCGAGCGTTACACCGAAGAGCGCCTCAAGCGCCGGGTGATCGACGTGCTGCGTCCCAAGCATAAGGAAGCGCGGGTGCCGGTGAAGAAGAAGAAACCTAAGGATGGCAAGAAGAAGTCGGCCAAGAAAAAGAAGTAATACTCAATGCAAAACGGCCATCCTCGGATGGCCGTTTTGTTTGCTGCCACCGGCGCCCTGCCGGCGGGTGGAAAGACGCGCAGAAAAAAGCCGACGCATAAACGTCGGCTAACAAAAAGTGCTTACAACAGAGGATTCACGTATTCAGACCCGGGGATCCTGAACTTGGTTCCCTCATTTTGTAATTAATTTTCAGCACGCTTGAACATCAGGGTGTGCGCATCAGACTCTTCTGGCACGAAATAGTAGCCACCGGCATTGAAACCGATCAGCTGCTCCACCTCGGTCAACCTGTGCTTGATGATGTGGCGCGCCATCATGCCGCGAGCCTTCTTGGCGTAGAAGCTGATGATCTTGAATTGACCATTCTTCTCGTCCTTGAACACAGGCGTCACTATCCGGCCCTTCAGTGCCCGCGGGCGCACCGACTTGAAGTATTCGTCGGACGCCAGATTGACCAGTACCTCGCTCCCCTGTGCGGCCAGCGCCTGGTTGAGGTGTTCGGTGATGATGTCGCCCCAGAACTGATACAGATCCTTGCCGCGCTCGTTGTCGAGACGGATCCCCATCTCCAGCCGGTAGGGCATCATCAGGTCGAGCGGGCGCAGCACGCCATAGAGGCCGGACAGCATGCGCAGGTGTGCCTGGGCAAAGTCGAGGTCCGCCTCGCTGAAATCTTCCACGGCAAGACCCGTGTAGACATCCCCCTTGAAGGCCAGCAGCGCCTGGCGGGCGTTGCTCGGGGTGAAATCCGGTTGCCACTGCGCGAAGCGTGCCGCGTTCAGTCCCGCCAGCTTGTCGCTGATCTTCATCAGGCTGGCGATCTGATCCGGGGCCAGTTGCCGGGCCCGGGTGATCAGCCGGGCGGAGTGATCCAGCAACGCGGGCAGGGTGAAACGGGAAGTCACCAGCGGCGACTCGTAATCCAGCGTCTTGGCCGGGGAAACCACAATCAGCATAACTATCCTTTCTAGCGGTGACGCACGCCCCTCATTCGTCCAGGGTGACGTTGTCCAATGAACCTGCGCCCAGCTGCTCACGACCGGACAGCTTGATCAGCAGCCGCAGGTCGTTGGCGGAGTCAGCGTGGGCAAGGGCCTCACTGTAGCCAATTTGGCCGGCGCAGAACAGGGCGAACAGCGCCTGATCGAAGGTCTGCATGCCGAGCTCGCTGGATTTGGTCATCACCTCCTTGAGCCGATGCATCTCGCCCTTGCGGATGATGTCGGTGATGAGCGGGGTGTTGAGCAGGATCTCGAAGGCGGCGACCCGGCGGCTGCCATCGGTGCAGGGCAGCAGTTGCTGCGCGACGATGGCGCGCAGGTTGAAGGAGAGATCGAACAGGAACTGGCGGTGTTTCGCCTCTGGCACCAGATGGAGGATGCGATCCAGCGCCTGGTTGGCGTTGTTGGCGTGCAGGGTGGCGAGACAGAGGTGGCCCGTCTCGGCAAACTGGATGGCCAGCTCCATGGTCTCCTGGTTGCGGATCTCGCCGATGAGGATGACATCCGGCGCCTGGCGCATGGAGTTCTTGAGCGCCACATCGAAGGATTCGGTATCGATGCCGACCTCCCGCTGGGTGATCAGGCAGCGACCGTGCTGATGCACGAACTCCACCGGATCTTCCACCGTCAGTATGTGACCGTCCCCGTGCTGGTTGCGATAACCAATCATGGCCGCCTGGGTGGTGGACTTGCCGGCGCCGGTGGCACCGACAAACAGCACCAGCCCGCGCTTGGCCATGGCCACCTCCTGCAGGATGGGGGGCAGCACCAGCTCGCCGAAGCTGGGGATATGGGTCTCGATGCGGCGCAGCACCATGCCCGGCATATCCTGCTGCCAGAAGGCGCTGACCCGGAACCGTCCCAGCGCCTCGCGATGGATGGCGTAGTTCGCCTCCCGGCTATGCAGGTAGCGCTCGAAGTGCTCCGCGTCCAGGCTCTCCCTGACCAGGGCCAGCGCAGCCGGCCTGTCCAGCGGTTTATCGCCGAGCGACACCAGGCGCCCATTGACCTTGAGGGTGGGCGGGGCATCGACCGTGATGAACAGATCCGAGCCCTTTTGGGCAACCAGTTCAGCCAGCAGAACATCCATGTTCATAGTGTCTCCTTGGGGTGAGCTTGTCCTAGATACTATTGGGATCGGCCGCCTTGGCCTTGGCGTCGAGGGCGGCGACTATGCCCCGGTTGACCAACTGCTTGAGGCTCTGATCCATGGTCTGCATGCCGTGGGTCATCCCGGTCTGGATGACAGAATAAAGCTGGGCAATCTTGTCTTCCCGGATGAGGTTTCGCACCGCGGGAATACCCATCATAATCTCGTGGGCCGCCACCCGACCCCCGCCGATCCGCTTGAGCAGGGTCTGGGAGATGACGGCGCGCAGGGATTCGGACAGCATGGAGCGTACCATGTCCTTCTCCGAGCCGGGGAAGACGTCGATGATCCTGTCTATGGTCTTGGCGGCCGACGAGGTGTGCAGGGTGCCAAACACCAGATGGCCGGTCTCGGCGGCGGTCATGGCGAGACGTATGGTCTCCAGATCGCGCATCTCCCCCACCAGTATGATGTCCGGATCTTCCCGCAGCGCCGAGCGCAGGGCGTTGGCGAAACTCCTGGTGTCGCGGTGCACCTCGCGCTGGTTGACCAGGCAGCGCTTGTTTTCGTGCACGAATTCGATGGGATCCTCGATGGTGAGGATGTGGTGGTGGAAGTTGTCATTGATGTAATCGACCATGGCCGCCAGGGTGGTGGACTTGCCCGAGCCGGTCGGGCCTGTGACCAGCACCAGGCCGCGGGGGAATTCGGCGATCTTGCGAAACATCTCCGGGGCCCCCAGATCCTCCAGGCTCAGCACTGTACTGGGGATGGTGCGGAACACGGCGCCCGAGCCGCGCGCCTGCTGGAAGGCGTTGACCCGGAAGCGGGCCAGGTTGGGCACCTCGAAGGAGAAATCCACCTCGAAGTTCTCTTCCAGCTCCTTGCGCTGGTGGTCGTTCATGATGTCGTAGATGAGGGCGTGCACTTCCCGGTGTTCCAGGGCGGGCAAATTGATCTTGCGAACCTCCCCATCAACCCTGATCATCGGGGGAACCCCGGCCGAGAGGTGTAGATCCGAGGCCTTATGCTTTACACTGAAAGCCAATAACTCTGTGATATCCATAGACTTGTTATTCTCCCATCACAAGATCACGAACGAAATATGAACCAGATTGCCCAGCACCTGCTTCAGGTAAAGGAACGTATTGTACAGGCTGCCCGGCGGGTTGGCCGCGGAGCCGAACATATCCAGCTGCTCGCGGTCAGCAAGACCAAGCCGCTGGAGGACATTCAGGCCGCCTATGCCGCGGGTCAGCGCCGATTCGGCGAATCCTATGCCCAGGAGGCGGCGGCCAAGATCGACACCCTGCGCGCCCAGGCCGACTGCGCAGACATAGAGTGGCACTTTATCGGCCCGCTGCAATCAAACAAATCCAGACTGGTGGCGGAGCGATTCGACTGGGTACAAAGTGTCGATCGTGACAAGCTGATCGAGCGCCTCAACAGCCAACGTCCGGCCGGGCTGGCTCCGCTAAATGTCTGTCTGCAAATCAATATTAGCGGAGAGAGCAGCAAATCCGGTACGTCGGAGCAAGAGATTTTCCGTCTGGCCGCGCTGGTCGCCCGGAGTGAACGGTTGGTGCTGCGTGGCCTGATGGCCATTCCCGAGCATACCAGTGACGAGGCGGTATTGGCCGCTCAGATGCGGCGCATGCAGGCTCTGTTCACCGAGCTTGCGCAGCAATACCCGAGTGTCGATACCCTCTCGATGGGCATGACCGAGGATCTCGAGCCGGCGATCGCCCATGGCAGCACCATGGTACGAGTCGGCACCGCCATCTTCGGTGCCCGCGATTATTCATAAACAGCAGCACGGGGTGCCGCCTGTCCTCGCCTTCGTCGGCGCAGGCGAACCGCCGTGTTGGCAGCCAATAACAGGAGTGTTTGATGCAACATAGAACCCTCGCCTTTATCGGGGCGGGCAACATGAGCGGCAGCATCATTGCCGGCCTGATCCAGGCGGGTTATCCGGCCGAGCGCATCATCGCCGCCAACCCCAGCCGTCCCAAGCTGGATGCGCTGGCGAGCGACTATGGCATTCGCATCACCCAGGACAACGCCGAGGCGGCCCGGGCGGCCGAGGTCATAGTGCTGGCGGTCAAGCCGCAGCTGATGGCCACCATGCTGGGCGCACTGGTCGCCGAGCTGGGGTCGCTGACCGGCAAGCTGCTCGTCTCCATCGCCGCCGGTATCAAGGTGGCGCGCCTTGGCGAGATGGCGGGGGGCCACACTCGCATCATCCGCACCATGCCCAATACCCCCTCCCTGCTGGGACTGGGGATGACGGGCCTCTATGCCCCGGCGGGCATCGAGCAGGGGGATCGCGACTTTGCCGAACAGATGATGCAGGCCGTGGGCAAGACCCTCTGGGTGGAGCAGGAGAGCGGCATCAACGGCGTCATCGCGGCGGCGGGCAGTGCGCCTGCCTACTTCTTCCTGTTTATGCAGGCGATCGCCGAGCAGGCGGAGGCGATGGGCTTCTCGCCCGAGCAGGCCCGCCTGCTGGTGCAGCAGACCGCCCTCGGCGCCGCCGCCATGGTGGAGCAGAATCCTCAGCTCTCCTTGCAGACCCTGCGCGAGCAGGTGACCAGCAAGGGCGGCACCACGGCCGAGGCCGTCAAGACATTCCAGGAGCAGGGGCTGATGCCGCTGACCGCTCACGCCATGCAGGCGGCCGTCACCCGGGCCGCCGAGATGGAAACCCTTTTCTGATCACGCTTACGGCTTAACAAGGAGCCCGGATGAACACGGCTTACTTTCTGATTAATACGGTTTTTGATATTTACCTCATGGTGGTGTTGCTGCGCGTCTGGTTGCAGTGGGCCCGCGCCGACTTCTACAACCCCATGAGCCAGACGGTGGTCAAGCTGACCAACCCGCTGGTGGTGCCGCTGCGTCGCATTATCCCCGGCTTTGGCGGCCTGGACATGGCCTCGGTGCTGCTGGCCCTGATCATCGCTTTCGCCAAGCTGGCGCTGCTCAAGAGCATGAACGTGCTGCTGACCGACTGGCTCACCCTCAGCCTGTTCGCCGCGCTCACCGTGCTGAAGAAGGCGGGCGCCATGATCTTCTGGGTGCTGCTGATCCGCGCCATCCTGAGCTGGGTCAGCCAGGGTCGCAACCCCATCGAATACGTGATGCATCAGCTGACCGAACCCTTCCTGGCTCCGATCCGCCGCATCCTGCCGGCACTGGGTGGCCTGGATCTCTCGGTGTTGGTCGCCTTTATCGGCTTGCAGGCCATAAACTATCTGTTAGGGGATCTGTTCGGCCAACTGTGGTTGATGATCTGATGCCGGCCGTCCTGCGAGAAGGGGACGGGCTGATACTGCATCTGTTGATCCAGCCCAAGGCGAGCCGGGATCAGATCGTCGGGTTGCACGGCGAGGAGTTGAAAGTGGCCATCACGGCGCCGCCGGTGGATGGCCAGGCCAATGGCCATCTGATCAAGTACCTGGCCAAGCAGTTCAAGGTGGCCAAGGGGCAGGTCCGCATAGTGCGGGGGGAGCTGGGACGGCACAAGACGGTCGCCATCGAGGCGCCAAGGCAGATCCCCGCCGAGATCAGTGCCCTGCTGGAGTCGTAAACACGAGAAGGATGACATCATGAAAACAGCCTGGATTAGCTGCCTGTTGGCACTGTTGATGACGCTGCCACTGCGGGCCGAACAGATGAAGGAGCTGGGTCCCTGGCAGGTGCATTACAACGCCTTCAACTCCAGCTTCCTCACCCCCGAGGTGGCCAAGGCCTATGGTCTGGAGCGCAGCCGCTACAACGGCATCGTCAACATAGCGGTGCAGAACAAGCAAGGGGTGGCTCAGGCGGTTGGCATCAGCGGGGAGGCCAAGAACCTCACCGGCACCATCCGTACCCTGACCTTCCAGGAGGTGAAGGAGGGGGACTCCATCTACTATCTGGCGGTGCTGCCCTACCGCAACGAAGATACCTATCAGTTCACCCTGAAGATCATGGGCGAGGGGCAGCAGCAGACCCTGACCTTCCAGCAGACCTTCTACGTCGACTGAGCCGGGTCGATGAAAAATGCCCCGAACCTGTGTTCGGGGCATTTTTTTGTCCGTCGTTCGCTCAAGAGGCGATGCCAGTGGCCTCAGCGGCTGGCCAGCGGGTAGGTGAACAGGGCCAGGTGGGCGAAGTTGAACAAAAAATGCAGCAGGATGGCGACGCTCAGCCGTCCGCTGAGCTGGAACGCCAGCCCGTAGCAGGCCCCCGCCAGGGCGGCAAACAGCATCAGCAGCGGGCCTCCGGCCAGATGCGCCGCCCCGAACAGAAGGCTGGAGACCAGGAGACCGAACCAGGGCTTGCTTCGCTTCGCCACCCCTTGCTGGATCAGGCCCCGAAACAGCGCCTCCTCCGCCACACAGGTGAACAGCAGGTTGTTGAGGGCAAACAGCCACCACCAGTGGGGCAGCCCCGGCTCGGGCCTGAGGGCGCCGAGCTGCCAGGCCGCCAGCAACAGGGCCGCCAGTGGCAGTATGAGCAGGGCCAGTGGTCGCCAGCGGATGGGGCCTCCCTGGCCGAGCAGGGTGGGCCAGGCCAGCAGCAGGCCGAAGAAGATCAGTGGCTTGTCCAGATTGAGATACAGGCTGAAGGGCACGCTGGCGGGGCCGGCCTGCACCCGATCCAGTGCCCTGAGATTGTCAAATCCCGGCACCAGATGCAGCGTCAGGGCGATGGCCCACAGCAGCACCAGCGTCAGTGCGATGCCACGCCAGGGTTGGGGCAGGCAGGGGGTTTGCCAGGCCAGCAACAGGCCGGCGAGACTGACCAGCGCGGCGAAGGGGCTGAGGCGCCCCAGCCAGAGGGCGGTCAGCAGGGCGATCCCCAGCAGGATCAGGCCGGGTCTCGGCTGGCGGGCCAGGCAGAGCAGCACGGCCAGCGCCAGCACTCCCCAGATCAAGGCATCGGGTAGTGGTAACATTGAGTCTCCTTGCGAGTGCGAAGGGGCGCACCTTAACGATCCCTTCCCCCTGGCACAAGGCTCGATAGACTGGTCGGATCCCTGCCGCGGTCTGTTGTGCCGCCTGTCGGCCGCTGTCTGGCCAATAAAAAAGCCGGAGCAGAGGCTCCGGCTTTGGTGAGAGGTTGTGGCGCGACTTAACGCACCCAAGCCGTATTAACGGCCGGATTCGGCAATCACGCGGGCGATGATATCGGCACGCTTGGTCGCTTCCAGCTCACCCAGGGCGATGAGGCCGGCCTTGAAGATGACGTTCTTCGGCAGGCTGACGTCGTCCAGGGTGGTGATGGCTTCCACGTGCAGGCCGTTCAGGCGGCTGGCATCGCGCGGGCTCAGGTTGACCTGAGTGTTCATCACCTGCTTGCCCTTCTTCTTGGCGGGCACGGCGGCTTTCTGGCTGGATTCCTGTTCTTCGTCTTCCGGCAGTTCGTCATCAAAATCGTAAATAGACATAGTCAATCCTGTTGGGTTGCAGCGGGCATGCTTGCCCGATAATAGAGGGTGATCAGCCCATATCCTCATTGCGGATAAAGGCGCGCCAGGAGCCGAGCACCTGGGCAAAGTCTTCCAGTCCGCACATGGCCAGCTGCTCATCATCGTAGTAGGCGAGATCGTCGAGATCCTCATCCTGCTCGATATTGAGGACGTTGGCCTTCACCTCCGCCTCCTCATGGGTGAGCAGCAGCGAATAGTCGCCGCCGAGCAGACGGTATTCGACACGGCTGCGGTTGGACAGCTGGTCGATGATGGAGAACAGCTCGTCGAGCTTCTCCTCATCCTTTCCCACCTCGTCGATCAGCCATTGACCTATGGCTTCATGGCCCATGGAGAACCGGGCGCGATAGCCACCGAACGGGTCGCGGCGAAATTCATAGTCCATAACGGGATCCATATCGAAAGGACGGGGCCATCACCAGGGGACTGGGCCTGCGCCAAATCCGTGATCCATGGTGGGCACACCTGGGGTAAAGTGGCCTATTCTAGCGATCCCCCCCTCGCTTGTCTTGATGATGTGGCATCTTTGCGCGGCCACCTCAGCTTTTTGCCCGGAGAGACCATGCAGTTAAATGACCCCCTGGCCCGGCAGATCGTCAGCCGGGCGATGAAGATCCTCTCGTTTTCGGTCAACCTGATGGATGAATACGCCGTCTCAGCATCGCCTGCGGCTACCTCAGCTTTTTACCCGGAGAGCCCATGCAGCTAAATGATACCCTGGCCCGGCAGATCGTCAGCCGGGCGATGAAGATCCTCTCGTTCTCGGTCAACGTGATGGATGAACGCGGCCTCATCATCGCCTCAGGCAATCCGGAGCGGTTGCACCAGCGCCACGAGGGGGCCGTGCTGGCGCTGACCGAGAACCGGGTGGTGGAGATCAGCGAGGCCACCGCCCAGCAGCTCAAGGGGGTGCGGCCCGGCATCAACCTGCCTATCGCCTATCAGGGGGAGCTGCTCGGGGTCATCGGCATCTCGGGGGATCCGGAGGAAGTGCGCGCTTACGCCGAGCTGGTGCGGATGACCGCCGAGCTGATCCTGGAGCAGGCGGCGCTGACCGAGCAACTGCAGTGGGACAAGCGCCACAAGGAGGAGCTGGTGCTGCAGCTCATCCGCGGCGAGGGGCGGGTCGATCAGCTGCAGCAGGCGGCCCGCTTCCTCGAGCTGGATCTGGCCCAGCCTCGGGTGGTGGCCGTGCTGACGCTGGAGGAGGCCGATCCCGCCCGGCTACGGGAGCTGGTGCATCTGCTGGAGTACCCGGAGCGGGACAACCTGGTGGCCATCAACGGCCTGGACGAGATAGTGGTGCTCAAGCCGGCCCAGCTCAGCGACGGCGTCTGGCAATCGGCGCAGGAGCGCAGCCGCATCAAGCAGCTGCTGGCCCGCATTCCCCATTTCAAGGTGCGCATCGGGGTGGGTGATTACTTCGCCGGGATCGACGGCCTGGCCCGCTCCTACCAGACCGCCCGCGACACCCTGCGCCGTGGCATGCGCCAGGCGCCGCGCAAACAGGTCTACTTCTTCGAGGATTACCGGCTACCGGTGCTGCTCGGCAGTCTGGCGGACTCCTGGCAGGCTGATCAGCTGCGGGCTCCCCTGCTCAGGCTGGCGCAAGAGGATGCAAAGGGAACGCTGCAAAAGACGCTGCGCCAATATTTCTTGCAGGATTGTGATCTGCATCCCTGTGCCGATGCCTTGTTCATTCATCCCAATACCCTGCGTTACCGGCTGACCCGGATAGAGCAGATAACAGGGTTAAATTTCAACAAGTTAGATGACAAGTTCCTGCTCTATCTCGGGCTCAATCTCGACGGTTGATTTGTTCATATGAACAAAAAGTGACGATATGAAAACGAAAGCTTTGGCTTTTCGGCCAAAGCTTTCCGACCCGGGATCACCATAATGGCCACCACTTACTCCCACTCAAGGTGCCCGTCATGATCCCTGTATCCGCGCTCGGTGCTCTCGCTGCGCTCTCCATCGCCATCTTCCTCATCCTGAAGAAGGTGCCGCCCGCTTACGGCATGATCGTCGGTGCCCTGGCCGGTGGCCTGATCGGCGGAGCCGACCTGACCCAGACCGTCGCCCTGATGATCGGCGGCGCCCAGGGGATCACCACCGCCGTGATGCGGATCCTGGCGGCCGGCGTGCTGGCCGGCGTGCTGATCGAATCCGGTGCGGCCACCACCATCGCCGAGACCATCGTCAAGAAGCTCGGTGAGACCCGCGCCCTGCTGGCGCTGGCGCTGGCCACCCTGATCCTGACCGCGGTCGGCGTGTTCGTGGACGTGGCCGTCATCACTGTCGCCCCCATCGCCCTGGCCATCGCTCGCCGTGCCGACCTCTCCAAGGCCGCCATCCTGCTGGCCATGATAGGTGGCGGCAAGGCGGGCAACGTCATGTCCCCCAACCCGAACGCCATCGCCGCGTCCGACGCCTTCCACCTGCCGCTCACCTCGGTGATGGCGGCCGGCATCATCCCGGGCCTGTTCGGTCTGGTGATGGCCTACTGGCTGGCCAAGCGCCTCAACAACAAGGGCAGCAAGGTCGCCGCCGACGAGGTGGTGAGCTTTGACGGTGCCCAGCTGCCCGGCTTCCTGGCCGCCATCAGCGCGCCCCTGGTCGCCATCCTGCTGCTGGCCCTGCGCCCGCTGGCCGGCATAGTCGTGGACCCGCTCATCGCCCTGCCGCTCGGCGGCCTGGTCGGCGCCCTGATGATGGGCAAGTTCAGCAAGGTGAACCAGTTTGCGGTCTCCGGTCTGGCCCGCATGGCGCCGGTGGCCATCATGCTGCTGGGCACCGGTACCCTGGCGGGCATCATCGCCAACTCCGGTCTGAAGGATGTGCTGATCAGCGGCCTGACCGCCTCCGGTCTGCCCTCCTACCTGCTGGCCCCCATCTCCGGCGCCCTGATGTCGCTGGCGACCGCCTCGACCACAGCCGGTACCGTGGTGGCCTCCAACGTGTTCAGCTCGACCCTGATCGAACTCGGCATCACCAGCCTGGCCGGCGCCGCCATGATCCACGCCGGTGCCACCGTGTTTGACCACATGCCGCACGGCTCCTTCTTCCATGCCACCGGGGGCAGCGTCCACATGGGCGTGAGCGAGCGTCTGAAGCTCATCCCCTACGAAACTGCCGTCGGTCTGACCATTGCAGCCGTCTCCACCCTGATGTTTGGCGTGTTTGGTCTCGCCTAAGGAACTGATATGAAAATTGTTATCGCACCAGATTCATTCAAGGAGAGCCTGAGCGCCATGGCGGTGGCCGATGCCATCGAGGCCGGTTTCAAGCAGATATTGCCCGATGCCACCTACATCAAGCTGCCCATGGCCGATGGCGGCGAGGGTACGGTACAGTCGCTGATCGACGCCACCGGTGGTCGCATCCTGCCGGTCGAAGTGACGGCACCGCTCGGCAACAAGGTACAGGGCTTCGTCGGCCTGCTGGGGGATGGCGAGCGGGCCATCATCGAGATGGCGGCGGCCTCCGGCCTGCACCTGGTGGCACCGGAGCGGCGCAACCCGCTGCTCACCTCCAGCTGGGGCACGGGTGAGCTGATCCTGGCGGCGCTGGAGATGGGGGTGACCCACCTCATCCTCGGCATCGGTGGCAGCGCCACCAATGACGGCGGTGCCGGCATGATCCAGGCGCTCGGCGGCCAGCTGCTCAAGGCCGATGGCAGCCCCATCGCCCTGGGCGGCGGGGCCTTGAGTGAGTTGGCGCGCATCGATCTGAGCGGGCTGGATCCGCGCCTGGCCGGTCTCACCATAGAGGTGGCCTGTGACGTGGACAACCCGCTGTGCGGCCCGAAAGGCGCCTCCGCCGTGTTCGGCCCGCAGAAGGGGGCGACCCCGGAGATGGTGGCCCAGCTGGACGCCAATCTGGCCCACTATGCGGACTGCATCGAGCAGGCCCTCGGCAAACAGGTGAAGGCCATTCCGGGGGCGGGCGCCGCCGGTGGCATGGGCGCCGCCCTGGTGGGGCTGCTGGGCGCCGAGCTCAAGCCCGGCATCCAGATCGTCATCGAGGCGTTGAAGCTGGCCGAGGCGGTGGCCGATGCGGATCTGGTCATCACCGGCGAGGGGCGGATCGACAGCCAGACCATCCACGGCAAGACTCCCATCGGGGTGGCGCGCTGCGCCAAGCAGTTCGGCAAGCCGGTGATCGGCATATCCGGTTGTATCACCGACGATTACGGCGTGGTGCACGAGCACGGCCTGGACGCGGTGTTTGCCGTGGTCAACCGCGCCATGTCCCTGCCGGAGGCGCTGGCGACCGCCACCACCAACCTGCAGCTCACGGCCCGCAACGTCGCGGCCCTCTATATGCTGCGCAACTAACCCCTCTTCTGGCCGGTGCAGGGCACCGGCCACCCTCTGCCCCGTGTAGCGGATGTGGTTGCTTGCCTGCTGGCAGACCCTCTGACGCACCTTGCCGATCCCTGGATCGGCTTTTTTCATTTTCATTATCTCGCTGTCTTTTATATGGTTCTTGTATTCTGCCCGTCTGCTTTACGGCATAGTGATCCCCCCCATACTGAGGGGCAACGTGCGAGGAGCAACCCATGATCTTGCTGACCCTGGGGGTAGTGCTATTTACCCTGATCCACCTCTATCCCTGCTTCGCCGTGGCCCACCGTGCCCGCCTGCGCGACCGGCTGGGAGTGCAGCGCTACAAGGGACTCTTCTCGCTGCTGGTGTTCGTCGCCATCGCCTGCATCCTCGCTGGCTGGCGCAGCGCCAGCCCCATGCCACTCTATTTTCTGCCCGCCTGGGGCCCGGCCCTGGCGATGGGGCTGATGCCCGTCGCACTGATCCTGCTCTGTGCCGGGCAGGGGGCCAACTACTTCCGGCGCTGGCTGGTGCACCCCCAGCTCATCGGTACCCTGCTGTGGGCTGGGGCTCATTTGACTGTGAACAGCGAGGCGCGCTCCCTGGTGCTGTTCGGAGGCGTGGGAATATGGGCCCTGGTCAGCATCGTCTGGATTTCGGTGCGGGACTGGCAGCAGAAACTGCGCCCGGCGGCGAGCTGGCAGGGAACGGGGATCTGCGTGGGGGTGGGGCTGGCGCTCACGGCGTTGCTCATCTTCTGGGGCCACGGTTGGCTGACGGGCATAGCGCTGCACTGAGCATGAAATGAACCGGAGCCGCGGCGGATACGTATGCTATTCATCTGTTCAAAAGGAGTTGCCCGATGAAATGGTTCACTCTGTTGTTATTGCTCGGCGCAGGCCAGGCGCTGGCCGCCTGCCCCGACTACTTCAATGTGGAGCAACGGGAGCTCAACAGCACCCAGCGCCATAACCTCTGCCAGCTGACCGAGGGCAAGGTGGTGCTGGTGGTCAACACCGCCTCCTACTGCGGCTATCGCGGCCAGTTCCGGGATCTGGAGTCGCTCTACCAGAGCTACAAGGATAAGGGGCTGATCATCCTGGGTTTTCCATCCAATGACTTCTGGCAGGAGGCGGGGGATGAGGGCAAGACCGCCACTGTCTGCCGCCGTGACTACGGCGTGACCTTTCCCATGTTCAACCGGATCGCCGTGCGCGGATCCGATGCCAGCCCCCTGTATAAGGGGCTCGCGGCCGCCGCCGGTGGCGACGCTCCCGGCTGGAACTTCCACAAGTACCTGATCGGGCGTGATGGCAAGCTGATCGCGAGCTATGGCGCCAGCCAGAATCCGGGTGCGGATCCCCTGCTCGCCGCGGTGAAGCAGGCGCTCGGCCGCTAGGCCTCACCGGACTACTCTGGAATAATGGCGGCAGGCCCCTCTATCTGGTAACCCCGTGCTGCAACGCCTCCCCCAAATGCTGATCTTCGATGCCCTGGTCCGTGAACAGGGCATCTCCGCCGCCGCGCGCCGGCTCGGCGTCTCCAAGTCCCACATCAGCAAGCAACTGGCGCTGCTGGAGGCCGCGCTCGGTGCCCAGCTGGTGCAGCGCACCACCCGCCGCTTCTCCCTGACCGAACTCGGCCAGGAGTATGCCCGCCACTGCCGCGCCCTGGTGGCGGTGGCGCAGGAGGCGGATTCCATGGTGGCGGAGCGGCGTGGCAAGGTGAGTGGCGTCCTGCACCTGGGGGTTGGTCAGTCCTTTGGCCGGCTGCACGTGATCCCGCGCCTCAAGGCGTTCCAGGATCGCTACCCCGAGCTGGAGCTGGAGGTCTCCCTGTTCGATCACCGCACCAACCTGGTGGATGAGGGGCTGGATCTCTGGATCACCACCTATGAGGACAAGCCGGAGGCGCTGGTGGGGCAGCGGCTGGCAGACATCGGCTTCGTGCTGGTGGCCTCGCCGGACTATCTGCTGAGCCACGGTACCCCGCTGCACCCGAAGGAGCTGGCCCAGCACAACTGCATCACCTACCAGAGCCGGGAGCGGCGCTACCACGAGTGGTCGTTCCGTCAGGGCAAGGAGCGCCAGACGGTGCAGGTGGCGGGCAACTACCGGGTGGATCTGGCGGAGGCGGTGCGGGATGCGGCCTTGGCCGGGCTCGGCATCGCCTATGTCGCCAACTACCTGCTGGACAAGGAGTTGCAGTCCGGCCAGCTCATCCCCCTGCTGCCCCAATGGCGGCCGAACCAGAAGATGGCGGTGCACGCCGTCTATGTCAGGCGCGAGCATCTGGATCCGAAGATCCGGCTGTTCATCGACTTTCTCAAGGAGAGCTTCGGCCCAGACCCCTATTGGGAGCAGCGGCTTGCTCCCTGGCTCGGCGGTAAATTGTCCGGCACAAGGGAATGATCGTTTCTGTATAAAAACACTGGCTTTCCGCTGATACTAAAATCTAGCCAAATCAGCCAGTTGCCGCAACCGGTGTCGTGCAAACGTTTTTGCTAACAGGGTCGTAACCAAGTGGGCTTGCAGTGACGGGGCAGGGAGCGCAGAATCCGCGCCCATCTTCTGCCTCACCTGATGGAATCCCCATGATCGCCCTGCTCGGCATCCTCTGTATCCTGGCTCTGGCCGCACTCTGTTCTGATAATCGTCGTCGTATCTCGTTGCGAACAGTGGGTTTCGCCCTCTGCCTGCAAGTGCTCTTCGCCGGCCTGGTACTCTGGTTGCCCGCCGGCCAGCATGTGCTGAACGGGGTCAGCGAGAGCGTCAGCAGCGTGATCGGCTACGGTCAGGAGGGGATCGCCTTCCTGTTCGGCGATCTGGCCAAGTTCAAGCTGGGCTTCATCTTTGCCTTCAACGTGCTGCCGGTCATCATCTTCTTCTCCGCCCTTATCGCCATCCTTTACCACATCGGCCTGATGCCGCGGATCATCGCCCTGCTCGGCGGTGGCCTGCAGAAGCTGCTGGGCACGGGTCGGGCCGAGAGCCTCTCCGCCACCGCCAACATCTTCGTCGGCATGGTGGAGGCGCCGCTGGTGGTCAAGCCCTACCTCTCCAAGATGTCTGACTCCCAGTTCTTCGCGGTGATGAGCTGCGGTCTGGCCTCGGTGGCCGGCGGCACCCTGGTGGGCTATGCCAGCATCGGGGTCGAGCTGAAATACCTGATCGCGGCGGCCTTCATGTCGGCCCCAGCCGGTCTGGCCATGGCCAAGATCCTGGTACCGCCTGCCGCAGATGAGGTGGACAACCATCAGGACGTGGAGATCCCGCGCGCGACCAACGTCATCGAGGCGGCAGCCGACGGCGCCATGGCGGGGCTGAACATAGCTGTGGCAGTCGGCGCCACCCTGCTGGCCTTCGTCGGGGTGATCGCCCTGCTCAACGGTCTGCTGGGCTGGGTGGGTGATCTGGCCGGGCTGGAGCTGAGCTTCCAGATCATCCTGGGATGGCTGTTCGCCCCCGTCTCTTGGCTGATCGGGGTACCCTGGGATCAGGCCCAGGCCGCCGGCGCCCTGATCGGGACCAAGATCGTCATCAACGAGTTCGTCGCCTTCATCGCCCTGGTGCAGGATCAGACCCTGAACGAGTCGAGCAAGGCCATAGTCACCTTCGCCCTGTGCGGTTTCGCCAACATCTCCTCCATGGCGATCCTCATCGGTGGCCTGGGCTCCATGGTGCCGGAGCGCAAGGCTTTCATCGCCCGTTACGGCATGCGTGCCATCCTGGCGGGGGTGCTGGCGAACCTGATGAGCGCCTCACTGGCGGGCCTGTTCCTCGCCCTCTGATGAGCCCAGAATCAGCTACTTTCGGTCAAGGCCCGCTTCGGCGGGCCTTTTCGTGGCCGTTTTCGGGCACAAAAAAAGCGCCTCAGAGGAGGCGCGGGGAAAAGACAGATTGGAAGCGTCACATGGGTGCCACTTGAATGAGGGATGAGCCATACCATCCAAGTGTCAGGTCATCATGCCAGCCCCTGTCTGAAGCCCTTCTGAGGCGATTCTTCATACTATGTTCATTTTGCTAAACGCCGGGCGGGGTCAGTTCAAAGCCGCTGCCCTCCTGCTCCAGCGCCAATAGCCAGCGCTTGATGGGAATGCCGCCGCCGTAGCCGGTCAGCTCGCCGTTGCGGCCTATGACCCTGTGGCAGGGCACTATGATGCTCAAGGGGTTCTGGCCGTTGGCGGCCCCCACCGCGCGCACCGCCTTGGGATTGCCGATGGCCCGGGCGATGTCGAGGTAGCTGACGGTCTCGCCATAGGGGATGTCGCACAGGGCGTGCCACACAGATTGCTGGAAGGGGGTGCCCCTGGCGGCGAGCGGCAGCGTGAAGCGCCGCAAGCGGCCGGCGAAGTAGGCCTCGAATTGTTCGACGAAGGGGGCGAGCGCGACATCGTCCCGCTGCCACTCGGGGGCCGGCATCACGGGCCGCTCACCCCGCACAAACTCCACATAACGCAGTCCGTCCTTGTCGATGGCGACGAGCAGGGGACCCTGGGCGCTGTCGCAGAAGCTGTATCTCATCTGTGTTGATTCCTTGGCGTGGGCAGTCGGGGTCATTCCAGCACGGGTTTGCCGCGGGCCGACTTGATGTCCCCCTTGCGCTTCTTGGCGTCGACCCGCTTGCGCTGGGAGCTGCGGGTCGGCTTGGTGGCGTGGCGGGCCTTGGGGCGCCACGCGGCCTTCTTCAGCAGCTCGGTCAGCCGGCTCATGGCCTCCTTGCGGTTCATGTCCTGGCTGCGATGGGTCTCGACCCTGATCTGGATGAAGCCGTCATGGACCCGGCTGTCGCTCAGCTTCTCCAGCCCCTCCTTGTAGAGGTCCGGCAGACTGGGGGAGTCGCGGTAATCGAAGCGCAACCAGACGGCGGAGTCCGTCTTGTTGACATGCTGACCGCCGGCGCCCTGGGCGCGCATGGTCTGGAACTGCAGCTCGTGCCAGGGAATGATCACGCTGTTGGAGATGACTAACATGGGGTGATGCTCTCATTTGGTGCATCAAGGGAGTCTGGTGCAGCTTGGTGCCTCATTATGGGGCGAGATGCGCTTCCTTGGTGATCCTGGGCCTTAGCAGCCCAAGGGTTAAAGCCTATCTTTATGAAAATAAACAATAAAAATACTTGGCACAAGAATTGATGACCAATCCATGACATACCATGGATTGGGAGCAACCAGATGAAGCTGATTACTGCGATTATCAAACCCTTCAAGTTGGACGACGTGCGCGAGGCCATCGCCAACCTGGGGGTCGAAGGCCTGACCGTGTCCGAGGTCAAGGGATTTGGCCGCCAGAAGGGGCACACCGAATTATACCGGGGAGCCGAGTATCAGGTCGACTTCCTGCCTAAGGTGAAGCTGGAAATCGCCACCGCCGACGACAACGTGGAGGGGGTGATAGAGGCTATCTGCAAGGCGGCCTACACCGGCAAGATCGGCGACGGCAAGATCTTCGTCTATGACCTGCTGCAGGCGGTGCGGATCCGCACCGGCGAGAGCGACGACGAGGCGCTCTGATCCCGCATCCTCTTCCCGGAGCAGGCATGGGCCCAGGCCGGACATCAGCCAAGGCAGGCTGACGCCATGCCTTGATGGCCAATCAGACCGTGACTCTAAGTCATCGAGAGGCTGGGTGGGATTCCATCCGGTCTTTTTCTTCGGTCAACGGTTAAATATGTGATCCTACCTCTGTAAACCACCTTGATCCCGCCGTCGTGCCTCATGCAGAATGCAAACGCAAATTGTTATCACTCGATGCACAACTCAAGGAACGGATGATGAAAATGAAGATGCTGGCACTGGCTTTCTCTACCCTGGTTGCCCAGTCGGCATTTGCCGCCGCTGAAGTGAACGTCTACTCCAACCGGCAGGATGAGCTGATCAAGCCCATCATCCAGCAGTTCGAGAAAGAATCCGGGATCAAGGTCAACGTGGTGTTCGCCAAAGAGGGGCTGAACGAGCGTCTGGAGCGGGAAGGCAAGCTCTCCCCGGCCGATCTGATGCTGACCGTCGACATCAGCCGCCTGACCGATCTGGTGGACAAGGATCTGGTGCAGTCGGTGGACAGCAAGATCCTGCAGGAGAACATCCCGTCCATCTATCGGGATCCGGACAACAAGTGGTTCGCCCTGACCACCCGGGTACGCGCCATCTACTCCAGCAAGGATCGTCTCGGCAAGCTCGACACCATCAGCTACGAAGATCTGGTCAAGCCTGAATACAAAGGGAAAATTTGTACCCGCAGCGGCAAGCATGAGTACAATGTGGCGCTGGTCTCCTCCATGATCGCCCATCACGGCATGGCGGACGCCAAGACCTGGCTGGAAGGGGTCAAGGCCAACCTGGCGCGCAAGCCGCAGGGCAACGATCGGGATCAGGTCAAGGCCATCAAGGACGGCATCTGCGATCTGTCGCTGGGTAACAGCTACTACCTGGGCGCCATGCTCAAGGATCCCGCCCAGAAGTCCTGGGCCGATGCGGTCTACATCAACTTCCCGAATCAGGCCGACCGCGGTGCCCACGTCAACGTGAGTGGCGTGGCCATGACCAAGTATGCCAAGAACAAGGAAGCCGCCCAGAAGCTGATGGAGTTTCTCTCCGGCGACACCGCCCAGCACCTCTATGCGGACGTGAATGCCGAGTATCCGGTCAAGGCCGGGGTCGAGCCTTCCGCCATGGTCAAGTCCTGGGGCAGTTTCAAGTCTGACGCCATGCCGGTCAGCGAATACGCCAAGTACCGCAAGGATGCCTTGCAGTTGCTGGATGAAGTGAAGTTCGACTTGTAATCAGATGGGGCCAAAGGCCCCATCAATCACTGTGGTCCCATGAAAAATTTTGGTTGGATTGCCGGCAGCTGGGCCACCGCCCTGCTGCTGGGTTTGCCCGTTATCGCCCTGATCTTCTCTGCCCTGTCGGCGGACGGGGAGCTGTTTCGCCACCTCGCCGATACTGTGCTGCTCGACTACATCGCCAACACCTCGGCCCTGGTGCTGGGGGTGGTGCTGCTCAGCCTGCTGTTCGGGGTCCCCACCGCCTGGCTGGTGGCCATGTGCCAGGTGCCGGGGCGCCGCGCCCTGCAGTGGGCGCTGATGCTGCCCATGGCCATGCCCTCCTACATAGTGGCCTACGTCTATACCGACCTGCTGGATTACTCGGGTCCGTTGCAGGCGGGGCTGCGAATTTTGTTTGATTGGAACACCCCCACCGATTACTGGTTCCCGGCCATCCGCTCCCTCGGCGGGGCCGCCTGGGTGCTGGCGCTGGTGCTGTTCCCCTATGTCTACCTGCTGGCCCGTGCTTCGTTTTTGGAGCAGTCGGTCAGCCTCATTCACTCCAGCCGATTGCTCGGCTGCACTCCATGGCAGAGTTTTCGCCGCCTCAGCCTGCCGCTGGCCCGCCCCGCCATCATGGTCGCCGTTTCTCTGGTGGCGATGGAGACCCTGGCGGACTTCGCCACCGTCCACTTCTTCGCCATCAACACGCTCACGACCGCCATTTACGATACCTGGCTCGGCTACGGCAGCCTGGCCACCGCCGCTAGGCTCTCCTGCCTGATGCTGCTGGCGGTGGTGCTGCTGATCGCCGTCGAGCGCCGCTCCCGCCAGCGCCAGCAGGTGTTCCAGAAGTCCATGGGCCATGAGCCGCCGCTGCGTTATCCGCTCAGGGGGCTGCCTCGCCTGCTGGCCGGGCTCTGGTGCTGGGGACTGGTGGTGGCGGGCTTCGCGCTACCGTTCGCCATCCTGCTCGATTACGGGGTACGCTACTTCGAGCTCTCCTGGACCCCGGAGTTCGTCCGCTTCGCCGGCAACAGCCTGACCATTTCGACGCTGACCGCCCTGCTCGCCATGGGGATAGCCCTGTTGCTCGGCTTCTTCCGGCGCCTCGATGGGGGCGTTCGCAGCCTGTTGCCGCTGCGCATCGCCGCCATGGGCTATGCCATGCCGGGCACCGTGCTCGCCATAGGGGTATTGGTGCCGCTGACGGCGCTCGATTTTGGCATCAACGATCTGGCCGAGTGGCTCGGGCAGCAGGGCCCCGGCCTGCTGTTGACCGGCACCCTCACCGCCATCGTGTTCGGCTACCTGGTGCGCTTCGTGGCCATCGCCATCGGCTCGGTGGAGAGCAGCATGGGCAAGATCTCCCCCAGCCTCGACATGGCGGCCCGCTCCCTGGGGCAGGGCTCTGGCGGCATGCTGCGCCGGGTTCATCTGCCACTGGTGCGGCGCGGCCTGTTCGCCGGCGCCATGCTGGTATTCATCGAATCCATGAAGGAGCTGCCCGCCGCCCTGCTGCTGCGGCCGTTCAACTTCGATACCCTGGCGACCCACGTCTATCAGTTCGTCTCGGACGAGATGCTGGAGCGGGGGGCGCTCGGCGCCATCGTCATAGTGCTGGTGGGGCTGCTGCCGCTGATCTGGGTCAACCGCAGCCTGGACAGCCCGGGCCACTAGGCCTGCCACCACAATATGTGAACGCGTCCCGGCCATCGGCGGGGGAGGCCACGAAACGAGAGGAACTGAGTCTTGTCTTGCTTGCAAGTAGAGAAGGTAAGCTGCCGTTATAACGGCCAGAACGTGCTGGAGCAGCTCTCCCTGCAGGTGGCCGACAACGAGATCGTCTGCCTGCTGGGTGCCAGTGGCTGCGGCAAGACCACGCTGCTCAAGGCCATCGCCGGCCTGCTGCCGCTGGCCGAGGGCCGCATCCGGCTCGGCGACAGCCTGCTGGACGAACCCGGCCTGAGCGTGCCGCCCGAGGCGCGTAACATCGGCATGATCTTCCAGGATTACGCCCTGTTCCCGCACCTGACGGTGGCCGAGAATGTCGGCTTCGGGCTGGCGAACCAGCGCCGCACGGCGCGTCAGCAGCAGGTGGACGAGGCGCTGGCGCTGGTCAATCTGCAGGGGCTGGGGGATCGCTACCCCCATCAGCTCTCCGGTGGTCAGCAGCAGCGGGTCGCCATCGCCCGCGCCCTGGTGTGCAAGCCGCGGCTGATGCTGCTGGACGAGCCCTTCTCCAACATCGATACCCAGGTACGGATGAAGCTGATCCTCGAGATCCGCACCCTGCTCAAACAACAGGGGATAGGGGCCATCTTCGTCAGCCACAGCAAGGAGGAGGCGTTCGCCTTCGCCGATCGGCTGGCGCTGTTTCGCACCGGCCACATCGAACAGGTCGGTCAGCCGGAGCAGCTCTATCGCCGCCCGCAGAACCGCTTCGTGGCGGAGTTTCTCGGCGGGGTGAACTACCTGGACGCAGAGGTGGTGGACGGCCACTGCGTGCGGACCGCGCTGGGGCTGGTGCGTGGCAGCGAACCCCACGGCCGCGCGGTGGGCGAGCGGCTGCAGCTGATGCTCAGGCCCCAGCAACTGGTGCTGGCGGCGGCCGAGGATGGCGAGCTGAGGGTGCGGGAGCAGCAGTTCCTCGGCCATCACTGCCGGGTGCAGGTCGAGTGTGCGGGCCAGGTGCTGGAGGCTAGCATAGGCGAGCCCCTCGAGGGCGCGCGGGCGCGGGTCGAGGTCGCGCCCCATGCGCTGGTGCTGTTCTCGTCCTGATAGCGATGTGAAATCAAGGAATTGGACTCGCTCTGGTTTATAATCGCGCCATGCCTTTACCCATGCCTTTGGAGAGAGAAATGAAAGCCCAAGCCGGGATCTGTGCAGAGCCGAATCTGCATGCCCTCTATCTGATGTTCAATCGCACCGGCGATGCAACCGAGCTGGCCGCCCGCCTGGCCAAGCTGCCCACCCTGTGGGATGCGGTGAGTGCCGATTTTCCCGCCGCCGGTTTCTCCGGTCTGGTCGCCGTGGGTGCCGATGGCTGGGATGCGCTCTATCCGGTCGCCCGGCCGCCCCAGTTCCGCGGCTTTATGGCTCAGGAAGCCAATGGTAACAAGGCGCCCAATACCCCCTTCGATCTGTTCGTGCAGCTGCGCGCCGACCGGGTCGATGTGCTGCACCATGCCGGGCAGCGCGTGATGGCGCTGTTAGCCGGTCTGGTGGAGCTGGCCGAGGAGGTCAATGGCTTCCGCAACCAGGATTGCCGGGATCTGACTGGCTTCGTCGATGGCACCGAGAACCCCCAAGGTGAGCACAGGGCCGAGGTGGCGCTGCTCGAGGGCGGTGAGTTCGCCGGCGGCTCCTACATCCACGTGCAGCGCTGGGTCCATGCCCTGAGCGACTGGGAGAAGCTGGCGCTGAAGGAGCAGGAAGACATCATAGGCCGCACCAAGATCGACAACATCGAGTACGAGTCGGCCGACAAGCCGCTGACCTCCCACATCAAGCGGGTCAACCTCAAGACCCCCAAGGGCGAGTCCATGGAGATACTGCGCCAGAGCATGCCCTGGGGCACCATGCGCGAGCAGGGGCTCTACTTCATCTCCTGCTGCCGCACCCCGCAGCACTTCAATGCCATGCTGGCCAGCATGTACAAGGGGGAGGGCAGCCACTTCGATCACCTGCTGCGCTTCACCAGGGCGGTGACCGGGGCGGCCTTCTTCGCACCCTCGATAGACTTTCTGGTCGCACAGGGCAAATAAGCCCTTTGCCCATAACAAAAATCCCGGCCTAGGCCGGGATTTTTCGTTCAGGTTGCGCCGCAGGGGCGGCGCCCCTGATTAAGGGGTCTGCTCGAACAGCTCGAGCGCCGAGAGGTAAAGTTCTTCGATGTCGGTATCGCTGGTCGGGGTGATGAAGATGGTATCGTCACCGGCGATGGTGCCGAGGATGCCTTCGGCCTTGCCGAGGGAATCCAGCAGGCGGGCGATCAGCTGGGCCGCCCCCGGGCTGGTGTGGATCACCACCAGGGCGCCGTTGTGGTCGACATCCAGTACCAGGTTCTTGAGCGGGCTGGAGGTGGTGGGGACACCCAGTTCCACCGGCAGGCAGTAGACCATTTCCATCTTGGCGTTGCGGGTGCGAACGGCGCCGAAGCGGCTCAGCATGCGCGAGACCTTGGATTGGTTGATGTTCTCGAAGCCCATCTCTTGCAGGGCAGTGACTATCTCTGCCTGGGAGCCGAATCGCTCTTCTTTCAGCAAGGCTTTAAAGGCCTTGGCCAGTTTTTCTTGCTTATCGTTATGTTTCATCTTGGACTCACGAATGAGGGGTGTGACCGCCTGTCACGCTCAGGCGGCAGATACGAACAGCGCTGCTATTTTGCATTCATATGCCTATTTTGGCAAGGAAGCGGCGCTTGTTCTGCATATCGATTCAAATTTAGCTTGCATCCACCCATGTTGCAGCTAAAATCGGGACGAAATTTTGAAAACTTATTCAATTAGGTCGTATGGGTATTGAATTAATCGGCATCGAAAAATCCTGGCACAAGGTGCCGGTACTGCAACAGGTCAGCTTTCGGACCGCACCCGGCGAAACCTTGGTATTGCTGGGCCCGAGCGGTGCGGGCAAGAGTTCGCTGCTGCGCATGATGAACCTGCTGGACACCCCGGATGCCGGTGTTCTGCGCATTGGCGACAGTGAATTTTCTTTCCCGTCCTCCCTGTCGACCGCGGAATTCAACCGTCAGGCGCAGGCGCTGCGCCGCAAGGTGGGCATGGTGTTCCAGCAGTACAATCTCTGGCCCCATCTGACCGTGATGGAGAACCTGATCGAGGCCCCCGTCAAGGTGCTCGGCATGAGCCGTGAGGCCGCCATCGAGAAGGGCGCCTACCTGCTGGCCCAGCTGCAGTTGGCCGACAAACGGGACGCCTGGCCCGCCCGGCTCTCCGGTGGTCAGCAGCAGCGGGTCGCCATCGCGCGTACCCTGATGATGGATCCGCAGGTGCTGCTGTTTGACGAGCCGACGGCGGCGCTCGATCCTGAAATAACCAAGGAGGTGGCGGAGATCATCCGTACCCTCAGCCAGACCGGCATCACCCAGGTGGTGGTCACCCACGAGGTGGAGTTTGCCCGCAAGGTCGCCAGTCAGGTCATTTATCTGGAAAAGGGGCGGATCATCGAATCCGGTAGTGCCGCCATCTTCCAGGCCCCGCAAACCAGCCGGTTTGCCGAATTCTTGATGCATTGATACTGAATCGATAAGGAAGCTGTCATGAAAAAGAGTCTGTTGTTGGTTGCGGCCATGGGCCTGCTGAGCACCACGGTGCTGGCCAAAGAGATCAAGTTCGCCACCGAGGCCACCTATGCGCCGTTCGAATACCTTGATGACAAGAACGAGTTCCAGGGCTTCGATATCGATCTGGCCCGCGCCATCTGTACCCAGGTCAAGCTGGAGTGCAGCTTCCACAATCAGGCCTTCGACAGCCTGATCCCGAGCCTCAAGTTCCGTCGCTATGATGCCGCCATCGCCGCCATGGACGTGACCCCGGAGCGGGCCGCCCAGGTCGACTTCTCCGACATCTACTATGTGAACTCCGCGGTGTTCGTGACCAAGAAGGATGCCTTCAAGGGTCCGGAAGAGCTGGTCGACAAGACCGTCGGCGTGCAGAACGGCAGCTCGCACCAGTCCTATCTGGTGGACAAGTGGATCAGCAAGGGCCTGCTCACCGTGCCTTACGCCAGCTACCAGAGCGCCTTCCTCGATATGATGAACGGCCGTATCGACGGGGTGTTCGCCGATACCGCCGTCGCCGCCGACTGGCTCAAGCAGCACAAGGATTATGCCGTCATCGGTACCCCTGTGACCGACGCCAAGTACTTCGGTACCGGCTTCGGCATCGCCGTGGCCAAGGGCAATCAGGAGTTGCTGACCCAGCTGAACAAGGGCCTGGCCGAGATCAAGGCCAATGGTACCTATCAGAAAATCTTCGACAAATACTTCGCGCAGTAAGCCATGTTGAGCCTGTTGTTGGATGCAGCCTGGATGACCCTGGGGCTGGCCTTGGCATCACTGGTCGGGGGCATGGCGCTTGCTCTGGGATTCAGCGCGGCCGAGCTCAGCAAGCGCAGTTGGTTGGTGTGGCCGGTGGCCACGCTGACCACGTTGATCCGTGGCCTGCCCGAGCTGCTGGTGGTGCTGTTCATCTACTTCGGCTCGACCCAGGTGCTGTTCCTCATCACCGGTGAGTACGTGGAGTTCAGCCCCTTCGCCTGCGGCGTGCTGGCGCTCTCTCTGCTGTTTGCCAGCTATGCCACTCAGACCCTGCGGGCGGCGCTCAATGCGGTGCCCGCCGGGCAGCGTCTGGCGGCGCTGGCGCTCGGCCTTGGCAAGGCCCACATCTTCTTTCGCATCGTGTTGCCGCAGGCCTGGCGTTACGCCCTGCCGGGTCTCGGCAACCAGTGGCTGGTGCTGCTCAAGGACACGGCCCTGGTCTCCCTCATCGGGGTGAACGAGATGATGCGTCAGGCCCAGATGGCTTCGGCCAGCACCTATGAACCCTTCACCTGGTATGCCGCCGCGGCCCTCATCTATCTGGCGATCAGCCTGGTGAGCGAGCTCGGGCTCAAGCAGGCTGCCCGTTATACCCGCCGGTACGGAGGCTGATCATGCAGGACTATCTCATGACCCTGTTGGGTGGTCTGGCGATCACCCTGCAGCTCACGGCACTTAGTTTGCTGCTCGGGGTGTTGCTGGCGGCCGCCATGACCTGGGTGCTGGAGCGACGCCTGCCGGTGGCGACCCAGCTGGTACAGCTGTGGGTGTTGCTCTTCACCGGTACCCCGCTGCTCATTCAGATCTTCCTCATCTACTACGGGCCGGGTCAGTTCGAGTGGCTCAAGTCCGGGCCGCTCTGGCCGCTGCTCAAGCAGCCCTGGTTCTGTGCCGTGCTGGCGCTGGGCTTCAACACGGCGGCCTATTCCACCCGGCTGTTCAAGGGGGCGCTCGACGCCATCCCCGCCGGTGAGGTGGAAGCCTGTCGGGCGCTCGGTTTCTCGGCCGGGCAGACCCTGTGGATGAAGGTGCGCCATGCCGCCCGCCGGCTGGTCCCCGCCTACTCCAACGAGGTGATCCTGGTGCTCAAGGGCAGTTCCCTCGCCAGCACCATCACCATCATGGATATCATGGGTCTGGCCCAGCGTCTCAACGCCCAGACCTATGACACCCTGGCGGTGTTCACCGTGGCCGGTGCGCTCTATCTGACCATGAATGGATTGTTAACAATTGGTTTCCGCTGGTGTGAGCGCAGAGCACTGGCATTCCAGTCCTGAAGCAGTCGTAATTACCCCTTAATGGAAGGGAAAGCACAGGAAATCTGTGCTTTCCGTCCCATTTATCGCATATTCCTCTCCGTTTTCGTCACCGCTTGCTCCCTGGCTCACAGAACCCGTGATTACAACTGTTATCAGATTGTTTTTTATCGGGGGATCCTTTAAGGTGAGGCGCACAATAAGAAACAGCTTTGACCCCCAACAAGAAACAACCTTAAACCTACGCTTGAACATGGAGTTGATCATGAAAGTTGCCGTTCTGGGTGCCGCCGGTGGCATCGGCCAAGCCCTCGCTCTGCTGTTGAAAAATCGCCTTCCTGCTGGTTCCGAGCTGAGCCTGTATGACATTGCCCCGGTCACTCCGGGTGTCGCGGCCGATCTGAGCCACATCCCGACTGACGTGAAAGTAAAAGGTTTCTGCGGTGAAGATCCGAGCCCGGCTCTGGTCGGCGCCGATGTCGTACTGATCTCCGCCGGCGTGGCGCGCAAGCCCGGCATGGATCGTTCCGACCTGTTCAACATCAACGCCGGTATCGTCAAGAACCTGGTAGAGAAGTGCGCGGCCAGCTGCCCGAAGGCGCTGATCGGTATCATCACCAACCCGGTCAACACCACGGTCGCCATCGCCGCCGAAGTGTTGAAGAAGGCCGGTGTCTATGACAAGCGTCGCCTGTTCGGCGTCACCACCCTGGACGTGATCCGCGGTGAGACCTTCGTGTCCGCTGCCAAGGGCCTGAACATCGACAAGATCCGTGTCAACGTGATCGGTGGCCACAGTGGTGTGACCATTCTGCCGTTGCTGTCCCAGATCGAAGGCGCCAGCTTCACCGCCGAGGAAGCGGCTGCCATGACCAAGCGCATCCAGAACGCCGGTACCGAAGTGGTGGAAGCCAAGGCCGGTGGTGGATCCGCCACCCTCTCCATGGGCCAGGCTGCCTGCCGCTTCGGTCTGTCGCTGATCAAGGGTCTGCAGGGCGAAGCCAACGTGATCGAGTGCGCCTACGTGGAAGGCAACGGCGAGCACGCCACCTTCTTCGCGCAGCCCATCCTGCTTGGCAAGAACGGCGTCGAAGCCGTGCTGGATTACGGCAAGCTGAGTGCCTTCGAGCAAGAGGCGATGGACAGCATGCTGGCCACCCTGAAGGCCGACATCCAGCTGGGCGTCGACTTCGTCAAATAAGCGCCAGCGCGTGCATGAGGGGAGCTTCGGCTCCCCTTTGTCGTTATGGCGATCCGCCGCGGCGGGCTAAGGGGTTGGGGTTTGCTGCCGATAACAGAGGGCAGCAGGAGATCCTCATGATGAAACCCAGTACCCTAATCGGCCTTATCTGTCTCGTCAGCCTCCCCTCGCAGGGGGCCGAGCCGGTCTCGGCCGCCCCAACCCAGACCCCGGCAGCGACCACCCCGGCGTCTTCTGCCGCCCTGTCATCGGCAGCTTCCAGTGCAGCGACGCCTGCTGTGACCACCGCCTCTATCGCTGCCGTAGCCACCCCGTTACCCTCCACGGCCGCACTGGCTGTACCGCCAGCCGCACCTGTTGTGCCTGTGCCGGCTGTCCCGCTGCCGACGGCGCCCGTCGCGGCGCCCTTGCCCAAGGCGGCCACGCCGGCACCCCTGACCACGGGGGATCTGCAGGCGGTGCCACTCTATCGACAGGACGAGCTGCTCAACTGGATAGAGCAGGGGCGCCATTTGACCCAGGTGAAGCAGGACAGATGCCAGCTGACCCAGGACATAGAGGCGCGCGCCTCTGTGATGAAGATCCCCGCCTACCAGTTCCTGTGGGGGGACATGCTGGCTTGGGGGGTCTGCATCAAGCCCGACGCCCAGATCGGGGTGCAATACATGTGGGAGGCGGCCAATCAGGGGCTGGCACCGGCGCTGGAGCAGCTGGGGCGCTACTACTGGAAGGGGATCCTGGTCCAGAAGGATCTGGTGCGGGCCGAGACCCTGATGCGGGAGGCCGCCAGCTTGGGGTTCCAGCGGGCACAGATGGAATGGGTCGAGATGCTGCTGCAGGGCATGGGCAGTCCGCTGGATTACGAGGAGGCCTATCACTGGCTGCACGGCGCCGTCATCGGTGACAAGGCCCGCCATCAGAAGGCCGCCAGCCTGCTGAGCCGGCTCGGCAATCGCATGCCCGCCAATGCGATCGCCCGCGCCAAGGCGATGCGCTAAGCCCGACTCGCTGCGACCCCTGCTATGACAAGGCCCACGAACCTGCGTTCGTGGGCCTTGTTGCATCGCATCATGAGCGAGAGTGAGGGCTCACAGATCCTGATGGGGGCCGAAGACCTCGTAGTGCAGCCTCTCTTCGGCGACGCCGAAGGCCAGCAGCTGCCGTTTCACCGCCTGCATGAAGCCGAGGGGGCCGCAGAAGTAGTAATGGGCGTTGGCCGGAATGAGCGCCGCGACCTGCTCCAACTCCATGGTGCCGTCGAAGTCGTAGTCTTCCCCCAGTACGTCCTGCTCGGCAGGCGCGCGATACCAGACCCGGCTCTGCAATCTGGCGTGCTGCCGGCTCTTCTCCCGGATCTCCTCCTTGAAGGCGTGCAAGGCACCCTGTTCGCAGGCGTGCAACCAGCGAATGTCGGCGTCGTGCCCGTTGGTCAGCAGCTGATTGAGCATGCTCAGCATGGGGGTGAGGCCGACCCCGGCGGAGAGCAGCACCACGGGCGTGCTGGCGTCGGCTTGCAGGAAGAAATCGCCGGTCGGCGGCATCAGCGCCACCTCATCACCGACTTGCAGCTGGTCGTGCAGCAGGTTGGATACCTGGCCATCCGCTTCGCGCTTGACGCTGATGCGGTAATCACGGCCGTTGGGTGCATCGGAGAGGGAGTACTGGCGGATCTCCTGATATTCCAGCTGCGGGTGGTTGAGCTGGATGCTGAGGTATTGACCCGGCTTGAAGTGCAGCACGGGCTGGCCATCGCTGGGGGCCAGCACGAAGGAGGTGATGAGTTCGCTCTCCACCCGCTTCTCCTTGATGAGGAAGGGGCGGGGGCCTTGCCAGCCACCGGCCTGGGTCGCCTTCTCCTGATAGATCTCGCTCTCGCGGCCGATGAAGATGTTGGCCAGCACCCCGTAGGCCTTGCCCCAGGCATCCAGCACCTCCTCGGTGACCGCACTACCACCCAATTCTTTGAGCGTGGCCAAGAGATGACTACCTACAATGTGATATTGTTCCGGCTGGATCATGAAGCCCGTATGCTTGTGGGCGATGCGCTCCACCGCGCCGGCCAGGGCGCCCAGGTTGTCGATGTTCTTGGCGTATGCCGCGACGGCGTTGAACAGGGCCAGCGGCTGGCCACCACTGCGCTGGTGCGCCAGGTTGAAGATATCCTTCAGCTCGGGGTTGTGGCTGAACATGCGCTGATAGAAATGCTGGGTGAGGGCAGGCCCCGCCGATTCGAGCAAGGGAATGGTACTTTTGATGACGGCGATGGTTGCTTGATCTAACATAAGAGGTCCTTACTAATTGAGCATTTAAAATGTCACTTAATAAGTTGCATCCTAGATGTTTAATTGATCTGAATCAACAAACAATTTTGCGCTATGCGCCATAGGCACTATGAGACTAACGAGTTATACCGATTTTGGATTGAGAGCCCTGCTCTATCTGGCGACCCTGCCGGAGGGGGAACTGTCGAGCGTGGCCAAGGTGTCCGCCCTGTACGGCGTGTCCCGCAATCACATGGTGAAGGTGGTGAATCAACTGGTGAAGCTGGGCTATCTGCAGTCCCAGCGCGGCAAGAATGGCGGGATCCGCATGGCCTGCGCGCCGGACACCGTCAACATCGGCCAGGTGATCCGGGCGCTGGAAGGCAATCTGGACGGGATCGACTGCAACTCCCCCGCCTGCCACATCGTCTCGGTCTGTCTGCTGAAGAATGCCTTGAAGGAGGCGATGAACGCCTTCCTGGCGGTGATGGACAGCTACACGCTGCAAGACTTGCTGGCCAATCGCGACGAGCTGCAGAAGGTGTTTGGTGACTTGATCCCGACCCTGGTGCTGGAGCCGGACGAAGAGAGCGAGTGAGACGAAAAAGGCTGCCATCGGCAGCCTTTTTTCAATCCTCGTAACCCGACTCGTCACGGTATAGATGCGGTATGATCCGCGCCATTTTCACCATGTTGTTCTCCACTTCGAGGATCTCGATCGGATAGCCTGCCAGCCTGACGCTGATGTTGGGCTGGGGGATCTCCTCCAGGTACTCCAGGATCACCCCGTTGAGGGTGCGGGGGCCGTCGATGGGCAGGTGCCAGTTCATCTCCTTGTTCAGCTCGCGGATGCTGGCGGAGCCTTCCACCAGGAAGGAGCCGTCCGGCTGGGGGTGGACCTCGTCGCTCGGCGTCGGTGTCATGGAGGTGGTGAAGTCGCCGACTATCTCCTCCAGTATGTCGTCCAGGGTGATCAGCCCCTGAATATCGCCGTATTCGTCGACGATCAGCCCAATCCGCTCCTTGTTGCGCTGGAACTTGGCCAGCTGCACGTTGAGTGGCGTCCCCTCCGGAATGAAATAGATGGGATCGACCTCCCGCAGCAGGCTGGACTTGCTGAACTGATCTCTGGCAACCAGCCTGAGGGCGTCACGTGCGTGTAAAAATCCGACAACGTCGTCGATATTGTCGCGATAGAGCAGGATCTTGGTGTGAGCACAGTGAGCCAGCTGGCGCAGTATGGTTTTCCAGTCGTCGTTGATGTCGATGGCGGCGATCTCGCTGCGCGGCACCATGATGTTTTCCACCGTCATCTTGTCCAGATCCAGAATGCTGAGCAGCATCTCCTGGTGGTGCTGGGGGATGAGGCTGCCCGCCTCGTTGACTATGGTGCGCAGCTCCTCGGGGTTGAGGGAGTGCGCATCTTTGGTGTGGTTCAACCGCATCAGCTTGAGCAGCAGCGTGGTGATGCCGTTGATGAGCCAGACGAAGGGGTAGAGCGGCACCATCAACCCCTTGAGCACCCAGGAGGCCGGGTAGGCGATCTTCTCGGGGTACATGGCCGCCAGGGTCTTGGGGGTAACCTCCCCGAACACCAGCACCACCAGGGTCAGGCCGAAGGTGGCGATGGCGACCCCGAGATCCCCGAACAGCCGGATGCAGACGATGGTAGCGATGGCGGACGCCAGTATGTTGACCAGATTGTTGCCGATGAGGATCAGTCCCAGCAGGCGATCCGGGCGAGCCAGCAGTTTTTCTACCCGACGGGCAGCCTTGTGCTTGGTCTGGGCGAGATGCCGCAACTTGTAGCGGTTGAGGGACATCAGGCCGGTTTCGGAACTTGAGAAGAAAGCAGACAAGAGGATCAAGATAACGAGAACAATCAGTAATGTGCTCGTTGAGATACTGTCCAAGAAGGGGCTCCTGTTGGATGTGTGGGTGAGGGTTGAGCAATCAGCTCAGCAAGACTTCCTTGACGAAACGGCTGCCAAAGTAGGCCAGGGTCAGGATGACGCTGCCGATGAGGCTCAGGGTGATGACCTTGCGACCGCGCCAGCCACGGGTGTGGTGACCCCACAGCAGCAGCACATAGATGCACCAGGCCAGGATCGAGAGGACCGCCTTGTGGGACTTGCCTTGGGCGAACATGTCCTCCAGAAAGAACAGGCCGGAGGCGATGGAGAGCGTCAGCAGGAACAGGCCGGCCGAGATCAGCTGGAACAGCCGCTTCTCCACCGTCATCAGCGGAGGCATGGCTGGCAAGTTGCTAATTTTTCTGGATTTAAGCTGTCTGTCCAGGTAGGCGAGCTGCAGCGCAAACAGGCAGGCGATCATCAGCACCGAGTAGGCCATCAGGGCGAGCCCTATGTGCAGCAGCAGCTGGGGGTGAGCCTCCAGGTGGGTGATGTAGCGACCGGGAATGAGGGCGCTGGCGGCGAGCAGCAAGGCCGAGAAGCTGTAGACCACGGGCAGCAGGATCCAGCCGTTGAAGCGGCGGGTGACGCAGGTCATGAAGCAGCTGATGATGAGGCTGACCAGGGAGGCGACGTTCAACATGCTGAGATTCTGGCCGGAGTGAGTGGCCAGCACTTCGCTTCCCACCGCGATGCCATGGGCGGTCAGGGCCAGGCCGACACAGGCGAACAGCGACACTTGCCCGACGGGCTTGGCACTGAGCAGCAGGTGCAGCGAGGCGATGATGGCCAGCAGGTAAAACGCCAGGGCCAGAACAGAGATCACGATCATAACCAGGTCGTTGTTAAGCAAGCTTTATGGATAAGAGGGGCAGTATACCTTGCACAAGATATGCTCGCCAGTTGTGCCAGGGGCTAACTGCCCATATATAAGTAGCAGGTGGTCACCCCGTGCGGCGAATAATCGTCCTCTGGCGTTGACTGGGGTATAATGCCCCCCATTTATTTCACCTGTCCATTCGATGGCAGCTAGCCACCGCAAGCGGTGAGTAATCGTCCTCATAGTGCTGACTGGGGTATAATGCCTCATTTGTTACGCCAAGAACCGGAATGCGTCATGTTTGAGAATTTGACTGAACGACTCTCGCGCACCCTGCGCAATGTCAGTGGCCGTGGTCGGCTGACCGAAGAGAACATCAAGGATACCTTGCGTGAAGTGCGCATGGCGCTGCTCGAGGCGGACGTCGCCCTGCCGGTCGTGCGTGACTTCGTGGCGCGGGTCAAGGAGCGGGCCGTCGGCCAGGAAGTGGCCAAGTCCCTGAGCCCGGGCCAGGCGTTCATCAAGATAGTGCATGGCGAGCTGGTCTCCGTCATGGGCGAGGCGAACGAGCAGCTCAACCTGGCCGCCCAGCCGCCGGCCATCATACTGATGGCGGGTCTGCAAGGTGCCGGTAAGACCACGACAGTGGCCAAGCTGGCCAAGTTGCTGAAGGAGCGCCACAAGAAGAAGGTGCTGGTGGTCAGTGCCGACGTCTATCGCCCGGCGGCGATCAAGCAGCTCGAGACCCTGGCCAGCGACATCGCGGTCGACTTCTTCCCCAGCGACGTGACCCAGAAGCCGGTGGCGATCGCCACCGCCGCCATCGATCAGGCGCGCAAGAAGTTCTATGACGTGGTGATCGTCGATACCGCCGGTCGTCTGCACGTCGACAGCGAGATGATGGCGGAGATCCAGGATCTGCACGCCACCATCAAGCCGGTCGAGACCCTATTCGTGGTCGATGCCATGACGGGTCAGGATGCGGCCAACACCGCCAAGGCCTTCAACGAGGCGCTGCCGCTCACCGGTGTCATCCTCACCAAGGCGGACGGTGACGCTCGTGGTGGTGCGGCCCTGTCCGTGCGCCACATCACCGGCAAGCCGGTCAAGTTCATCGGTATGGGCGAGAAGACCGATGCCCTGGAGCCGTTCCACCCGGACCGACTCGCCTCCCGCATCCTCGGCATGGGCGACGTGCTGTCGCTGATCGAGGAAGTGGAGCGCACCGTCGACAAGGAGAAAGCCGCCAAGCTGGCCGACAAGGTCAAGAGTGGCAAGGGCTTCGACCTGGAAGATTTCCGCGAGCAGCTGGCCCAGATGCGCAACATGGGCGGCATGATGGGCATGCTCGACAAGTTGCCCGGTATGTCCGGCCTGCCGGATAACGTGAAAGATCAAATGGATGACAAGCTCACCGTGCGGATGGAGGCCATCATCAGCTCCATGACGCCCAAGGAGCGTGCCCATCCCGATCTGATCAAGGGCTCCCGCAAGCGCCGCATCGCCGCTGGCTCCGGCATGCAGGTGCAGGACGTGAACAAGCTGCTCAAGCAGTTCACCGAGATGCAGCGCATGATGAAGAAGATGTCCGGCAAGGGCGGCATGCGCAAGATGATGGGCCAGATGAAGAACATGCTGCCGCCCGGATTCGGAGGGGGCCGCGGCCCGTTCTGATTTTTCTGCCCACCGGCAAGAAAGGCTCACCGGGGTGAGCCTTTTTCATGAGAATCCCTGTGCAAAAAATGGCTGGCTTGGTTGCAATTATTACGAATCCAAGTAGAATTACGCGGCTTATTTTAAGCTAGGGTCCGCGTATTTGCGGGCCTTGTTCATTAGATGTTTATGAGGACGATATGGTAACCATTCGTTTACAACGTGGTGGCGCGAAAAAGCGTCCGTTTTACCAGGTAGTAGTTTCCGACAGCCGTTGCGCCCGTGATGGTCGTTTCATCGAGCGTGTTGGTTTCTTCAACCCGGTTGCTACCGGCAACGCTGAAAAGCTGAAGCTGGACCTGGCTCGTATCGAGCATTGGGTTGCTACTGGTGCCGCTGTTTCTGACCGCGTTGCCAAGCTGATCAAAGACGCTGCCAAAGCTGCTTAATCAGCCAAACGGTAAGGAGTTAAGGTGGAAAAACCTATAGTTCTGGGCACCCTGGGTACCGTATACGGCATCAAGGGTTGGCTTAAAGTGAACTCCTTCACCGATGTTGCCGAAGCGATTTTCGATTACAACCCCTGGCTGATCAATCAGAACGGGGTATGGAGTGAGCTCAAGGTTTCGGCCTGGAAGCGTCACAACAAGGGTCTGATTTGCAAGATCGATGGTATCGATCTGCGTGAAGATGCCCTGGCATTGACCAATGTCGAGATTGGCGTCCCCGCCGATCTGTTGCCTGCGTTGCCTGAAGGTGAGTTCTACTGGCGTGACCTGATTGGTTGCTCGGTATCGACCACCAAGGGATACGACCTGGGCAAGGTGACCGAATTGATGGAAACCGGCTCCAACGATGTGTTGGTGGTTGAGGCCAATGTAAAAGATGCCTTCGGTGCGAAGGAGCGGTTGATTCCGTTCCTGGAAGAGCAGGTGATCAAGAATATTGATCTGACTGCTCGCACAATCGAAGTTGATTGGGATCCTGGTTTCTAGTTTCCCGCGCTAACACGGGTGCCGGAGGTTTCTTATGTGGATTGGGGTGATTAGCCTCTTCCCGGAAATGTTCCGAGCCATTACCGAGCACGGGGTAACGGGTCGGGCCGTCAAGAGTGGCCTGCTGCAGATTGAGTGCTGGAACCCTCGGGATTTCACCCATGACAAACACCGTACGGTCGATGATCGTCCTTATGGTGGTGGGCCTGGAATGCTGATGATGGTGCAGCCGCTGCGTGATGCAATTCATGCGGCCAAGCAAGCGGCGGGAGACGGGGCGAAAGTCATCTATCTCTCTCCTCAGGGGCGCAAGCTGACTCAAGCGGGCGTAACCGAGTTGGCGACGAGTCAGAAACTGATTCTGGTCGCCGGTCGATACGAAGGTATCGATGAACGCGTGATCCAAACCGAAGTCGACGAAGAGTGGTCTATCGGTGATTACGTGTTAAGTGGTGGCGAGTTGCCTGCCATGACCCTGATCGATGCGGTTTCGCGTCTGGTCCCCGGGGTCTTGGGTGATCAGGCCAGTGCCGAGCAGGACTCCTTTACGGATGGCCTGCTGGATCATCCCCACTACACTCGGCCGGAGTTGTTGGATGGATTGGCGGTGCCCGAGGCGCTGACAAGCGGCAATCACGAAGTGATTCGACGCTGGCGTCTCAAGCAGTCGCTCGGACGAACCTGGCAGAGAAGGCCGGAACTTATTAACAACCTAGCTCTGACTGACGAGCAAGAATCACTTCTTGCCGAGTATGTCCGCGAAGTGCGTGACAGCGTTAAGTAGAGTTTTCAGTTTATCCTAGGTAAGGAAAGACAATGAGCAAGATTATTCAGCAGCTTGAACAAGAGCAACTGCGTACCGACATCCCGGCATTTGCCCAGGGCGACACCGTACGTGTTCAAGTTCGTGTTAAAGAAGGTGGTAAAGAGCGTCTGCAGGCTTTCGAAGGCATCGTCATTGCCAAGCGTAACCGCGGTCTGCACTCTGCTTTCACCGTTCGCAAGATTTCCAACGGCGAAGGTGTTGAGCGTGTATTCCAGACTCACTCTCCGCTGATCCACAGTGTAGAACTGAAGCGTCGTGGTGATGTTCGCCGCGCCAAACTGTACTACCTGCGCAACCTGTCCGGCAAAGCTGCTCGTATCAAAGAGAAGCTCAACTAATTCTATTCGAATTGGTGTCGAAATATCGACAGGTAGTGAAAAGGCTCGCCAATGGCGAGCCTTTTTTGTATCCGGTGCCGGGCGTGCCGGCGCGACTCAGCCTGGCTGGCTGACCCGGATCACCGAGTTGTCCCGTCCGAAGGGGCCGGGCACATAGTCATCGGCCGCCCAGTCGTTGTCGTAGTGGCTCTCCCCATCCGGCTGCACCAGCTGGTAACAGTACTCGAAATGGCTGGGGCCATCGGTGGGCAGGTTGAGGGTTGCCCTGAACTCCCCACTCTTCATCCGTTTAAGTTCAATGGGTTGCCACTGGCTGAACTCCCCCAGCAGCAAGACCTGTTCGGCCTCGCCCGCGGCCTCTTTTTCCACTGCAAAGGTCACCTTGACCTCGGGACGCGACTTGAGAAACTGCTTGTTTATCGGCATGAAGCCTCCTTGTCATTAGCTGCGAAGAAAGTGTGTCTGGTTATTTTTATACCACTTTATGACAAGGATGTTTATAGGCGAGATCAAAGGGGCAGGGCGAAGTGGCGCCGCAGCAGCTGATGGGTGAAATCAATCTTGAGGTAGAAGCCTCGCGGCAGGGTCTGGATCGGCTGGCCGTTGCGGCCGATGGCGCGGGTCAGCGCCTTGCTGTTGGCCGCCTTGGGGCGCAGCTGCATGATCTGGCCGTGGCGGGCGCTGATCTGCTCCACTTCCCCCAGCACTATCATGTCCATCAGCTCCTCCCAATCCTGACGCAGCAGCCGATCTTCTTCCTCGCTCGGGCTCCACAGCAGCGGCATGCCGACCCGGCGCTCGCCGACGGGAATGTCACGGCTGCCCTCCACCGGGATCCAGAGCACCCGCGACAGCTTGTTGCGCACGTTCGACTCTTCCCAGCGCTGGCCGCTGATCCCGATGAGCGGTGCGACGCAGACGAAGGTGGTCTCCAGCGGCTTGCCATGAGGATCGACCGGGATCGTCTTGAGCTCTATGCCCAGATCCGGGAAGTCCTGCTCCGGCCTGCTGCCCGCACTGGCCCCCAGCTGCCATTCGATCAACTGGCCGATCCAGCCCTTGTCCCGCCTCAGATCGTGCGGCACCGGGATCCCGGCGGTCGCGGCGAGCTGGGCCAGGGTGAGGCCCGCCATGGCGTAGGCGCGAGCCAGCAATTCCTGCTCTGACTGGGGATTGGCGGGCATGGAGGACTCCTGTTAGAGGGGATGAGTCTAGCAAGTCTGATCCTCGCGGAGGATCGCTGTTTTTATAACCGATCCTTGCCCGGCTGTGCACAGGGTGGGCAAGATTGTGGATCATCATCTATGGCAATGATTTTAAAGGAATTTGACTTCTTTCTCCAGTCGTCGCGAGCGCAGGATCCCGGTTGCAATAAGTTGTCCAAGGGTTTGGCCTGGCTGTTGCACATAGTTATCCACAGAAATCTTGGATAACTGGCATAAAGTGGTGATGAAGGGTCAGCTATCAGAAATAAATGTGAGAGTGCACCGATTTTTCTCGCCATATCGGTGCAGATAATGCGCCATCCTTGTGGATAAACTAGCCTTGGTGGATCTTTGAGCAGTCGAACTTGTTCACAATTGACAGCCAGGATCCTCGGTGGCAAAAGACATGGATCTTGATCCAGCACTAAAATATTAACTGTATGTATTTAAATGAATATTATGTTTTTTAACGAATCGGGTATGATACGGCATGACTGGATGTCTTAGTATAAAACTACTGTATATACCCGCTTGATCACAGGCTTATGCACAGTCTGGGTGGGCAACTCGCAGAGCTTGATCTTCAGATTTGTTTATAACTTGGCTTGAAATGCCAAGTTATTCATGAGTGGCTGACTGCAGTCCCTGTTTGCTGCCACGGAGTGAATGTGGAACAATCTCTTTATAGATTCAGCCTTTATAAGGTGATCACGTGATAGATGGTGACGGATTTCGTCCCAATGTCGGGATCGTGATCTGTAACCGTGACGGACAAGTATTGTGGGCTAAGCGCTATGGGCAGCACTCCTGGCAGTTTCCGCAGGGGGGAGTTGATGATGGTGAATCGCCGGAACAGGCCATGTATCGTGAGCTGTACGAGGAGATAGGCCTCAGGCAAGACGATGTGACCATACTGGCGACCAGTCGCAACTGGCTGAAGTACCGCTTACCCAAACGACTCGTTCGCTGGGACAGTTCACCGGTCTGTATTGGCCAAAAGCAGAAATGGTTTTTGTTGCAGCTCGATCCGGGCAAAGAGTCCAGGATCCAATTCGGCTGTCATGGTCACCCGGAATTTGATGATTGGCGTTGGGTCAGCTTCTGGTACCCGGTCCGTCAGGTCGTCTCCTTCAAGCGGGAAGTCTACCGCCGGGTGATGAAGGAGTTTGCCCCGCTGGCCATGCCGGTACCCGTGGTGCAAGTTAATCGAAAGGATGGGCGGCGCAACCGCTCTCGCTAAGGAGCACAGCTAGTTGCTGACGGAACTCAGACGCATCGTCGAAAGCATGGCCGAGGCCAACACCCTCGAGCAGGCCTTGCAGGCATTGGTGAGCCAGACCCGGCTCGCCATGACGGTGGACTGCTGCTCCGTCTACGTCGCCGAACCGGACATGCGCCGTTATCGTCTGGCGGCGACCGATGGTCTGGCCGAGTCGGCGGTGGGCAAGGCCACGCTGCCGTTCGAGCAGGGCATCGTCGGCCTGGTGGGTCAGCGGGAAGAGCTGATCAACCTGGCCGATGCCCCTTCCCACCCCAGTTTCAAGTTCCTGCCCGATGTCGCCGAAGAGGCGTTTCGCTCCTTCCTCGGTGCCCCCATCATGCATCAGCGCCAGGTGGTGGGCATCCTGGTGGTACAACAGAAAGAGAGCCGGCTGTTCGATGAGGGGGAAGAGTCCTTCATGGTCACGCTGGCGGCGCAGCTGGCGGCCCGCATCGCCCAGGCCCAGGCCAAGGGCTGGTTGCAGAAGACCGACTGGAGCAAGCCGCTGCGCGGCATCGCCGGGGCCAGTGGCATCGCCATCGCCAAGGCCTGGGTGTGGCGCCCGCGCAAGGCGCTCAACAGCATCACCCCGCGCAAGGACGAGGAGCACGGCAAGCAGCTGGCGCGCCTGGAGCTCGCGGTGGAGGAGGTGCGCCACGATCTGGAGAGCCTGGCGCTGCGTTTTCGCGAGAGCTACAGCCAGGATTCGGTCGCCATCTTCGACATCTATCTGCACCTGCTCAACGATCCCGGTTACATCAAGCCGATCCGCAACAAGGTCAGCAAGGAACACTGGACCGCGATCTCCGCGGTCAAGCTCATCAGCGATCGGCTGATCGAGCAGTTCAAGGGGATGAAGGATCCCTACCTGCGGGAGCGCTCCACCGATGTGAAGGACATAGCCCAGCGGCTCATCAGCCGCCTGGTGCAGGATGAGCCTGAGCAGCTCACCATAGGGGAGCCGGTGGTGCTGGTCGCCGACGAGGTGACCGCCACCATACTCGCCGAGATCCCGCGCGAATTCTTGAGCGGTGTGGTCTCGCTGAAGGGGGGGACCAACTCCCATGCCGCCATCTTGGCCCGCGCCATGGGGGTCGCGGCCATCATGGGGGTGGATCTGCCGCTCGGCGACATCGGTGGTCGCACCCTGGTGGTCGACGGCTATAGCGGCGATCTCTTCATCGAACCCAATCAGGTGATCCTGACCGAGTACCGGCAGCTGCTCAATGAGGAGCGGGCGCTGGATACCCTGGTGCGCACCGTGGATCATCAGCCGTCCGAGACCGCTGACGGCACGCCGGTATCGCTGCTGCTCAACGCGGGCCTCAGCGCCGACACCGAGATCTCCCTCAATCATCTGGCGGACGGGGTGGGGCTCTATCGCACCGAGATCCCCTTCATGCTGCAGGACAGCTTCCCCTCCGAATGGGAGCAGACCGCGCGCTATCGCGGCATCCTGGAAACCTATCGCGATCGTCCGGTGTGCATGCGCACCCTGGATGTGGGCGGCGACAAGCAATTACCTTATTTCCCCATCGTCGAGGAGAATCCCTTCCTCGGCTGGCGGGGGATCCGGCTCACCCTAGATCATCCCGAGCTGTTCCTGGTCCAGCTCAAGGCCATGCTGCGCGCCAGCGAAGGGCTGGACAATCTGGCCATCATGCTGCCGATGATCAGCAGCGTCGGCGAGATCCGGGCCTCCCGCCGGCTGCTGGATCAGGCCTGGCGCGAGGTGTCGGAAGAGGCCGCCAGCCGCGATGCCGTGATCCGCTACCCCAGCCTGGGGGTGATGATAGAGGTGCCCTCCGCCCTCTATATCCTGCCGGAGATGGCGCCCCTCATCGACTTCTGGTCGGTGGGCAGCAATGACCTGACCCAGTATCTGCTGGCGGTGGATCGCAACAATGCCAGGGTCGCCAGCATCTATGATGCCTTCCATCCGGCGGTGATCCGCGCCCTGCAACTGCTGGTCGATGCCTCCCACCGTTACCAGAAGCCGGTCTCGGTGTGCGGCGAGCTGGCCGGGGATCCGGTCGGCGTGTTGCTGCTGCTGGCCATGGGCTACCGCCGCTTCAGCATGAATACCCACAACATCTCCCGCATCAAGTACGTGCTGCGCCAATCCAATCTCGGCGAGCTGAAGGCCCTGATGGCCGATGGCCTCAAGCACGACAATCCCCATGTGCTGCGTGGCCTGTTTGCCCGCTATCTGGAAGAGCACGGCCTCGGCGGTTTGCTGCGCGCGGGCCACAAGGCCAAGCTGCCCGATTGATATTCAGTCTTGTTCCTGCTGACGAATGATCGGAGAATGCGGCTTTTCTTATGACTGGGGCCGCACTATGCAGCACGATGGATATTGGGTTTTCTCGCAGATTGATCCCGTAGCATTCAGTTTGGGACCACTATCGGTACGCTGGTATGGTCTCATGTACCTGTTTGGCTTCGCCTTTGCCATGTGGCTGGCGGGCCGTCGCGCCGATGCGCCAAACAGTGGCTGGACCCGCAACGAGGTCTCTGATCTGCTGTTCTACGGCTTCCTCGGGGTGATCCTGGGTGGCCGGGTCGGTTACGTGCTGTTCTACAACTTCGACCTCTTCCTGGCAGACCCTCTCTATCTGTTCAAGATCTGGACCGGCGGCATGTCGTTCCACGGTGGCCTGATCGGGGTCATCACCGCCATGATCTGGTTTGCCCACAAGACCAAGCGCCATTTCTTCACCGTGGCTGACTTCGTGGCGCCGCTGATCCCGTTCGGGCTGGGGGTCGGCCGCATCGGCAACTTCATGAACGGCGAGCTGTGGGGTCGGATCACCGATGTGCCCTGGGCCATCATCTTCCCGGAAGCCGGCCCGGAGCCGCGCCATCCCTCCCAGCTCTACCAGTTCGCCCTGGAAGGGGTGGTGCTGTTCATCATCCTCAACCTGTTCTGGCGCAAGAATCCGCCTCGTGGCGCCATCTCCGGCATGTTCCTGCTGTGCTACGGTCTGTTCCGCTTCCTGGTGGAGTTCGTACGCCAGCCGGACAGCCAGCTTGGTCTCTACTTCCAGGAGATCAGCATGGGCCAGATCCTCTCTACCCCGATGATCATCATCGGCGCCCTGATGATCTGGGTCGCCTACAAGCGGCCGCAGCTGTTCGGTAACGGGGCAAAGGAGGCTAAGCAATGAGGGCTTATCTCGACCTGATGCAGAAGATCCTGGATGAGGGCACGGTCAAGTCCGACCGTACCGGCACCGGCACCGTCTCTCTGTTCGGTCACCAGATGCGCTTCAATCTGGCCGACGGCTTCCCGCTGGTCACCACCAAGAAGTGCCACCTGCGCTCCATCATTCACGAGCTGCTCTGGTTCCTCAATGGCGACACCAACACCGCCTATCTGAAGGAGCACGGGGTCAGCATCTGGGATGAGTGGGCCGACGAGCACGGCGATCTGGGCCCGGTCTATGGCGCCCAGTGGCGTTCCTGGCCGGCGGCCGATGGCAGCGTCATCGACCAGATCCAACGGGCGGTGGATGACATCAAGCACAACCCGGATTCGCGCCGTATCATCGTCTCGGCCTGGAACGTGGGCGAGCTGGACAAGATGGCGCTGGCACCCTGCCACGCCTTCTTTCAGTTCTACGTGGCGGACGGCAAGCTCTCCTGCCAGCTCTACCAGCGCAGCTGTGACGTCTTCCTCGGGTTGCCGTTCAACATCGCCAGCTACGCCCTGCTGACCCACATGATGGCCCAGCAGTGCGATCTGGCGGTGGGGGACTTCGTCTGGACCGGTGGCGACGTGCACCTCTACTCCAACCACATGGAGCAGACCGCTCTGCAGCTCTCCCGCGAGCCGCGCCCCTTGCCGCAGCTGGTGATCAAACGCAAGCCGGACTCCATCTTCGACTACCAGTTCGAGGATTTCGAGATCCAGGGCTACGATCCCCATCCCGGCATCAAGGCGCCCGTCGCCATCTGATCCGGGCTTTCGCGTCGGTGGCGAGCTATTCCCTGAGTGGGAGCGCCATCCGACATCGAGACAGGGTTCGACCGCATCTGTTCGAAAGGCGCCTCAGGGCGCCTTTTTTACGCACCCAATAAAATATTTATGCATTTTCATGAATGGCGAGATGGCTGGGAAAAGGCATGTGAAAACATGCTTATAGCAGATGGCTTTATTTTTGCCTTCGGTTTTCCCGTTGTTAATGGCAGTTAGAAACGATTTTTCATTGGCTCACTTCGACTCTAGACTGAAAAAAATGCAATATTGTGGACAGTTAGACCATGAGTGACGTATTCAAAAGATTTCTCAAACTGGAGTCGGCCTCCGGAATAATTCTGATCCTGGCGGCCCTGCTGGCCATTGGCCTGGCCAACTCGGCTTTTGCCGAGCACTACCAGGCCTTCCTCAATACCCCGGTGCAGGTGCGCATCGCCGCCCTCGACATCGACAAGCCGCTGTTGCTCTGGATCAACGACGGCTTCATGGCGATCTTCTTCCTGCTGGTCGGGCTGGAGGTCAAGCGTGAGATGCTGGAGGGGGCGCTGTCGTCCCGGGTACAGGCGACCTTCCCGGCCATCGCCGCGGTGGGTGGCATGCTGGCCCCTGCGCTCATCTACGCCTTCTTCAACTACGAAGACGAGGTGACCCGAGCCGGTTGGGCCATCCCGGCCGCGACCGACATCGCCTTCGCCCTCGGCGTGATGGCGTTGCTGGGCAAGCGGGTGCCGACCAGCCTCAAGGTGTTCCTGCTGGCGCTGGCCATCATGGACGACCTGGGGGTCATCATCATCATCGCGCTCTTCTATACCCAGCAACTGTCGCTGACCGCACTGGTGGTCGGCGTCCTGGCGACCCTCACCCTGCTGTGGATGAACCGCCGTGGCGAAGACAGGATCGGCCTCTACATGCTGGTCGGTCTGGTGCTCTGGGTGGCGGTGCTCAAGTCCGGCGTCCATGCGACCCTGGCCGGGGTGGTGGTGGGCTTCATGATCCCGCTCAACGGCAAGCGTTATGCCTCGCCGCTCAAGCACCTGGAGCATTCGCTGCATCCCTGGAGCGCCTACCTGATCCTGCCGCTGTTTGCTTTCGCCAACGCCGGGGTCTCCCTCGATGGAATAGGCATGTCGGCCCTGCTGAGCCCGGTGCCCCTTGGCATCATGCTGGGGCTGTTCGTCGGCAAGCCGCTCGGGGTGTTCACCATCAGCTGGCTGGCGGTGAAGCTCGGCATCGCCCAGCTGCCGAACGGGGTCAACTTCAAGCAGATCTTCGCGGTCAGCATCCTGTGCGGCATCGGCTTCACCATGTCGATGTTCATCGCATCGCTGGCCTTCGAGCACGGCGGATTGGATTACGGCAGCTACTCACGCCTCGGGATCCTGGTGGGATCCACCCTGGCGGCCGTGGTCGGTTATCTCGCCCTGCGGATATCGCTGCCCAACCGGGAGGCGGATCAAAGCACGGAGGGGTTATGAGAAGACTAGGATGGTTGGTCATGCTGGCTAGCCCGGCGCTCTGGGCTAGCAGCCTGGCGGATTGCCAGCAGGATGCGGCATCCAGCAGTTGTTCCGCCTATCTCAATGGGGTGGTCGACAGCGCCGTCATGCTGGGTGACCAGCAGGCCAGGGCCCAGTTCGGCGAGACCTTCGCCGAGCGGGCCCTGAGCAGCCGGGCCGGGGAGCGGGTGAAGAAGTCCCACAAGCGCTACTGCGGGGAGCGGATACCGGACAAGGCGCAGCTCAAACTCCGGTTGCAGACGCAGTTCGCCGCAAACAAGGTTGACTCGATCAGCGACATGTATGACATTCTGGCGGCTGAACTCAGCTGCTACCGGAGTCCGCCAGCCGCGGGAACCCCAACGGATGTCACACCTTAATTACAACCACCTTTACTATTTTTGGATGACTCAGAAGAAGGGCTCCGTCACCCAGGCGGCGGAGGCCCTCTTCCTCACTCCCCAGACCGTCACCGGTCAGATCAAGCTGCTGGAGCAGCGTCTGGGCGGCAAGCTGCTGATGCGCAAGGGGCGTGCCCTCGAAGCCACCGAGCTCGGTCAGCTGGTGTTCCGCTATGCCGACAAGATGTTCAGCCTCTCCTATGAGATGCTGGATATCGTCAATTATCGCAAGGAGAGCCAGATCCTGTTCGACGTCGGCATCGCCGATGCGCTCTCCAAACGTCTCGCCAGCCGGGTGCTGCTCTCGGTCATCCCCAACGATGGCTCCATTCACCTGCGCTGCTTCGAATCGACCCACGAGCTGCTGCTCGAACAACTGAGCGAGCACAAGCTCGACATGATCCTCTCCGATTGCCCGGTGGATTCCAGCCAGCATGCGGGCCTGCTCTCCAAGCGGCTCGGCGGTTGCGGTGTCAGCTTCTTCTGCAAGGCGCCGCTGCCCGAGAAACCCTTTCCCGCCTGTCTGGAGGAGCGCAAGCTGCTCATCCCCGGTCGTCGCACCGCCATGGGGCGCCAGCTGACCCAGTGGTTCGAGCAGCAGGGCATCTCTCCCAGCATCCTGGGGGAGTTCGACGATGCGGCGCTGATGAAGGCATTCGGCTTCTTCAATCAGGGTATCTTCATGGCACCGACCATCTATCGGGAGGAGATCCTGGAGGGGGAGGAGGTGATGCTGCTGGGGGAGACCCAGGATCTGATGGAGGAGTATTACGTCATCTTCGCCGAGCGGATGATCCAGCATCCGGCGGTGAAGCGGGTATGCGAGAGCGACTTCTCCTTCCTGTTTGCCGGCCAGGAGGATTTCGCGACGATCCAGCCGGCGACCCTGTCGTTTTAAATGGAAGGGGCAGGGGGTATGATCCTTGCCTCGCATGAGGGGAGATGAGATGCAACTGGAAGAGATGGCGGCGAATGCTGGGCGTGCGGTGGCCTTGCTCAAGGCGCTGGCCAATGAACGACGGCTGTTTATCCTGTGTCAGTTGCTGGAGCGGGAGTTGTCGGTGGGGGAGCTCAACGAGCGGCTCGGTCTGAGTCAGTCGGCCCTGTCACAACATCTGGCGTTGCTGCGGCGAGATGAGCTGGTGGCGACGCGAAAAGAGGCCAAGACGGTCTACTATTCGCTGCGCAGCCATGAGGTGCGGGAGTTGATAGGTTTGCTGCACCGGCTTTACTGCAGCGCAGATAAATAAAAAACCGGCACTAGGCCGGTTTTTTGAGCTTTATTCAGCCGAAGCTGATTAAGCCATAGCTTTGATCTGGGCAGACAGGCGGCTCTTGTGACGAGCAGCTTTGTTCTTGTGGATCAGGCCTTTGGTAGCCATGCGATCCATGATCGGCTGAGCGGTAGCGAAAGCAGCAACGGCAGCAGCTTTGTCGCCAGAAGCGATTGCAGCAATTACTTTCTTCAGATAGGTACGGGTCATGGAACGACGGCTGGCGTTGTGTTGACGACGTTTCTCTGATTGAATCGCGCGCTTCTTAGCAGATTTGATATTAGCCAAGGTAAAACTCCTAAAACTGTCTTAGCGAGTGTATTGAAAAGGCCCGGAAATATGCCTTCTCAACCACATATTGTCAAATGATTTGTGCAAATAAACACCGCCCCCCGGTGGTGTGTCAGTTGGGAGGCGGTTAAACTGTCGGCCGATTCTAGCAGCATTCTTTCCATTCTGACAGTTCCAGAGGCCTCGTCTTGAGTAAGAAATTGATCAAATCTGGCATGATAGTGTCCGCAATGACGCTGGTGTCCCGTGTGATGGGCTTGGTGCGCGATGTGGTCATCGCCAATCTGCTCGGCGCCGGGGTGGCCGCAGACGTCTTCTTCTTTGCCAACCGCATTCCCAACTTCCTGCGTCGACTGTTCGCCGAGGGGGCATTCAACCAGGCCTTCGTACCGGTGATGACCGAGTACAAGAAAAATGGCGACGAGCAGGCGGTGCGCGATCTGCTGGCCGCGGTGGCGGGCACGCTCGGCGGCATCGTCACCATAGTCACCCTGCTCGGCGTGCTGGGCTCGGGCGTGCTGACGGCCCTGTTTGGCTGGGGCTGGTTCTGGGACTGGCTGCACGGCGGCCCGGCGGCCGAGAAGTTCGAGCTGGCCAGCCTGATGCTGAAGATAACCTTCCCCTATCTCTGGTTCATCACCTTCACCGCCATGGCGGGAGCCATCCTCAACACCTTCGGCCGTTTTGCCGTCTCCTCCTTCACGCCGGTGTTCCTCAACCTCACCATGATTGCGGCGGCCTGGTGGATTGCCCCGCTGCTGGAGCGGCCCGAGATCGCGCTGGCGATCGGGGTCTTCCTCGGCGGCCTGGTGCAGTTCCTGTTCCAGTATCCCTTCCTGCGTCAGATCAACATGCTGGTGTGGCCCAAGTGGGGTTGGCACCATCCCGGGGTGGTCAAGATCCGCACCCTGATGATCCCGGCACTGTTCGGCGTCTCGGTCAGCCAGATCAACTTGCTGATCAACACCATGCTGGCCTCCTTCCTGGCGACCGGCGCCATCAGCTACCTCTATTACTCGGATCGGCTGCTGGAGTTCCCCCTCGGCCTGTTTGCGGTGGCCATCAGCACCGTGATCCTGCCGGCACTGGCCAAGAAGCACGTGGATGCGGAGTCGGCCGATTTCTCCCGCACCATGGACTGGGGGGTACGGATGGTGATGCTGCTCGGCCTGCCCGCCATGGTGGGGATCGCCGTACTGCGTGAGCCCATCCTGCGGGTGCTGTTCATGCGTGGTGAGTTCGGCCTGCACGAGGTCAGCATGTCCAGCGCCAGCCTGCTGGCCTCCACCACTGGGCTGCTCTCCTTGATGCTGATCAAGGTGCTGGCGCCGGGCTACTACGCCCGCCAGGACACCAAGACCCCGGTGCGGATCGGGGTGATGTCCATGATCGCCAACATGGTGTGCAACCTCATCTTCATCTTCCCGCTCGGTTATGTGGGGCTGGCGCTGTCGACGGCCTGCTCCGGCACCCTGAACGCGGCCCTGCTGTTCAAGGGGCTCTATCAGCAGAATGTCTACCGGCCATCCCGCCATACCGGGGTGTTCTGTCTCAAGCTGCTGGTGGCGACCCTGGCGATGGGGGGGATGCTTGGCTATCTGTCACCGGATCTCGCCCAATGGGGCGCCTGGAGCATGGGCAAGGCCAGCCTGGAGCTGACCCTGCTGCTCTGCATGGGGGGCGGTCTGTACGGGATCATCTTGCTGGCGCTCGGCATTCGACCGAGGCACCTGAAATCGGGTCAGCAACAGGAGTGATCCTGCTGCACGCCATGGGATCGCCCCGATGGCGTTCGGGATCCGGGCCAGATAGCTGAAATCGGGCCATGAGGGCTGACCCTGCCTGCTGCCTGATATATAATCCGCCGATTTCCATGGCAGCAACGCACAAGGCACTGATGGAGCTTATTCGCGGCATTCACAATATCCAGCCCCGTCATCGGGGCTGCGTATTGACCATAGGCAACTTCGATGGGGTTCATCAGGGGCACCATGCGGTGCTGGCTCGGCTGCAGGAAAAAGCCGCCCAACTCGGTCTGCCCGCCTGCGTCATGCTGTTCGAGCCGCAGCCGCTTGAGCTGTTTGCCGGTGATGCCGCACCGGCCCGCCTCAGCCGCTGGCGAGAGAAGTATGAAGCCCTCAAGGGCATGCGGATCGATCGCATGCTCTGCGTCCGCTTCACCCACCGCTTCGCCGAACAGGCGGCCAGCACCTTCATCGAGCAACTGCTGGTGGAGAAGCTCGGTGTGCACTACCTGGTGGTGGGGGACGATTTTCGCTTCGGCAAGGGGCGGGAGGGGGACTTCCAGCTGCTGGAGGCGGCGGGGCGGCGTTTCGGTTTCGAGGTGATCAGCACCCAGAGTTTCCAGATCGAACGCCAGCGGATCAGCAGCACGCTAGTGCGCGAGGCGTTGAAAGCGGGCCGGATGGCGGAGGTGGAGCTGATGCTTGGCCGCCCCTACGCCATCAGTGGTCGGGTGGCCCACGGCGACAAGCTGGGGCGCACCATAGGTTTTCCTACCGCCAATCTCGCGCTCAAACGGCAGGTGATCCCGGTCGGTGGCGTGTTCGCGGTGGAAGTGTTATGTTCCGGCAAGACCTTCCCCGGTGTCGCCAATGTGGGCGTACGGCCGACCTTGAGCGGTACGCAAGCCAGATTGGAAGTACATCTATTTGATTTTTCTGGTGATCTATATGGTCAGCAGGTCAAGGTGCTGCTTCGCCACAAGCTGCGCGAAGAGCAGAAATTTGCCTCTTTCACCGCCTTGAAAGAGCAGATCGAACGAGATGCCCTGGCGGCCCGAGCCTGGTTCGGGCTGCCACCATTCAATTTACCCAGCACTCTTTTAGAAAAGAAGGGAACCCAGGACTGATGAGCGACTATAAACACACCCTGAATCTGCCGGAAACCGAGTTTCCGATGCGTGGCGATCTGGCCAAACGCGAACCCAACATGCTGAAGCGTTGGTACGATCAGGACCTTTACGGCGCCATTCGCCGCGCCAAAGCGGGTCAGCCTTCTTTCATTCTGCACGACGGTCCTCCCTATGCGAATGGCAGCATTCACATCGGTCACTCGGTCAACAAGATCCTCAAAGACATCATCATCAAGTCCAAGGGCCTCTCCGGTTTCGATTCCCCCTATGTGCCGGGCTGGGATTGTCATGGTCTGCCCATTGAGCTTAAGGTCGAGGGGCTCGTCGGCAAGCCTGGTGTGAAGGTGTCTGCCGCCGAATTCCGCGCCGAGTGCCGCAAATATGCCAAGACCCAGATAGAAGCACAGAAGACCGACTTCATCCGTCTGGGCGTGCTGGGTGACTGGGACAAACCTTACCTGACCATGGACTTTGGCACAGAGGCGAACATCATTCGCTCCATGGCCAAGATCGTCGAGAACGGCCACCTGCACAAGGGCTCCAAGCCGGTGCACTGGTGTACCGACTGTGGCTCCGCCCTGGCCGAAGCCGAGGTGGAGTATTACGACAAGAACTCCCCCTCCATCGACGTGCGCTTCAAGGCCGTCGACGAGGCCGCGGTTGCCGCCAAGTTTGATTGCGCCGAGGGCCACACCGGCCGCGGCCCGCTCTCCGTGGTGATCTGGACCACCACCCCCTGGACCCTGCCAGCCAACCGTGCCGTCGCCCTGAACGCGGATCTGGACTACGCCCTGGTGCAGGTCGACGGGGACAATCCCGAGCGCCTGATCCTGGCCGCCGATCTGGTCAAGGACGTGATGGACCGTGCCGGCTTCGATCAGTTCCACAACCTGGGCTATGCCAAGGGTGCGGCACTCGATCTGCTGCGCTTCCACCACCCCTTCTACAACTTCGATGTGCCCATCGTCCTGGGTGAGCACGTCACCCTGGATGCCGGTACCGGCGCGGTACACACCGCCCCTGGCCACGGCCAGGAAGACTTCGTGGTCGGCCAGAAATACGGCCTGGAAGTGGCTAACCCGGTGGGCAGCAACGGCGTTTACCTGCCGGATACCGAGCTGTTCGCCGGCCAGCACGTATTCAAGGCCAATGCCTCCGTCGTCGAGGTGTTGACCGAGCGCGGTGCCCTGCTGCACCACAAGGTGTTCAACCACTCCTATCCGCATTGCTGGCGTCACAAGACCCCCATCATCTTCCGTGCCACCCCGCAGTGGTTCATCAGCATGGAGCAGAAGGGGCTGCGCAAGCAGGCTCTTGCCGAGATCGAGCGTATCGAGACCGATGGCATCGCCCAGCACGGCCAGAGCGGCTGGGTGCCGGCCTGGGGAAAGAACCGCATCCAGGCCATGGTCGAGAACCGCCCCGACTGGTGTATCTCCCGTCAGCGCACCTGGGGTGTACCCATCTCCCTGTTCGTTCACAAGGAGACTCAGCAGCTGCACCCGGAATCCGTGCGCCTGATGCACGAAGTCGCCAAGCGGGTCGAGCAGTCTGGTATCCAGGCCTGGTGGGATCTGGACAAGTCTGACCTGCTCGGTGCCGACGCCGACCTGTACGACAAGGTGCCCGATACCCTGGACGTCTGGTTCGACTCAGGTTCGACCCACTCCTCAGTGGTGGATGCGCGTCCCGAGTTCAACGGCAAGTCGGCCGACATGTATCTGGAAGGCTCCGACCAGCACCGTGGCTGGTTCATGTCCTCCCTGATGATCGGCGTGGCCATGAAGAATAAGGCCCCCTACAACCAGGTGCTGACCCATGGCTTCACCGTCGATGGTCAGGGCCGCAAGATGTCCAAGTCCATCGGCAACGTGGTCAGCCCGCAGGATGTGATGAACAAGCTCGGCGCCGATATCCTGCGTCTGTGGGTTGCCAGCACCGACTACACCGGCGAGATGACCGTCTCCGACGAGATCCTCAAGCGCTCCGCCGACGCCTATCGTCGCATCCGCAACACCGCCCGCTTCCTGCTGGCGAACCTGAACGGCTTCAATCCGGCGACCGACATGGTGGCTCCGGCTGACATGGTGGTGGTGGATCGTTGGGCCGTGGGTCGTGCCAAGGCGGTACAGGCCGAGATCGTGACCGCGTTCGACGAGTACAACTTCCACGGTGTGACCCAGAAGCTGATGCAGTTCTGCTCCATCGAGATGGGCTCCTTCTACCTGGACGTGATCAAGGACCGTCAGTACACCGCCAAGGCCGACAGCCTGGCCCGTCGCTCCTGCCAGACCGCGCTCTATCACATCGTCGAGGCCATGGTGCGCTGGATGGCGCCGATCATGAGCTTCACCGCCGACGAGATCTGGGCCCTGCTGCCGGGCGAGCGCGGTGAGTTCGTGTTCACCGAAGAGTGGTATGACGGCCTGTTCGGGCTGGATGCTGGCGAGCAGATGGGCGATGCCTTCTGGGCCGAGATCCTGACCGTGCGGGGTGAGGTCAACAAGGCGCTGGAAGCGGCCCGTGGCGAGAAGCGCATCGGCGGCTCCCTGCAGGCCGAACTGACCCTGTTCGCCAAACCGGCACTGGCTGAGCGCCTGAATGCCCTGGCCGATGAGCTGCGCTTCGTGCTGCTCACCTCCAAGGCCAAGGTGGTGGTCGCTGATGCTGCGCCCGAAGGCTCCGTCGCCACCGAGCGCGACGATCTGTGGCTGAGCGTGGCTCAGTCTGCCGCCGCCAAGTGCGATCGTTGCTGGCACCATGTGGAAGACGTGGGTACCATCGCCGGTCACGAAGAGATCTGTGGCCGCTGCGTCACCAACGTTGAGGGTGACGGCGAAACGCGTCAATTTGCCTGATGAACATGACACATAACAAGAGCGGCCTGCGTTGGCTGTGGCTGGCGGTGCTGGCATTCGTACTGGACCAGGCGAGCAAGCTCGCCGTAGTCAAGCTGCTGCCGTTTGGCTACCCGGGGGTGGAGATCACCCCCTTCTTTAACTTGGTGCACGTCTACAACAAGGGGGCGGCGTTCAGCTTCCTGGCCGATCAGGGGGGCTGGCAGCGCTGGTTCTTCGCGGTGCTGGCGTTCGCCATCTGCGGTCTGCTGATCCATTGGCTGCGCAAGCAGTCGGTGACCCAGCGTTGGAGCGGCATCGCCTACTCCCTGATCATCGGCGGCGCGCTCGGCAACGTGTTCGATCGGCTGGTACTGGGCCACGTGGTCGATTTCCTCGACTTCTACTGGCAGCGCTCCCATTGGCCGGCGTTCAACCTGGCCGACAGCTTCATCTTCATCGGCGCCGCCATGATAGTGCTGGAAGGCTTCCGCTCCGAGAAGCAGAAGGAGGCGGCATGAGCCAGCTGATTACTGCTGACAGCAGCGTGCTGTTCCACTTTTCCATCAAGCTGGAAGATGGCTCTGTGGCCGACAGCACGGCGTTGCACGGCAAGCCGGCCCGTCTGCGGATGGGTGACGGCAGCCTGACGGATAGCTTCGAGCAGTGCCTGCTGGGGCTGCAACAGGGGGAGGCCAAGAGCTTCACCCTGAGCCCGGAACAGGCCTTCGGCCTCTCCAACCCGGACAACATCTACCATCTTGACCGTGCCAAGTTCGGTGCCGATGTGGAGCCCAAGATCGGTACCATCATCGTCTTCGACCAGCCCAATGGCAGCGAGCTGCCCGGCATCATCCGGGCGGTGGAAGGCATGTCGGTGACGGTCGATTTCAACCATCCCCTGGCCGGCCATACCGTCACCTTCGAGGTGGAGATCCTGGCCGTCGATGACGAGGAGAAGGTGCACTGATGGATATTCTGCTCGCCAACCCACGTGGTTTTTGTGCCGGTGTCGACCGTGCCATCAGCATCGTCGAGAGTGCGCTGGAGAAGTTTGGTGCCCCCATCTATGTGCGCCATGAGGTGGTACATAACCGCTATGTGGTGAACAAGCTCAAGGAGGCGGGCGCGGTGTTCGTCGAAGAGCTCGACGAGGTGCCGGACGACAGCATCGTCATCTTCTCCGCCCACGGCGTCGCCAAGGTGGTGCGCGAGATGGCCAAGTCCCGTGCCCTCAAGGTGTTCGATGCGACCTGTCCGCTGGTGACCAAGGTGCATATGGAAGTCCATCGCGCCAGCCGCAAGGGGTCGGAGGCGGTGCTCATCGGCCACGCCGGCCATCCTGAGGTGATCGGCACCATGGGCCAGTATGAGAACAGCGAGGGGGGCATGTATCTGGTGGAGACACCGGAAGACGTGGCCAAACTCAAGGTGAAGAATCCGGATGATCTCTGCTTCGTCACCCAGACTACCCTCAGCGTGGACGAAACCTCGGACGTCATCGACGCCCTGCGCAAGCACTTCCCCAAGATCCAGGGGCCGCGCAAGGACGACATCTGCTACGCCACCCAGAACCGCCAGGACGCGGTGCGGGAGATGGCGGGGCTGGTGGATGCCATGCTGGTGGTCGGTTCGCGCAACTCCTCCAACTCCAACCGCCTGCGGGAGCTGGCCGAGAAGGTGGGGGCTCGCGCCTACCTGATCGACGATGCCTCCATGATCGAAACCGGCTGGCTGGAAGGGGTCGAACGGATTGGCGTGACGGCGGGTGCCTCGGCACCCGAGGTGCTGGTGCAGAATGTCATCGCCCGTTTGCGTGAGCTGGGCGGCAAGATAGTGGCCGAACACCCGGGTCGCGAGGAGAACGTGGTATTCGAAGTGCCACCCGAGTTGCGTATCCTCTGATTGAGATGCCGGCCCTGTGCCGGCATTTTTGTGATCGACATCCCATTCCTCGTATATAAAAGCAGCATAACTTCTCGTTTGAACCCGGAGTTGCAATTACCAACACCGACAACTCTGATTAGACTGTCTCTATCTCACCAATACCGCCCCAACCATGGATGGGACTGAAGGAGGGTTTGGCACGGTGCACAACAGGACGTTTGCGCCTCTCGGCTTCACGCTCATCGAGCTGATGGTCACCATTGCACTCTTATCTATCCTGCTGACGCTGGGAGTCCCTTCCTTTAACTCCTTGATCAGGAACATGAGCCTGACGACGCAGGCGAATCAGTTCGTGGCTTCCGTGCAACTGGCGCGCAGCGAGGCGGTTCGGCGCAATCGCAATGTGTTGCTGTCGGCTCAGGCTGGCAACGCGGCCTTGCATTGGGAGAGGGGATGGCAGGTGTGGAGTGACAACAACGGTAACGGCAGCCTGGATGGTGGCGAGCTGATCCGCCAGTTCGGCTCGTTCGACGATAACATCCTGGTCAGTGACACGGCAGTGTTGCGGTTCACCAGCAATGGTTTTCTCGACGGTCGCTCCCCTCAGGGGCATCTTTTCAGTCTCGGGCCATCTTCCTGCGCAGGAGGGGGAGCGCGGGACATCAGCGTCAGCGGGACCGGCCATCCGTCGGTTGAGGAGGCCACATGTCTGTGATGCGCGTGACCGGTTTTTCCCTGCTCGAAGTGATGATCTCCGTGCTGGTGCTGTCGGTCGGTATTCTCGGCATGGCAACGCTCCAGTTACAGGCGCTCAAGAGCAACCAGTCGGCGCTGAGCAGCACCGAGGCCACCCAGTACAGCAACCTGATCGGTGATCTGATGCGGGCCAATCGCAGCGCCGCCCTGGCCGGCCAGTACGATATTGCACTGGGAGAACGGGCTTCGGGCGCGACGGCGGCCGTGGCGGATCTTCAATACTGGAAGCTGACGCTCGCATCCTTGCCGCAGGGAGATGGGGCCGTGGTGGTCAGTCAGGGGCGAGCCACCATCACGGTGCAGTGGCAGGGGGGGCGTCAGGCGGGCGAGCCTGTCCAGCGTTCACTGATCGTGAGGACCGAGCTGTGAATGCCGCCTCGAGACGGCATCAGGCCGGGGTGGGCCTGGTTGAACTGATGATTGCGCTGCTGCTTTCCCTGTTCACCATTGGGGTCATCATTCAGGTATTCCTTGGCAATCACCGGACCTTCCTGATCACCGAGGCGGTCGCCCGGGTGCAGGAGGAGAGCCGCTTTGCCCTCAATCTGTTGCAAAAAGAGCTGCGTCAGACCGGCTACCTGGGTTGCATCAGCAAGCAAGGCGTCACCATCACCAGCACCCTGAGCGCGACTACGACCCCTTACGACTTTCGCATCCGTGTTCGCGGCTACGACAACCTGGGTAGCACACTGCCCACCGCGATCTCCGGATTGTTTGGCGCGACTGAGCCCAGGCCGCGCAGTGGCAGCGACGTGTTGCTGATCCAGAGCCCGGTCGGCAATGGCGTGCCCGTGGTGCGTAACAACAACGCCGCCCAGTTGTTTGCCCAGCTGTTGTCGACCAAGGCCGACTACTGTGCGCCCAACAGGCCCGCCTACAGCGACTTCTGTGAGGGAGATATCGTCATGGTGTCCGATTGCCAGAAGGCGAGGGTCTTCCAGATCACCAATGTGCAGGCTGCGGGGGGGGAGCTCAACATCACCCACTCCAACAGCGGCAGTTATATGCCGGGCAATGCGGTGAGCTCCTGGGGGGGGAACGGCGCACCTGCCGAGGAGCGGTTCGGTCCGGGTTCACTGATCCATCGCATGGAGACGCGCCTCTACTACATCGCCCGTCCCGCCGCCGACAGGCCCTGGACACTCTATCGCAAGAGCGGCAGCGCTACCGGCACACCCGTGGTGGACGGGATCGCCGACCTGCAACTCACCTTTGGTGAAGATCGCAACCGGGATCGGGCCGCCGACACCTATGTGGCGGCGGGCGCCGTGACCAACTGGGACAATGTGCTGAGTGTCGGCATCGCCCTGCTGCTACGCAGCACTCAGGGAGGGGTGCTGTCCTCGCCCCAATCGGTCAGTTTCGCCGGTGGTACCTTCCAGAGTGCGGACAGTCACTGGTACTGGGCCACCGAAACCACGGTGGCGCTGCGTAACCGGGTCCCCTAGGAGGCATGATGCAGCAGAAAGGAATGGCACTGATCCTGAGCCTCATCTTCCTGACGGTGGTGAGCATGCTGGCGATGGCGGCCATGCGTGGTGGCCTGCTGCAGGAGAAGATGGCGGGGAATTATCGGGAAAGTCTGCAGGCGTTTCAGGCCGCCGAGGCGGCGCTGCGGGGAGCGGAGCGCTATATCGAAGGCGGTACTGCAGGCCCCTTCAACAACAGCAGCGGGCTCTATGAGCTAGTGGATTCGGCCGTGGATCCGCTGGCATCGACTACCTCGTGGCGTAGCCACAATACCGGCGGCCAGGGACAATCCCCCGGGTATTTCATCGAGCGATTGCCCTATACCCAGGGGGCAAGTGAGAACCTGGCTGCGGACGAACCCCAGAGTGAGCGTCGCCTCTATCGCATCACGGCCAGAGGATATGGCCTCTCGAACGAGAGTGTTGTGCTGTTGCAGTCAACTTACAGTCGCTAGGAGGGGAGCCAGGATGCGTACATCTCTGTGGATGTTATTGGGGTTGTTGCCGGTGTTGCCGGTGCTCGGTGCGCTCGATATCGCCCAGACCCCCCTCTATCTCGGTACTCGCGCCGAGCCCAATATCATGTTCACCTTGGACAACTCGAGCTCGATGCTCTCTGAGGTGATGCCGGAAGAGTTGGTGCCAACTAATCTCAGCGTGTTCTTCATCTATCCCAGAGCCGATGATGTGTATGGCAGCTATGACTGGAGCAACAGCACTGTTACGTTCGCCAGCAACAGCGATTTCAATGCCTATAACCGGTCGAGTCAGAACAACAGACTCTACTACAACCCCTCATTGACCTATCGCCCCTGGGCCAATGCGGATGGTTCCCTGATGGCGAATGCCAGCATCACCTGTGCGCCCCACAATCCGACCAATACGACTGCTGGCTGTCGCGACCTGACCAAAAATAACAAGTTCCGGGCAGACTATTACACGAACTTTTCCTCCGACTACAACAGAAACGCGGAAGAGACATTCTGGCCAGCCATCTACTTTTCCTACAAGGGAAGTGGCGACCTAAAGAAGGTTGGCAGCTATACCCGGGTCGAGATCAAGTCGGGCACTACCTATGACAGCCGGCCCAACCGCAGCGATTGCAAGAGTGCTCCTGTCTGTGCCTATGCCGAGGAGATCCAGAATTTTGCCAACTGGTATACCTATTACCGCTCCCGGATCCTGGCCGCCCGTGCAGGGGTCGGACGAGCCTTTGCCAGCCAAGGTAATACCCTTAGGGTGGGATTCACCACCATCAACAGTGGGAGCACCATGCTGCGCATCGTGGCACCCTTTAGCGGCACCCAGCGCACCGGTTTTTTCACGGATCTGTATAGCGGCAAATTCAATGGCATAAACTACACGCCGCTGCGGACCAGCCTCCAGGATGTGGGGAATTACTTCTCCCGCACTGACAACAATGGCCCCTGGGCGACCAGTGCCGGCAGCACGGCGGCACATCTGACCTGCCGTCAGAGTTACAACATCCTGATGACGGACGGGTACTGGACCGAGGGACGCTCTTATAATCCCAGTCCCGCGGTCGGTGATGTGGACAAGGATGGTACAGCCGACACCTTGGCTGACGTATCCCTCAATTTCTGGAAGACGGACCTGCGCACCGATCTGGCCAACAAGGTACCGACTAGCACCACAGATCCGGCAAATTGGCAGCATTTGGTCAACTTCACCGTGGGATTGGGGGTTAATGGCACGTTGAATCCCGCCAACGGGGTGCCAAGCCGCTGGCCCGATCCTTACGATTCTGACGCTAAGAAGGTCGATGATCTGTGGCATGCGGCAGTCAACAGCAAGGGCGGCTTTTTCAGTGCCGCCGATCCCGATACCTTCGCCACCGCGCTCAGCAACACCCTGGCCCAGATAGCATCACGCACCAGTTCTGCCAGCTCGGTGACGGCCAATGCGACTCGACTCGACAGCAATACCCATATCTATCAGGCCCGCTACAACAGCGGGGACTGGTCCGGTCAACTCATCGCCATTCCGCTTGATGATAGTGGGGCTCTGGAGAACAAGACCTGGGATGCGGCGGCTCAGATCCCGTCTCCCGCGGATCGCCGGATCTTCACCCTGCAGGGAGGGAGTGGCATCAATTTCACCTGGGGCGATCTCAGCGCCACCAATAAGGCCTTGTTTGCCCTCGGGGGGGACACGCTGGGAGAGGCCAGGGTGGGTTACTTGCGCGGTGATCGCAGCCGTGAACAGGGACGTGGGGGCACCTTCAGGGATCGCAGCTCTGTGCTGGGGGACATCATCAACTCGGATCCCGTCTATGTGGGGCGCCAGGATTACGGCTATGGCGCGGCCAGCGGAATGACCCAGACCGAGCGGGAACGCTATGTAGCCTTCCTAAGCTCGACCCTGGTGACCGGACGCCCACCGATGCTCTATGTCGGGGCGAACGACGGGATGCTACACGGCTTCAGGGCCAGCGACGGCGTCGAGACCATGGCTTATGTGCCTGCATCCCAGCTTGGGGAGCTGACGCCCTTGGCCCAGCCGGGTTATGCACATCGTTACTATGTTGATGGGTCGCCCAAGGTGGGGGATGCCTATCTGAATGGTGGCTGGAAGACCGTATTGCTGGGCAGTACCGGGGCCGGAGGCAAGGCCGTGTTCGCCATCGACGTTACCAATCCAGCTAACATGATGGCCAGTAATGTGATGTGGGAATTTAACACGAGCAGCAACGCCGAAATGGGCGTAGCGCTCTCGGTGCCCACCCTGGGAAAGGTCAAGGCCGGGGACAAGTGGGTTGCTCTGGTGGCCAATGGTTACAACAGCCAAAGCCAGATGGCCAGGCTGTTTGTGATCGATCTGGCGGATGGCTCCCTCATCAAGGAGTTGAATACCGGGGTCGGCTCGAGTTCGGCGCCCAATGGCCTGTCGAGTCCTCTGCCGGTGGACGTGGATGGGGACAAACTGATCGACTATGTCTACGCCGGCGATCTGCAAGGCAATCTGTGGAAGTTCGATCTGACCGCCAACAACAGCAACCAGTGGGGGGTGGCGCTCAAGACCGGCAACCAGGGTATTCCCCTTTACCAGGCGTGTGATGGTACCTGCTCCGCCACCAGCCGCCAGCCCATCACGGTCAGGCCATTGGCGCTGCGACACCCCAATGGGGGGGTTATGGTCCTGTTCGGTACCGGGAGCTATATCACCAATGATGACAAGAGCCTGCCGAGCACGCCGCGGATTGACGCCGTATACGGCATCTGGGATGCCAATGGTCAGAGCAGCACCATCACGGCCAGCCAGTTGCAGAGCCAGGCGATCACCAGCGAGTTGGCGGCTAATGGCACTACCCGCAAGTTCAACGTAAGGGTGGTCTCCAACAATGTGGTGGATTACAGCGCCCGCAAGGGATGGTCTCTGAGGCTTATTTCACCAGGTTTTAGCAAAGGTGTCGGGGAACGTCAGGTTGCGGAGATGCTGTATCGTCACAAGCGGTTGATTTTCAATACTCTCATCCCCTCATCTGACGCCTGTGACTTCGGTGGCCGCTCCTGGTTGATGGAGATCGAGCCCTTCTCTGGGGCCCGTCTCAGCTACTCGGTGTTCGATGTCAACGGCGATAGTGCCATCAATGACGATGACTATGTCGAGGTGCCGGATGGCAATGGCGGTTCAACCAAGGTGCCCGGCAGTGGCAAGCAGTTTGATGAGCTGACGACGACCCCAAGCGTGGTGGAAGATGGCGAGGTAGAGCGCAAGTATATGAGCGGCTCCAGCGGCAATGTGTCGGTGACCCTGGAGGAGGGGGCTGGTGATCAGGGAGGAAGGCAGTCTTGGATTCAATTGGAATGAAAAATGCTAAGGGATTTTCCCTACTGGAACTGATGATAGTGGTGGTGGTGGTGGCGATCCTGTCGGCGGTCGCTTATCCCAGTTATCAGGCTCATATAGCGGCGTCGCGTCGGGCCGAGGCAAAGGCGGCGTTGATGGAGGCGGCCCAGTATATGGAGCGGGAATTCACTCAGGCGGGCAGCTATAACGCGGCCAACCTCGCATCGGCGGGGCTCAGTACCTTGCCGCGAGATGGTAGCTCGGCCTATTACCAAATGGCCGTGAATGCCAGCGGTGCGGCCTTCATCCTGACCGCCACCCCAACGGGAGGGATGGGCGGAGACGAATGTGGTGTCTTGATGCTGGATCAGGTTGGACGGCAAACAGTATCGGGTGCCTCGCTCACTGCCGCGGACTGCTGGTGATTCACTTCCAGCAGTTGGTTGGTGTTTTGTTGTCTGCCTTGTTGATGGTCAGGATGGTGCAGCCCGTATCACTACTCTGACCTCCCTTCGCGGTGGCGATCAGGGTGTAAACTGTGGGGGTAGCGCCAGAGATGGTGAAGGTGTAGTAATCGCTCGCTGGGTTACCGACTTGGGATGGTGTCCCGCTATAACTGGCGTTGGATATCCGAAACTCTTCCTGTTTGAGCTGCATGCTGAGCAGGCCCTTGAACGCCTCGGCGCGGCGGGATTTACGCAGTCCATCGGTAAAGCTCGGATAGGCAATGGCCGCCAGGATGGCGACTATGGCGACCACGACCATCAGCTCTAGCAGTGTGATACCTGATTGTTTGACTCTCATTGGCGGCACGCCTCGGGAAACGGGTTGATACTATAGAATAGTATTGACGGTGCGCTCTGCTGGCACGGGCAAAAAGAAAGGAGTCTTGAGCTAAATGGTACGCACAGCGGACAGAACCGCCGGTTTTACCCTGATTGAGTTGCTGATCGCCCTGACGTTGGTGGCTATCTTGGTGGCTGTGGCGTTGCCCAGCTATCAGTCATTGCGGCAGGAGCAGATGGTGCGGGCGGCGACGCAGGCTCTCTATACCGATGTCATGCTGCTCAAATCCGAGGCTGTCAAACGTAATCAGACGTTGAATCTCCTCCTTTTTAATAGCGGCACGAGTAACTGGTGCTACCGAGTTCATATCGATGGCAGCTGTAGCAGCTGTACTGATACTTGCTCCAGCATAGAGGGGCGGAAAGGGGGGGATGCCAGCGAGTTTCCCGGCCTCATTTTAGAGGCGAGTTACAGTGAATCAGCAACTAACATCAGGCCACTCAATATTTCTCCCCGTCGAGGCACGCTGACGGCGGGCAATATTGCTATCTCATCAGGTGACTACTCCATGCGGGTCGTAACCAACAATGTTGGGCGGGTACGCACCTGTGCAGTCCGCAATGTCAGTGGGGTGCCGGGATGCTGAGACGCCATACAGGTTTCAGTCTGGTGGAGCTGATGGTTGCCATGGTGGCTGGTCTGCTGCTGGTAGCGGCGGTGACGACGCTCTTCGCTACCGTTCTCAGGGCCAATAGTACCGCTATGAAGGTGAGCCGCCTCAATCAGGAGATACAGGCAATTACCGATATGATGGCCCGTGACATCGAGCGGGCAGGCTATGATGCCAGTGCGGCCACCGCAACCCGACTGGTGTCTGGCGCAGCCCCTTCCCCTTTCTATTTCAATGCCAGTGCCGATCTGCTGGATGAGACGGCAACAGGCTCGAAGCTATATCGCTGTATTAGAGTGAATTATGATGACAATGAAAATGGTGTGCTGAACAACAGCGTGTCCAGCAGTCATGAGACGCGAGTTTACAGTTACAGCAGTGCCGACAAGGGAGTCAAGCTGGCGACGGGGGCCAGTCCTGCCTGTAATAGCGGTAGTCTCATCTCGACCGATAACACCATCGAAGTTACCCAGCTCACTTATAGCCTGCTCTCGAGCAGTCAGGTGAGTGGCGCCAGGGCCATTCAGCTCAATATCTCTGGTCGTTACAAAGACAATACTGCGCTGACCCTGAACTTGCAGCGCGATATCAAGCTGCGTAATGACGGATACTGATATGAGAACTCAATCCGGTTTTACAACCTTCACTGTCACGCTGATCCTGGTGCTGATCCTGCTGGCGGTCTCCCTGCTGGTGGGCAAGTTGCTGGTGGCCGATCGTCGTGTGACATTAAACGAAGCGCTCTATCGTCAGGTCATGGCGTTGGCGGAGCAGGGGCTCTCCTACGGTTTTGGCCGATTAGCCGCTGAAGGCTCTCTTTGTCCTGCAACCCCCTCCTGGTCTGGAAATTCATTCTCTCCATCTGGGGCTGGCGGCACCTATGGCCTGACTGTGGATTGCATGACCTCCTTCCCCGTGGTGGTGGGGAGTACCACCCAAGTGACCCCGATCCGCATTCGTTCCGTGGCCAATTTGAATAACAATCAGGCTCAGGCTGCGGTCGAGGCGCAATATGTGCAGAGCAATGTCTTGGCAGGAACCCCGGCTGCCCCGCTGACCGTCGCCGGCGGCATGGCGGTGGGGGGCAATTTCACCGTGGTGGCCAATCCCAATGGGGGCGGGCTGGGAGTGCCGCTGTCCATCTGGACCAATGATTATGTGGACCTCAACAATGGATCTGGCCAGACCTGCAATCAGGGAGACTACGCGGGTAGTTGCAGTGCCAATATCAGCCAGGCGGGCAGCAAGCAATCGGATATCAAGGATAGCGATCCCGCCTTCCCCAGTGATCTGGTCTGGTATCTGTTCAATGAGAATGATGATGACGCAGGTTGGGCAAACATCGAATCCAGGGCCAATCAGATGGTCACGAATTGCAATGGTCTGGGGCCGACGACCACCGGGCTTGTCATCGTCGACGGCGATTGTAATCCGGGGGCCAATATTGGCACTCAGGCCGCCCCTGTTGTGTTGATCATTCGAAATGGCAACCTGACCATCAATGGTAACCGCCAGCTCTATGGACTGGTGTTTGCTTACTCTGAAGACCCGGCCACGGCGACCGCAGATATCAAACTCACTGGCGGGGCCATCGTCAATGGTGCCCTGGCGGCCAACTTCAAGCTTGGCAATTCCAATGGTACCTATGATGCAAAATATGATGAGGCTGCGCTGAGCAATATCAGGACCGGTGCCGTCTTCCAGACTCTTAAACAGGTGCCGGGTAGCTGGCGCGACTGGTAGAGGATAAGCAGATGAAATGGCAAAAAGGATTTGGCCTGCTCGAGATACTGGTGACCCTGGTGGTGTTGGGGGTTGCCGTGGTCGGCCTGGTGGTTCTCTCAAAGTCGGCCCTGACCGCTTCTCAGGATGGGCGGCGCTATGAAATCGCCATGCGTCTGGCCGAATCCAAGATCGATGAGTTCCGTAACTTCAATAGTCTGGTGACGGCGACCGCCCCGCTCACGGCCTATGACGCCATTGCGAGCGGTAATGTGACCAAGAGCCAGTCTGGTGATAGCTATACGCTGGTTTGGACGGTAACCAACCAATATTGGAACGGGGCCACTTCGGCATGGCAGAACACGGCACCTGCGGGGTACCTGCAGAACTACCCTGGACGAAAACAGATCTATACGAGAGTCAACTGGACCAACAGCGGAGGGGGGCAGGCCGCGGTCACTCTCACGGGCTATGCCTCTCCCTCGGAATCGCTGACTGCAGAGCAACTGCATGGCGGGCTGGATACCGCCCGGACAGGGCCGAAGATAAATTATACCCCAGGGGTGGCGCCAGACGTCATCTCCATCGATCTTGGCAACGGCAGCAAGCAGGAGACAAGCAAACCTTCTCCGACCGTGGTGGCCAAAAATAACACTGTCGGCAAGGAGGTACAGTTTGAAACAATGACCTACCAGCCTGCGAACCAAGGCAATACCCAGCAAATCCAGCAAGATATCAGCTCGGTAAGTTGCGCCTGCACCTATGGTTCCACTTTGAGTGCCTATCTTCCGGGTCAGGCCTACAGTACTGCCACCAACCAGCTTTATTGGAAAGTGGGGTCATTGCAAAGCAAGCAGACCGGGACGGTGAATGGCAATGATCAGCCAGCTTTATGCAGCAGCTGTTGCAAGGATCACTTCGACGGAACGGGGACGGGATTCCCCAACTACTATGCGCCGCTCAATACCAGCCGGCAGCGCTACAACAGCTCTTTTACCCAGGTTGGTAGCGGAAGTTATATCGATGCCTGCCGTTTCGTTCGGTTAGACGGTTACTATCGTCCTCTCCCGGATTGGAACCTGATCAAGGTCATCGTCACTACTTCAGACTTCTTGGCCAAACAAGCCAATCAGGTCAGTTATCAGAATTACATCCAGTATGTGGTCAAAGCCTATATCGACTGGCAGAAACAGACTCTGAACTGGACATCAAACCCGACGGCGACGGCGCCAACGATCAGTGATTTCTCCACATGGCTTCAAACCCCCGCCAATGTCGCGCCCGGCGGAGATGCTACCACGGGCATCACGGTCAATACCGGCACGCGTCAGCTGATCGCCCGTGGCATCTATGTCGATATTCTAAACCCGACCTATCTGGCCGGGATAGATACCAGCGTCACCGGTTATCTGGCCAGAGTGCCATTTCAGGATATCAATCTGACCATGTTGGCGGAGTGGTCCATGACACCGCTCAGTGGTCAATTGACGGGGGTGGTGACCGACTATGCCGTCGTCAGTAATGAGCCTATCGACACCATCGTTGATCTCAACAACTACTACTTCGGCAGTTACAGTCGTGGCTACCTGGCCGCCAAGAAATCTACCAAGGATGCCAGCCAGGCTCTGCAGAGCGTGAAGGTAAAGGCCACCGTCTATCAGGGGAACTCGGGGATTACAGCGACGCTTATCTCACCGCGCGATCAGAGCCTGGCACTCAGCACCGAACTGGCAGTGGAAATAGACACTGGCGTGGTGACACAACCCTTGTTGACGGTAACGGGCAAGGTGGAGTGTCTCGAGAAAACAAAAAACAACGATCCAACGCCCAAGGCCTGCAAGAAGAATGTGTTCGGTGGTTTGAGCATCAGTACCTCGACATCCGGTGCCAATTGTCATGTGGATACGCCGAGCAGTGATAATCAGACGGCCATCTATACCTGTACGGCAGCCCAGAATATTACCCTGGTGGTGAATTTCTCCTATTCGGGAAACAACACGACCTTCCTGCTTAAGCCTAGTTCTTTAAGCATCCCTATGACTCCGCCAGCCAGCGGGCAAGTCATCAGCGGCCCCTGCACCCTGCTGGTGGACAACGGCGTTACCAATGCCGCCAACCTGACCTGCTCCCCCTAGGGCCGGTTGTGGGAACCAAGGCGCTGGCACAGCCAGCGCCTTTTCTTTATCATTCCCCATCATTTTCGAGTTTTAAGATGCATCGCCATGGCAAAAGCCCTCTCTCTGATGCTTGCCCAGTTAAATCTGACGGTAGGCGCCATCGAAGATAACTGTGACAAGGTGCTGGCTGCGGCCGCAGAGGCGGATCAGCAAGGCGCCGATCTGCTGGTGTGCTCCGAGCTGGCATTGACCGGTTACCCGCCGGAAGATCTGCTGCTGCGGGCCGACCTGATGATCCGGGTCGAGGCTGCACTGGCCCGAGTGGCGGCCTGGCAGGGCAATTGCGCCATCCTGGTGGGGCATCCCTGGCGCGAAGGCGAGGCGCTCTATAACGCGGCCTCCCTCTATGAGCGGGGCCAGCTGGTGGCGCGTTACTTCAAGCAGGATCTGCCCAACTACGGGGTGTTTGACGAGAAGCGCTACTTCACCGCAGGCACTGAAACCTGCGTCGTGGCTTTCAGAGAGCACAAATTGGGGCTGCTCATCTGTGAAGATCTGTGGCAACCGGGCCCGGCCCTGGCGGCCAAGGCGGCCGGCGCCGAGCTGCTGCTAAGCATCAACGCCTCCCCCTATGACAGGGAGAAGCCCTGGATCCGCAATGAGTTGATGACGGAGCGCTGCGATCAGACCGGCCTGCCATTCGTTTACCTCAATCAGGTCTGCGGCCAGGACGAGCTGATCTTCGACGGCTGCTCCAAGGTGTTCAGCAGCCAGGGCGAGCTGACCCACAAGTTGGCGCCTTTTGCCGAAGAGCTGGTGCTGGTGCGGTTCGAAAACGGTCAACCGGTGAAGCTACAGGAGCCTGCCGCCTCCCTCGCGCCATTGGCCGAGGTCTATCAGGCGCTGGTGTTGGCAGTGCGCGACTATGTCACCAAGAACGGCTTCCTGGGCGCCGTGCTGGGGCTCTCCGGCGGCATCGATTCCGCCCTGACCCTGGCCATCGCCGCCGATGCCATAGGGGCGGACAAGGTGCAGGCGGTGATGATGCCGTTCCGCTACACCGCCCAGATGAGCGTGGAGGATGCCAAGGAGCAGGCCGAGCGGATGGGGGTCGAGTTCGACATCATTTCCATCGAGCCCATGTTCGAAGGTTTCATGACCCAGCTGGCGCCGCTGTTTGTCGGCACCGCGCGGGACACCACCGAAGAGAACCTGCAGGCCCGCTGCCGTGGCGTCTTGCTGATGGCACTCTCCAACAAACGCCGCCGCATCGTGCTGACCACAGGCAACAAGAGCGAGATGGCGGTCGGTTATGCCACCCTCTACGGTGACATGGCGGGCGGCTTCGATGTGCTCAAGGACGTGCCCAAGACCCTGGTCTTCAAACTGTGTGAATATCGCAACAGCGTCGATTATGTGATCCCGCAGCGGGTCATCGATCGCCCCCCTTCGGCGGAGCTTGCTCCGGATCAGGTGGATCAGGACAGCTTGCCCCCCTATGACATCCTGGATGCCATCCTCAAACGTTATGTGGAAGAGGATGCCTCGGTCGCCGACCTGGTGGCGGAGGGCTTTGAAGAAGCCGTGGTACGCAAGGTGATCCGTCTGGTGGATCTCAACGAATACAAGCGCCGCCAAGCCGCCGTCGGGCCCCGTATCACGGCCCGCAACTTTGGTAAGGATCGCCGTTACCCCATCACCTCCGGGTTTGGCAAACAGAACTGGTAAGGAGTCACCATGAAGAAGATTGAAGCCATCATCAAACCGTTCAAGCTGGACGATGTGCGCGAGGCCCTAGCCGAGATCGGCATCAACGGCATGACAGTCTCAGAGGTCAAGGGCTTCGGCCGCCAGAAGGGGCACACCGAGCTCTATCGCGGCGCCGAATACATGGTGGATTTCCTGCCGAAGGTGAAGGTCGAGCTGGTGGTGCAAGACGAGGATCTCGATGCCTGCCTGGAAGCCATCCAGAACACCGCCCGCACCGGCAAGATCGGTGATGGCAAGATTTTTGTCTGCGAAGTGGAGCGGGTCATTCGTATCCGCACCGGCGAAGAGAACGAAGACGCAATTTGATGTGATGAATGAGCCTCGAAACGATGAAGAGAACCAAGATGCCATCCCGCTGATGTGGACGCGTCTCATGGTGGTAGCTGGCCTGCTGATGGGTCTGACCGCCTGTAGCTCCAAGCCACCGGCCCAGCCGGAGAACCTGTGCCAGATCTTCAGCGAGAAGCCGGATTGGCACAAGGCGGCGCTGCGGATGAGCGAGCGCTGGGGGACACCGGTGCACGTGGTGATGGCCATGATGTATCAGGAGTCCTCCTTCGTACACGATGCCCGGCCACCGATGGACTATTTCCTCTTCATCCCGACCGGGCGCGCCAGCTCGGCCTATGGCTATGCTCAGGTGAAGGATGAGACTTGGGATGACTATCAGCGGGAAAGTGGCAACGGCTGGAGCAATAGAGACGACTTTGCCGACGCCATCGATTTCATGGGCTGGTACACTAGCAAGGCGCAGCGGCTGAATGGCACCTCCAAGTGGGATGCCTATGGCCAGTATCTCAACTATCACGAAGGCTGGGGCGGCTACCGGCGTGGCAGCTTCCGCAGCAAGGGATGGCTGATGAAGGTCTCCCGCAAGGTAGAGGCCCGCGCCCAGCGCTACGGCGCCCAGTACCGACAATGCAAGGATCGGCTCCCCAGCGGGGGCTGGTTCTCGTAACCAATCAGGAGTCAGAAATGCCGTTATTAGACAGTTTTACCGTCGACCATACCCGTATGGAAGCCCCTGCCGTGCGGGTGGCCAAGACCATGCAGACCCCGAGCAAGGACACCATCACGGTGTTCGATCTGCGCTTCTGTGTGCCGAACCAGGAGATCCTCTCCGAACGCGGCATCCACACCCTGGAGCACCTGTTTGCCGGTTTCATGCGGGATCACCTGAACGGCAACGGGGTCGAGATTATCGACATCTCCCCCATGGGTTGTCGTACCGGCTTCTACATGAGCCTGATCGGCGCGCCGGACGAGGCGCGTGTGGGCGCTGCCTGGCAGGCCGCCATGAGCGATGTGCTGACCGTGCAGGATCAGGCCAAGATCCCCGAGCTGAACGAATATCAGTGCGGCACCTACAGCATGCACTCGCTGGAAGAGGCGCACGCCATCGCCCGTCACGTGCTGGAGCGCGGCATCGGCGTCAACCATAACGACGAGCTGGCGCTGCCGGAAGAGAAGCTGAAGAGCCTCTGAGCCGTTGGGTTGCAGAGATGAAAAAGGCCGGTCAATGACCGGCCTTTTTGCTGCGCGCAGGCTCAGGAAGGGAGCGGCATCACCCGGTTGCGACCGAGCTCCTTGGCCTTGTAGAGCAGCTTGTCGGTGCGCTCGACGAGGGCATCCCCCGTCTCCTGCCCCTGGTGTTCACCCACCCCGAACGAGGCGGTGATGTGATCGATGCGGCGGCCAGACTTGCGATCCAGGATCGACATCTTCTCGATGGCCCGGCGCAGGCTCTCCGCCATCTGCCGGGTCAGCGCCAGGGAGCGGCGTGGCGCCAGCAGCGCAAACTCCTCCCCCCCGAGTCGGTAGGCGGTGATCCCCTCCTTGCTGGCCTCCCGCAGCCGCTTGCCGAAGATGCGCAGCACCTGATCCCCCAGCAGGTGACCATATTCGTCGTTGAAGCTCTTGAAACGATCGATGTCGACCAGGATCAGCGAGAACGGCTGACGGGTGCGGATCAGGCACTCCATCTCCAGATCGAAGGCGCGGCGATTGAGCAGGTTGGTGAGGGCGTCCTCGGTGGCCAGCTTGCGGGTTTCGCTCAGCGCCTCCTTCAGCTCCTTGATCTCCTTCTCGGCGCTGCTGAGCTGACTGCGAAAGTGCATGGTGGACATGCGCACGTCCCGCGACTCGCGCACCAGCTCACGCAGTATGCCCATGGTGTCTTCCAGGCTCAGCCCCTCGTCATCGATGAGGCTCAGCCTGTCGAAGCTCTTGTCGAGCATCGCCTGGAACTGGCCGGTGTCGACCAGCGCATCCTGCATGGAGTGTCCCAGCTCGTTGGCCATGGCGGCCAGATTGAGCTTCATGGCCTCCATCTGCTGCTCATCCTGGCTGGCGAGGTGCTGATGGTAGAGGCGCTCGCAGGTGGTGAGGGAGCAGGTGCCCTGCAGCTTGACCGCCTGATCGATGGCGCTGTTCAGCTCGGGCATGTCGCCGGAGACGTAGTTGTACCAGAGGTGGTAATTGTTCGGGGTGGTAGGAATCTGATACTTGATCATCAGGGGGACCGCCTGTTTCAAATAGGCGGCAGATTGGGCGAACGAGTCCTTGCTCATGAGTTCCGAGTCTCACATACCTGCAAACTGCGGCCAGTATGACAGAGAGATTGGCCAAAAGGCAGTCGATGGATGCCATTAGCTCCCCCCTTCGATATAATGTCTTCATTATTACCTACCCTAAGGCCTGCTTATGTCTCAAAAAGATCCTTTCCTCCAACGCGAGGCCGAAAAATACGAAAACCCCATCGCCAGCCGCGAGATGCTGCTGGAGCTCATCAAGGGCCATGAGAAACCCATGTCCCGGGAAGAGTTGGCCAAGGCCCTCAAGCTGACCGAAGAAGAGCCGCTGGAGGCCTTGCGCCGTCGTCTGCGCGCCATGGAGCGCGATGGGCAGCTCGTGTTCACCAGGAACCAATGTTACGCCCTGCCGGATCGTCTGAATCTGGTGAAAGGCTATGTGCTCGGCCATAAAGATGGATTCGGTTTTCTGCGCCCCGAGGGTGGTGGATCGGATCTCTTCCTGAACAACCGTGAGATGCAGCGCCTGATGCACGGCGACTACGTGCTGGTACAGCCGACCGAGATCGATCGCAAGGGCCGGCAGGAGGCCAGACTGGTGCGCCTGCTCAAGCCCCGCGAGGCGGACATCGTCGGCCGCTACTTCGTCGAGAACGGGGTCGGCTTCGTGGTGCCGGATGACAGCCGCATCGGCCAGGACATCCTCATCCCCGAAGGGGAGAACAAGGGTGCCCGCCAGAGCCAGGTCGTGGTCGTTCGCATCACCCAGCGCGCCACCTCCCGCATCAATTCGGTCGGTACCGTGCTGGACGTGCTGGGCGAGAACATGGCGCCGGGCATGGAGATCGAGATCGCCCTGCGTACCCACGGCATCCCGCACACCTGGCCGGAAGAGGTGACCAAAGAGGTCGCAGGTCTGGGCGAACAGGTGCCGGAGAAGGCCAAAGAGGGTCGTATCGACCTGCGTGCCCTGCCGCTGGTCACCATAGACGGGGAAGATGCGCGTGACTTCGATGACGCCGTCTTCTGTGAAGCCAAGCGCGGTGGCGGCTGGCGCCTGTGGGTCGCCATCGCGGATGTCTCCTCCTACGTGAAGCCCGGCACGGCGCTGGATGCCGAAGCCTATCAGCGCGGCAACTCCGTCTATTTCCCCGAGTTCGTGGTGCCCATGCTGCCGGAGGTGCTCTCCAACGGCCTCTGCTCCCTGAACCCGCAGGTCGACCGGCTGTGCATGGTGTGCGAGATGACCATCTCCGCCGCCGGCCGCATGTCCGGTTACAAGTTCTACGAAGCGGTGATGAATTCCCACGCGCGCATGACCTACAGCAAGGTGGCGGCGATCCTGGATGGCGAGCCCAAGCTGCGTCAGCAGTACGAGCCGCTGGTGGGCCACATCGAGGAGCTCAACAACCTCTACAAGGCGCTCAAGCACGCCCGTCACCAGCGTGGCGCCGTGGAATTCGAGAGCGAAGAGACCCGCTTCATCTTCAACGCCCAGCGCAAGATCGACCAGATAGTGCCGCTGGTGCGCAACGATGCCCACAAGATCATCGAAGAGTGCATGATCCAGGCGAACGTGGCCGCGGCCCGTTACATCGAGAAGAACGAAGCCTTTGCCCTGTTCCGGGTGCACGATCGTCCGGGCGAAGAGCGCCTGACCGGTTTCCGTGACTTCCTGGCCGAACTGGGTCTGGAGCTCAAGGGGGGTCTCGAGCCCGAGCCGAAGGACTTCGCCGAGCTGGCCGCCAAGTTTGAGGGGCGTCCGGATGCCGAGCTGCTCTCCACCATGTTGCTGCGCTCCATGCGCCAGGCGGTCTATCAGGCCGACAACATAGGTCACTTCGGTCTGGCCCTGAAGTCCTACGCCCACTTCACCTCGCCGATCCGCCGCTATCCGGATCTCATCCTGCACCGCGCCATCAAGTACCAGACGGCCAAGGAGCAGCAGGGCAACCTGCGCCATAAGTGGACCCCGAGCGGGGGTTATCACTACCAGCTGGAAGAAGTGGATCCCATGGGCGAGCATTGCTCCATGACCGAGCGCCGTGCCGACGATGCGACCCGCGACGTGGCCGACTGGCTCAAGTGTGAGTACATGCTGGATCACGTGGGTGACGAGTTTGATGGCGTCATCGCCAGCGTCACCGGCTTCGGTTTCTTCGTCCGTCTGGCGGAGATCCACATCGACGGTCTGGTGCACGTCAGCACCCTCACCAACGACTACTACCAGTTTGATCCCCTGCACATGCAGCTGATCGGCGAGAACTTCCGCCGTCGCTACCGCCTGGGTGACAAGGTACGCGTCAAGGTGATGGGCGTGAACCTGGACGATCGCAAGATCGACTTCGTGATGGTGGAAGCGCCACTCACCGGCAAGGATGGCAAAGAGGTAGTGCGCAAGCCCGCCAAGGGTGGTCTGCGTCACGATAAACGCAAAGAGAGCAAGGATAGCGGCAAATCCGACAAGGGTGGCCGTGCCAAGCCCAGCAACAGACGACCGAGCAAGAAGGCTCGCGAAAAGACCAAGAGCACTAAATGAGTACAGAACTGATCTACGGCATTCACGCTGTATCCGCGCTGCTGGAGCGCACCCCGGAGCGCTTCATCGAGGTGTGGGCCCTCAAGGGCCGTGAAGACGACAGGTTGCAGCCCCTGCTGGACGAGCTGGAAGCGCTCGGCCTCAAGGTGCAGAGCGTGAACCGCAAGACGCTCGATGATAAAGCCGAGGGCAACAATCACCAGGGCATCATGGCCAAGGTGATAGAGGCGCCCAAGCTGGCCGAGCACGATCTGGCCAGCCTGCTGGACAGCCTGGCCTCGCGACAAGCCCAGCCTTTCCTGCTGGTGCTGGACGGGGTGACGGATCCGCACAACCTCGGCGCCTGCCTGCGCAGCGCCGACGCGGCCGGGGTCCATGCGGTCATAGTGCCGCGGGACAAGGCCACCGGCCTGACCTCGGTGGTGCGCAAGGTCGCCTGTGGCGCCGCCGAAGTGGTGCCGCTGATCCAGGTCACCAACCTGGCCCGCAGCCTGCGCGAGTTGCAGGAACGCGGTGTCTGGCTGGTCGGCACCGCCGGCGAAGCGGATCACGATCTCTATCAGGCCAAGCTGACCGGCCCGATGGCGCTGGTGATGGGCGCCGAGGGCAAGGGCATGCGTCGCCTGACGCGCGAGCACTGCGACGAGCTGGTGAGCATCCCTATGGCCGGGGCTGTCTCCAGCCTCAATGTCTCGGTGGCGGCGGGCGTCTGCCTGTTCGAAGCCGTGCGTCAGCGCCGCGTCTGAGCCAAGGGTGATGGACAGACCCCCGTTCAGCCGGGATCGGGTCACAGATGAGCAGGAGGCCACGCGCCTCCTCTCTTTTGCCCGCTCCTTGACGCTCGCCCCCCGAGCCTGCCTCTGGCACGCCGGTGACAGCCCGGATCTGCTGGTCAGGGTGGAGCAGGGCTTGCTGCGGGCCAAGGTGGTGCTGGCGGATGGGCGCGAGTACATCAAGGAGTTCTACTGGGAGGGGGACGAGTTTATCGACTTCCACCACCTGCTCAGTGGCGAGCCCGCCCGCTACAGCGTGGAGGCGCTGGAGCCCTGCCGGCTGCAGCTGTTCGCCCTGGCCGATCTGCGCCAGCTCAACTGCTGGCCCGCCTGGTATCAGCACCTGCTGGCGGTGCAACTGCGCATCAAGGAGGAGAAGGAGCTGTTGCTGCTGACCGAGAGCCCCCAGGCCCGCTACCAGCACTTCCTGCAGAGCTTCCCGGCCCTGGATGCCAGGGTGCCGGATCACCAGATCGCCGCCTATCTCGGCATCAGCCCCATCAGCCTCAGCCGCATTCGCAAACGGCTGAAGGATCTTAACAAAGGTTAATGCCGGTCTGGCTGCGCTCACCTATGCTGGCGGGCCTAATCGATAAGGAGTTGCCGATGAACTGGAGTCTCAAGGCTTGGTCCGAGCTGACCACGGACGAACTGTATGATCTGCTGGCCCTGCGGGCCGAAGTCTTCGTGGTGGAGCAGACTTGCCCTTTCCAGGATCTGGATGGGCTGGATCGCCGCGAAGGGGTGCTGCACCTGCTCGGCTACGAGGGCCGGCACCTGGCGGCCTATAGCCGGATCATGGCGCCTGGCATAGGTGACGAGCATGGCTGCGCCATCGGCCGGGTGGTCACCTCGCCCCAGTCGCGGGGTGGCGGCCTGGGTCACCGGTTGCTGGCGGAGGCCGTCAGGGGCTGCGAGGCTGGCTGGCCGGGTCACTCCATCTGGCTCGGCGCCCAGGCACACCTGCAAGGCTTCTACGGCCAGCACGGTTTCGTGGCGGAGGGGGAGGGCTATCTCGAAGACGACATCCCCCACATGGGCATGCGCAAAACGGCGGTCTGAGCCCGGGCCTGGATGTCGGGCAAGGGCGCCAGTTTGAGATGGCTCCCACACTGCCGTGATACAAACGGATATGATCGGCCCCCCATCTTGACTGGAACGTTGTCGTGACCCCCACCCTCTTTGCGGCCATCCTGCTGGCTGCCCTGTTACACGCCCTCTGGAATGCGCTGGCCAAGCGCCAGGCCGAGGGGCGGGTCAGCGTCTTGCTGGTCTCCCTCTGCTCCGGCCTCTTTGCCGCGCCCTTCCTGCCCCTGGTGGGGTGGCCGGCCGCCACCGAATATCCCTGGCTGGCGCTCTCCATCCTGCTGCACTGCGGTTATTGCCTGTTCCTCGGCCGGGCCTACCGACTCGGCGAGTTCGGCCAGATCTATCCGCTGGCCCGTGGTAGTGCACCCCTGCTAACCCTGTCGCTGGGGGCGCTGCTGTTGGGGGAGGTCCCCGGGGGGCTGGCGGTGGCGGGCGCCCTGGTGCTGGTGAGCGGGGTGCTGTTGATGGCCTGGCGCGGTGGCATCAGGCTGGCGCCTGCGGCCCTGAGTGCCGTGCTGATCACGGCGTTGTTCACGGCCGCCTATACCCTCTCCGATGGGGCGGGCGCCCGCTCGGCCGGCGCGCCGGTGCGCTACACCCTCTGGCTGTTCACCCTGACCGCGCTGGTGATGCCGCTGCTGATGCGCTGGCAGAGTCGCACCGCCTGGCGGGATCTGGATGCCGCGGCCTGGTATACAGGCGCGCTCGGCGGCGCCTTGTCACTGCTGGCCTACGGCATCGTCATCTGGGCCATGACCCAGGCGCCCATCGGGCTGGTGGCGGCGCTGCGCGAGAGCAGCGTGCTGTTTGCGGTGCTGCTCTCCTGGTGCTGGCTGGGGGAGAAACTGGGCCGGGTCAGGCTGATGGCAGCGCTGGTGATCCTGTGCGGCATCCTGCTGATCCGGATCGGCTGAAGAGGGTCAGGCCGGGGGCGCCCGGCCTGAGAGTGGACTTAAGGGGTGACCCGGCTGATCAGGCAGAAGCCTTCGTCGGCGGGGCTCAGCTGCACGCTGACCCGGCCCAGCGCGGCCAGGCTGTCGACGTGGGTGCCACCGCAGGGGATGGTCACCTCTGCTCCCTCCAGGGTGCAGTGCCAATAGCGGGAGTCGATGATGGCCTCACCGGCGCGGGAGCGGCGAATGTCGCCACCCTCCGCCAACCAACTGGCCAGCTGGGCGTTGATCTCCTGCTCGATGGCGGGCAGGGCCGCCAGCAGCTCGGCCGCCATCACCCCCTTCTTGCGCAGGCTCTTGCCGATGCGATACAGCTCCTGCGAGCCTCTGGGCTCGACCCGCGAGGTCTGGATGGCGAGCCGGTCAAAATCGGGCTGGCCGAGGGCATCCCGCTCGCTCGGCTCCTTGCGCCAGTAAGGGGTCAGCACCCGGTTGAGGGCCAGCGCCGCCAGATGGCAACCGCTATGGCCCAGGCTCAGGGTATGGCGGGCATCGGCATCTACCTGCAACTCGACGTGGGTCTCCACGGCCAGCTCATGCCTGCCCGTCAGCGGATGCACCACCACGAAGGCCCAGCCCTCGGCCCCCCGTTTGACCGGTATATCCTGATCCACGAACAGCTCGCCGTCCGGGCTGATGGCGCCCATGCGGCAGGGGCCCACGCTGGCTTCGCCACTATCCCAGCAAACCCTGCCCACATCGCCCGGTTGATCGGGCCAGAGATGACTCTGGGGATGGAAGGGGCTGAGGTCGGTGACCAGCAGGGTCGGCTCGCCGGCCTGGCAATAGACTACCCTGGCCTGCTCTTGGTGATGGCCCAGCACGAAGCTGGCTCGGCTATGTTCCATGGATGGCTCCCGCGCGTTGCGAATGATAGAGAGAGCCGCAGCATACGCCAAAGCGAAGACAGGCTCATTAATCTGGGTTAATGAGCCTGTCAGTATATTGCCGACGGGGTCAGAGCATGGAGACCAGCAGATAGGCATTGAGGCCGATCACCAGGGCGACGATGAGTCGCCCCAGCGCCTGAGTCACCGGGTGATTGCGATGCTGGCCCATGAGGGCGCGATCGCCGGTCAGCATCAGCAGCGGGATCAGCGCCAGCGCTATGCCGAAGCTCAGGATCACCTGGCTCAGCACCAGGATATCCGTGGTGTTGAGCCCCATGGCGATCACCACGAAGGCGGGGGCCATGGTGATGGCCCGACGCAACCAGAGTGGGATGGTGAAGCGTACGAAACCCTGCATCACCACCTGTCCGGCCAGGGTTCCCACCACGGTGGAGGAGATGCCGGACGCGACCAGGGAGAGGCCGAACAGGGTGGCGGCCGCCTGTCCCAACAAGGGCGTGAGCGTCTGGTAGGCGGACTCCAGCTCGGCCACGGGCTGGTCGCCCACCCCGTGAAAGGCCGCGGCGGCCATGGCCATCATGGCCAGGTTGACGAAGCCGGCGATGGTCATGGCGATGGCGACGTCCACCCGGGTGCTGTGCAGCCGCTGGGGGACCGTGCCCCTGTCCTGGGTGTGCTGGGTCAGCGCCGAATGCAGATAGATGACGTGGGGCATCACGGTCGCCCCCAGCACGCCTGCGGCCAGATAGACGGCATCGCCGTTGGGCAGCCCGGGGAAGAGCGCGCCCTCCAGCAGGCTCGGCAGATGGGGGCGGGAGAAGACCAGCTCGACGATGTAAGCGGCGGCCACGAACAGCAGCAGGCCGCCCACCACGAACTCCAGCGGCTTCTGGCCGCGAGACTGCAGCATCAGGATGGCCCAGGTGACCACGGCGGTGATGCAGGCCCCCTCCAGCAGGGTGACGCCGAGCAGCAGCTTGAAGCCCACGGCGGCGCCGATGAACTCGGCGAGATCCGTGGCCATGGCGATGATCTCCGCCTGCACCCAGTAAGCCCAGACCGCGGGTCTGGGTAACTTGTCCCGGATGTGTTCCGCGAGGTTCTTGCCGGTGACTATGCCGAGCTTGGCGGAGAGGGTCTGCACCAGCATGGCCATCAGGTTGGCCCACACCACCACCCACAGCAGTTGATAACCAAAGGTGGAACCCGCCTGGATATTGGTGGCGAAGTTGCCCGGGTCTATATAGCCGATGGCGGCGATAAAGGCGGGCCCCAGCAGGGTCAGCTTGAATTTTCGGGCCGGGATGGCCGTGCTCAGGGCGGGTTGCATACTGTCATCCTCCATAGGATATGAGGATAGAATAGATCTAAATGATAATTGTTATCAATTGAAGTTTTGCATCAGGCTCATCGATAAAAACATCTATCGACGCCAGTTGCAGTGAGAGAGGCGATTTCGTACAATACGCCGCCCTAGAAAGCAGTGTCTAAACACCACTATGTTCCTTGCCTCCGAGGTTTGGCTGCACCTGGGCGGAGGCTGAATTAATCCGTAAGGAGCTAAAATGCGTCATTACGAAATCGTCTTCATGGTTCATCCGGACCAGAGCGAGCAAGTACCTGGCATGATCGAGCGTTACACCGGCGCTATCACCACCGCTGGTGGTACCATTCATCGCATGGAAGATTGGGGCCGTCGTCAACTGGCTTACCCGATCGACAAGCTGCACAAGGCTCACTATGTTCTGATGAACGTAGAAGCAGAGCAGGCCGTTATCGACGAACTGGAAACCAACTTCCGCTTCAACGATGCCGTTATCCGCAACATGATCATGCGCACCAAGCACGCCGTGACTGAAGTTTCTCCTATGGCCAAGGCCAAGGAAGAGCGCTTCGTCCGTCGTGACGACGAGCGCCGCGAAGATGCTGTTGAAGCGTCTTCCGAAGAGTAATTCTTAGATCAACGCATTAGAGGATAAAGGCCATGGCACGTTATTTCCGTCGTCGTAAGTTCTGCCGCTTCACCGCCGAGAACGTTACCGAGATCGACTACAAAGATATCGTTACTCTGAAAAACTACGTCACTGAATCTGGCAAGATCGTACCGAGCCGTATCACCGGTACCCGCGCCAAGTATCAGCGTCAGCTGGCACGCGCCATCAAGCGTGCTCGTTACCTGGCTCTGCTGCCGTACACCGATCTGCACAACAAGTAAGAATCGGTCCGGCACTTAAGCCTAACTCCACATTTATAGAGGAAAGGTAATGCAAGTTATCCTGCTCGACAAAATCGCCAAACTGGGCGGTCTGGGTGATCAAGTCGCTGTTAAAGCTGGCTACGCCCGTAACTATCTGATCCCGCAAGGCAAAGCCGTTATGGCTACCAAGGCCAACATCGAGACCTTCGATGCTCGCCGTGCTGAACTGGAAGCCAAACTGGCTGCCGGTAAAGCTGCCGCTGAAGAGCGCGCTGCCAAGCTGGGTGAACTGGCTGCCGTTGTCATCGCCTCCAAGTCTGGCGACGAAGGTAAGCTGTTCGGTTCCATCGGTACCCGTGACGTGGCTGACGCCATCACTGCTGCCGGCGTTGCTGTTGCCAAGAGCGAGGTCCGCATGGGCAACGTTCTGCGTAACACCGGCGAGTACGAAGTTGTTGTTCAGCTGCACGCTGACGTCAAGGCAACCGTACAGATCCAGGTTGTTGCTCTGTAATAGCGATTCGCTTTGCAGAAAAAACCCGCGCACATGCGCGGGTTTTTTTCTTTTTGAATCAAGAGGGGATCAAGGGGTAGAGTAGGGTTCTGTTCCTCTGGAGGAGATCCTTATGGCTGCCTGGGTCGAAGGTCGGGTACTCGAGCGCATCGAGTGGACCCCCACCCTGTTTTCCCTGCGTGTGGAGGCGGAGCTCGCCCCCTACAAGGCGGGGCAATTTACCAAGCTGGCCCTGCAGCAGGGTGAGCGCCGCATCCAGCGGGCCTACTCCTTCGTCAATCCCCCCTCTGCCCCCTATCACGAATTCTATCTGGTCGAGATCCCGGAGGGTGAGCTGACGCCGTCCCTCGGCTCGTTGCAGGCGGGGGACTCGGTGCTGGTCCAATCCCAGGCGACCGGCTTCCTGACCCTGGATGAACTGCCCGCCGGGCGCGATCTCTGGCTGCTCTCCACCGGCACCGCCATCGGTCCCTTCCTGGCCATGCTGGCGGACGGCGAGGCCTTCGAGCGCTTCGACAATCTGGTGCTGGTACACGGAGTGAGGAAGGGGGAGGAGCTGAGTTATCGGTCGCTTATCGAGAGCTTTGTCGAGCGGCACGGGCCGCGCTTTCACTACGTTCCCTTCGTCAGCCGCGAGGAGTGGCCCGGTGCCATGGCCGGCCGGATCCCGGCGGCCATCGGCGAGGGGCGCCTGCAGGCGCGGGTCGGGCTCGAATTCTCTGCGGTACACAGCCAGGTGATGATATGCGGCAATCCCGCCATGGTGAAGGAGACCCAGCAGACCTTGATTGAGCTGGGGTTGGCCAAGAACCTGCGGCGGGCCCCCGGCAATATCAGCGCGGAAAATTACTGGTAGCGGACAGCATTCAGGGGCCATGGGCCCCTGAATCGTTATTTGTTTTTGCCTTTCCCATTGCCCTTGTCTTTTTCTTTGTATTTCACGCTGCCGCCATTGTCCCAGTCGTCCTTGTCGTGGCCCTTGCCCGGGTTGTTGCCGCTGTGGACGCTGCGGTTGTAATGGTCACGGTACTTGCTGTCCATCTTGTCACAGTCGATCTTGACCCGGTCGCTGCTGATGTTCAGGCAGTTGTTCTGCCACCAGCCATATTCCCTGTCATCCCAATCCAGATTGACCCGCACGTTGTCGGTCGAGATCTTGATGTCGTCGTTGTCGTAATTCTTGGGGGCGGCGATGGCCGTACCCTGAGCCAGGAACAGAGAGATCAGCAGTGTGGTAGTTTTGTTCATAATGGTCTCGATAACGGGGAAATATTCATCAGTGTATGTCTTTTAGCTTAACCTCGGCGGAACTTAGTATAAAAGCACCAGCCATGGATTATGCCGAGCCGTGGCTCCCTGGGGCGGCAATTTGCCCAATTCGGTCGCGTTCTATTCACCTAGATGAGGATATGAAGGAATTCAAGTGATTAATCTTCATTCTGTGGCCTGGGCGACTATAATCGGCAGCCAACTTTTCCTCGGCACCACATCCTCTTCATCATGACTACACAGGCCACCGCCGCGCTGCGCTACCCCAAGGGGTGGTTCGCACTGACCACGGTTTACAGTTTTACCGGGTTGGCCATTCTGGCCTCCATCGTCTTCTCCCTGCTGCTGTTTCTCTCCATCGACGACAACCCGCTGATGAAGTGGCTGTTCGGCGGGCTGGCCATCATCTTCGAACTGGGCAAGTTTTACGTCTGGTACGAATACGGTGAGTGCAAGGCCCGGCGGGATCTCGGTGGCGCCTTCTGGTCGCTGCTGTTCTACAGCGTGCTGGCGGCCATCTCCATCGGTGGCAGCATAGGCGGCATCAACAGCGCCACCAACACCATACTGAGCCAGCAGGCGCGCCACGAGCGGGAAATTGCCCGCTTCGACGAGCAGATCGCCAGCATAGAGCGGCAGATCCAGCTCAACGAGGAGGCGGCTCGCAAGTACATAGAGATGGCGCGCATCTCCAGCGGCGTCAGTGGCTTGCAGCAGGCCAACACCAAGCTCAGGCTGAAGCAGGACGATCTGCGCCAGGAGCGGGATGCCAAGCCGCTCAACGAGCAATCCTCCATGCTGGGGCTGATGAGCAGCCTGGCGGACGGGGTGGGCATGAGCATCAGCCAGGTGCAGTTCCTGCTGGTCTGCTTCCTATCTGTGCTGTTGGATGCGTTCGGTGCCTTCTTCGTCAGCCTGATCGGGGAGGAGAACCGCTTCCGCCGCCAGTGGCTGTGGCAACGGCAGCGCGAGCACGCCGAGGCTGTGGCAGCATCCCCCGTCGAGCCTGTGGCGGTCGACAAACCGGCCCCGGCCCCCGCCCTGGTGGAACGGGTACGGGTCGCGCTGGAGAGCGGTGAGCTCAAGTGCAGCAAGCGCCGGGTGGCCGAGGTGCTGGCCATGCCGCTGGAGGAGGTGGACAGGGTGTTCCAGCATCTGCTGGCCCAGGGGGTGTTGGGGCAGGGCAGCAACCGTCATTACCATCTCAATGCACCAGCCAGTTGAGCGCGAGGCCACCCCAGGGTGGCCTTCTCGTTGCTGGGCGTGCTGAAGGCTAGTGCGTCAGCACCATCATCAGGCTGAAGAAGGCGGCCAGGCCACCACCGATGCCGATGATCCAGTAAAACCCCTTGGCCCCCTGTTTGAGCGGGATGCGGAAGTAGAGCAACAAGGCCCACCACCCCAGCGCCAGCAACAGAGGAATAAGAAACATTCGAGCCATGGTGTCCTCGCTGTTATTCTGTGGATCCTTGATCAATCAACAGGATGGATTGTGCAATGACGCAGCTACAGATTACCGCATTCGGCGACCCCTCGGTACTTAAGCTCAACCCTTCGCTCGACAAGGTTCCCGCCGAGGGGGAGGTTAGGGTGCGCATCTGTTATGCCGGGGTCAATCCTATCGATGCCAAGACCCGGGCCGGTCTGGGCTGGGCGGCGGCCCAGAACAAGGACAAGCTGCCCTGGACGCCGGGTTATGACGTGGCGGGGGTGGTAGAGAAGGTCGGCCCGGGCGTCAGCACCCTGGCGGAGGGGGACAGGGTGTGCGGCATGGTCGGTTTCCCGCTGGCGGGCGGCGGCTATGCCGAGAGCATAGTGGTTAGCGAGGGGGAACTGGTCCAGCTTGACGGCGTCAGCCTCAAGCAGGGGGCGGCCCTGCCGCTGGCCGGGCTCACCGCCTGGCAGGGGCTGTTCGAGCACGGCGCTCTCAAGGCGGGGCAGCGGGTGCTGATCCTGGCCGCCGCCGGCGGGGTGGGGCACCTGGCGGTGCAGTTCGCCAGCGCCTATGGCGCCGAGGTGGTGGTGACGGCCAGCAAGGAAAATCACGGCTTCTTGCATGGGATCGGGGCCAGCAAGATGGTGGATTATCACGATGCGGACTGGGTTGCGCAGGTTGGCCGCGTCGATCTGGTACTGGATCTGATGGGCGGCGAGAGTGGCAAGGCGGCGCTCGCCTGCGTCGCCGAGGGTGGCCGCCTGGTGACGGTGCCGACCATCACGGCGCAGTCGATCAAGGATGCCGGCGCCGCCCTGGGGATCGCGGTGAGCGGCATGCTGGTACATCCCGACAGCAAGCAGCTGGCCCAGATGCTGATCCTGCTGCGTCAGGGCGATGCCCACATCACCCTGGCCGGCGAGTTCGAGTTGGCGGAGGGGGCGCTGGCGCACCAGGCCCTCGAGGGCGGCCACACCCGGGGCAAGCTGGTGCTGCGGATGCCCGCCGCCGGGCGCTATCCTGGATGATGGAGACGCTGGAAGCCGGGTTGAGCTGGCTGTTTCTCAGCGCCTTCACCTCGGCGACCCTGTTGCCCGGCAGCTCGGAAGTGCTGCTGGGGGTCATGGCAAACCAGGGACAGTGGAGCATGACCAGCCTGCTGCTGTGGGCCACCCTCGGCAATACTCTGGGTTCCATGACCACCTGGTGGCTCGGCTGGCTTGCCACATACAAGAAAAAACCGGAAGATTTTCAAGGCCGTGGGGAACAAAAGGCGCTAGGTTGGCTCAAACAACATGGCCACTGGTGCCTGCTGCTGGCCTGGACGCCGGTGGTCGGTGACGGTCTCTGTCTGCTGGCCGGCTGGCTGCGTCTCTCATTCTGGCGCTCTCTCATTCTGATCGGGCTGGGCAAATTGGTGCGCTATGCCCTGGTTTTTCTGTTGGCCAAACAGGTCTTCTAGCCGCTTCTCTTCACTCACGAGGTAACCGTGAACAAACTCATTCCATTAAGCATTCTTCTTGGCTTGGCCCTGCCGGTGCTGGCAGCCCCGACCCTGGTATCGGAACAGGTCAAGCAGGAGGGCAAGCTCGGCATCCCCTACCAGATGTACAAGCTGGATAACGGCCTGACCGTGATCCTGGCCCCCGACAAGTCCGATCCCCTGGTGCACCTCAACGTGACCTATCACGTGGGCTCCTCCCGCGAGACCGTGGGCAAGTCCGGCTTCGCCCACTTCTTCGAGCACATGATGTTCCAGGGCTCCAAGCACGTCGGCGATCAGGAGCACATGCGGATCATCAACGAGGCCGGTGGCGAGATGAACGGCACCACCAACAAGGATCGCACCAACTATTACGAAACCGTGCCGGCCAACCAGCTGGAGAAGGTGCTGTGGCTGGAGGCGGACCGCATGGGCTTCCTGCTCGATGCGGTGAGCCAGAAGAAGTTCGAGATCCAGCGCGCCACCGTCAAGAACGAGCGCGCCCAGCGCATCGACAACCAGCCCTATGGCCTGGTGGGCGAGAAGGCGGGCGAGGCGCTCTATCCGCGCACTCATCCCTACTCCTGGCAGCCCATCGGCTACGTGGAGGATCTGGATCGGGTCGGGGTGGAGGATCTCAAGCAGTTCTTCCTGCGCTGGTATGGGCCGAACAACGCCACCCTGACCCTGGGGGGCGACTTCGACACCCAGCAGGCGCTGGCCTGGATCGAGAAGTACTTCGGCAGCATCCCCCGTGGCCCGGACGTGGCCGAGCCGACCCCGGAGCCGGTGACCCTGCCCGAGACCCGCTATGTCACCCTGGAAGACAAGGTGCACCTGCCGCTGCTCTACATCAGCTATCCGACGGTGGCGCTCGGGGATCCCCAGGAGCCGGCACTGGACATCTTTGCCGACGTGCTCGGCGGCTCCGCCAGCTCCATGCTCTACCAGTCGCTGGTCAAGACCGGCAAGGCCATCGAGGTGGGCGCCACCCACTCCTGTGAGGAACTGGCCTGTACCCTGACGGTCTACGCCTATCCGAACCCGGCCCAGGACGGCAGCCTCAAGACGCTGAAAGGCGAGGTGGACAAGGTGATCGGCGACTTTGCCAGCCGCGGCCTCAAGCCCGAGGATCTCGAGAAGGCCATCAGCAGCTATCGCGCCGAGGCCATCTGGGGGCTGGACAGCATAGAGGGCAAGGTGAGCCAGCTCGCCCTGGGCCAGGTGCTGACCCAGGATCCGAACTATGTGTTCAAGAACCTGGACGCCATCAGCCAGGTGAACGCGCAGCAGGTCAAGGCCGCCTATGACAAGTTCATCGCGGGCAAACCCGCCGTGGTGCTGAGCGTGGTGCCCAAGGGCAAGACGGATTGGCAGGCGGGCACGCCGAACTTCTCCCCCGCCAAGCGGGAGTTGCCGGATTACAGCCAGCACGGCGAGCCGCTGGCGCTGCGCCCGGTCAAGGACAGCTTCGATCGCAGCGTGGAGCCCAAGGCGAGCGAGGCGGTCAGCGTCAAGGTGCCGACCACCTGGCACGGCAAGCTGGACAAGGGCATCGAGATCATCGGTACCCAGAGTGACGAGATCCCGGCCGTCTCCATCATGATCGCCCTGCCGGGTGGCATGAGAGCCGAGGGCAAGGGAGAACTGGGGTTGGCCAGCCTCACCGCCGCCATGCTGGGGCAGGGAACGGTACGGCTGACCGAGGCCGAGCTCAGCGACGAGTTGCAAAAACTCGGCGCCAGCATCAGCGTCTCGACCGCCCAGTACAACAACCTCATCACCATCAGCAGCCTGACCGACAAGTTGCCGCAGACCCTGGATCTGGTGCGCGAGGTCTTGATGCGACCCGGGATGCGGGAGGCGGACTTCGAGCGGCTCAAGGCGCAGATGCTGCAAGGCATGAAGCAGAGCGAGCAGCAGCCGGAGTGGCTGGCGGGCCAGGCGTTCCGCGAGCTGGTGTACGGCAAACAGAACCGGCTCGGTCAACCGACCGAGGGGGTGCTGAAGGACGTCGAGAAGCTGACCCTGGCGGACGTGAAGCGCTTCTATCAGGACTACTACAATCCGACCAACGCCAGGGTGGTGGTGACCGGAGATGTGACCCAGCAGCAGATCGAGGAGCAGCTTGGCTTCCTGACCCAGTGGAAGGGGACCACTCCTGCCCTCGGCGATCTCAAGCTCAAGGGCGAGCAGGCCAAGCCGGGCATCTATCTGGTGGACAAGCCGGGGGCGCCCCAGTCGGTGATCCGCATCGGCCGTCGTGCCATGCCGTTTGACACCACGGGGGACTTCTTCGTCGCCAGCCTGATGAACTTCAATCTGGGGGGCAACTTCAACAGCCGCATCAACCTCAACCTGCGGGAAGACAAGGGCTACACCTATGGTGCCAGCTCGGGCTTCTCCGCCAACCGCGAGGCGGGTGTCTTCGCCACCGGTGCCAACGTGCGGACCGACGCGACCGTGGATGCCATCCGCCAGTTCCTGAAGGAGATGGACGGCTACCGCAAGAGCGGCCCGACCCCGGTGGAGCTGGCCTACATGCGCAGCGCAGTCTCCCAGCAGGATGCGCTCTCCTACGAAACCCTGGCGCAGAAGGCGATGTTCCTGCTGCAGATGATCATGTATGACCTGAAGCCGGACTATGTGCTGGCCCAGGGTCAGCTGATCAAAACGGTGTCGCCTGAGGCACTCAAGGCCAGCGCGGCCCGCTGGCTGGATCCGGCCGAGATGGTGATTGTGGTGGTGGGAGACAAGCAAAAGCTTGAAAAACCCCTGTCGGAGCTTCATCTTCCCATCTATCCGCTGCAGCTGCCCTGAGGGCGCTTCACAAAATGAGCGCCGCCCCGTGTGGGGCGGCCATACATGAGCCGTGAATATGACTACTACTAGCTTGTCGCTCACCGAGTTGTTGACTGCCCTGGGTTCGCCGGAACGGGTGACCGCCCTCAAGGGGATCCGGCGCGGGATCGAACGTGAATGCCTGCGCATCACCCCGGAAGGCGCCCTCTCCCAGACCGATCACCCCAGGAGCCTGGGCTCGGCGCTGACCCACGCCAACATCACCACCGACTACTCCGAGAGCCTGCTGGAGTTCATCACCCCGGCCACCGACTCCATCGAGAGCCTGATCGAGCAGCTCGGCGATATCCACCGTCATACCATTCATCACCTCGGTGATGAGCGGATCTGGCCGCTCTCCATGCCCTGCTTCATCGGCGATGAGGAGAGCATCCGCCTGGCCCAGTACGGCAGTTCCAACATAGGCCGGATGAAGACCCTCTACCGACAGGGGCTGAAGAACCGCTACGGCAGCCTGATGCAGGTGATCGCCGGGGTGCACTTCAACTTCTCCATGCCGGACAGCTTCTGGTGCGAATGGCAGGATCTGGTGGGTGAGGGCTGCTGCAGCCAGCGTTTCATCTCCGACAAATACATGGGGCTTATTCGCAACGTCTACCGCTTCGGCTGGCTGGTGCCCTATCTGTTCGGCGCCTCGCCGGCCATCTGCGACTCCTTCCTCAAGGGGCGCAAGAGCAACCTGCCGTTCCAGAAGACTGGCAAGGGCACCCTCTATCTGCCCTATGCCACCGCGCTGCGGTTGTCCGATCTCGGCTACACCAGCAGCTCCCAGAGCATGCTCAATATCAGCCACGACAACCTGCCGGCCTATGTGGCCAGCCTGCGCCGTGCCATCAGCACCCATGATCCCGAGTTCGCCAAGATCGGGGTCAAGGTCAACGGCGAATACCGCCAGCTCAACGACAACGTGCTGCAGCTGGAGAACGAGCTGTATGCGCCGATCCGTCCCAAGCGCACCCCGCGCAGCGGCGAGAAGCCGTCCGACGCGCTGGAGCAGCGCGGCATCGAATACATCGAGCTGCGCACCGTGGACGTGAACCCCTTCACCCCGTTCGGCATCGATGTGGATCAGATCCGCTTCTTCGATCTGTTCCTGGTCTGGTGCCTGCTGCGCCCGTCCCCGGTGCTGACCGACGAGGAGATTGCCCGCAATCGCCGCAACCAGAACAAGGTGGTGCTGGAGGGGCGTCGTCCCGGCCTCGAGCTGGAAGACGAGCAGGGCAACCCCATCGGCCTCAGGGAGTACGGCCTCCAGCTGTTCGACGAGCTGGATCAGGTCGCCGATCTGCTGGATCGCTGCTGTGGCCGCAACCGCTATCGCGAGACGCTGGCCATGCACCGCGAGAAGCTGCTCAACCCTGAGCTGACCTATTCCGCCCGCCTGCTCAAGCAGCTGCTGGAGAGCGGCCAGGACAACGGCTGCTTCGGTGACGAGCTGGCGAGCCGCTACCGGGAGGAGATGCTGAGCGGTGAGTTGCAGTACTGGGATCAGGCCTACTTCGCGGGCGAGGCACGCGAGTCCCTGGCCAAGCAGCGGGAGCGGGAGCGCGGTGACAGCCTGTCGTTCGACGAGTTCCTCGCCGATTACTTCGGTACCCGGCAGACGACCAGCTGAGGGTCTGCCCCCCGACAGTCAAAAGCCGCTCCAGAGAGCGGCTTTTTGTTGGCCGAAAGGGGCCCGGCGGGTTGGTTTCACGGCATAAAAAAACGGCCCAGCGGGCCGTTTTTGCACTCTGTCGTTGGCACTCCCGGTTAGAGGATGATGCCGCCGAAGAAGAAGCCAAGGGCGACTGCCATGGCGATGGTGGCCACACCCGGGATGAAGAAGGGGTGGTTGAACACCGCCTTGCCGATCCGGGTCGAGCCGGTGTCATCCATCTCTACCGCCGCCAGCAGGGTCGGGTAGGTGGGCAGCACGAACAGCGCGCTCACGGCGGCGAAGGAGGCGATGGCAGCCAGCGGGCTGACACCCAGCGCCAGGGCGGCCGGCATCAGGGCCTTGGTGGTGGCACCCTGTGAATAGAGCAGCATGGAGGAGAAGAACAGCACCACGGCCAGCAGCCAGCTGTATTGGCTCAGCAGATCGCCGGCGAAGGCCTGGATCTCGACCATGTTGCCCTTCACGAAGACGTTACCCAACCAGGCCACACCCAGCACACAGATACAGGCGGACATACCGGACTTGAAGGTCGGCATGTTGGTGATCTGGGCGGCGTCCAGTTTGCAGAACAGCACCATCAGGGTGGCGGCGGAGAGCATGATGCCCATGATGGCACCGTCACGGGGGATCGGCGGATTGGCGATCAGGCCCACGTTGCCGGAGATGGCGGTGGCATAGGCCATGACGGCGACGATGGCGGCGATGAAGATACCGACGGACAGCTTGGCGTAAGGCTTGAGTTCAACCTTGCTGGTACCGCGCAGCTTGATCAGGCCCTTGGCCTTGCGCTCCAGGTAGACTTCGTCCTGGTCCAGCGGCTTGCCCAGCATGTTGGCCACGAAGGCACCCAGGATACAGGCGAGGAAGCTGGACGGGATACAGATGGCCAGCAGGGTCAGGTAGTCGACCCCGAGCGGTTCAAGCATGCCGGAGAAGGCAACCACGGCGGCCGAGATGGGCGAGGCGGTGATGGCGATCTGGGAGGCGACGACCGCGATGGAGAGTGGGCGGGAGGGGCGAATGCCCTGCTCCTTGGCCACCTCGGCGATCACCGGCAGGGTGGAGAAGGCGGTGTGACCGGTACCGGCCAGCATGGTCATCAGGTAGGTGACGACCGGAGCGGCGAAGGTGATGTATTTGGGGTTCTTGCGCAGCGCCTTCTCGGCCAAAGAGACCAGGTAGTCCATCCCGCCAGCCAGTTGCATACAGGCGATGGCGCAGATGACGGACGCGATGATCATGATCACGTCCCAAGGGAGATAGGCAACCAGCTGATCGCTCGGGATGGGCATGCCCAGACCCCAGGTCAGCACCAGTACCCCCAAACCACCGGCAAAGCCGATGCCGATGCTGCCTATCCGGGCTCCCAGATAGATAGCGGCGAGCACGACAAGTAACTCGATTCCAATCATAGCGAACACTCCAATTTCCAGTTTTTTTTAGGTTTTTTGTGGCAGAAAAGCCAATTCCCGATAGGGCTGGGGGAGGCCAATCGGGAACTGACTCTATGGGCCGGGAGTGATCCCGGCCCATCGATACCCTTATACGGTGGCTTCGCGGGTGTAGCGCTTGGCCTTGTATTGCGGGTTCATCAGGTTCTCGATGGAGAGGATCTCGTCCAGCTGTTCGGCGGTCAGCAGGCCGCGTTCCAGCACGACCTCACGGACGTTCTTGCCGGTCTGGGCACAGATCTTGCCGACGATGTCACCCTCATGGTGACCGATGAAGGGGTTCAGGTAGGTCACGATGCCGATGGAGTTCAGCACGTGGTTCATGCAGATTTCCGGGTTGGCGGTGATGCCTTCGACACACTTCTCGCGCAGGGAGATACAGGCTTTTTCCATCAGGCTCAGGGATTCGAACATGGCCTGACCAATCACCGGCTCCATCACGTTCAGCTGCAGCTGACCGGCTTCGGCGGCGAAGGTGATGGTGACGTCATTACCGAATACCTTGAAGCAGGACTGGTTGACCACTTCCGGGATGACCGGGTTGACCTTGGCCGGCATGATGGAGGAGCCTGCCTGCATTTCCGGCAGGTTGATCTCTTTGAGGGCGGTACGCGGGCCGGAGGAGAGCAGACGCAGATCGTTACAGATCTTGGACATCTTCATCGCCATGCGCTTGATAGCGCCGTGCAGCATCACGTAGGCGCCACAGTCGGAGGTCGCTTCGATCAGATCTTCAGCTGGCACATAGGCGCGACCGGTGATCTCGGCCAGGCGCTTGATGGCCAGAGCGGAGTACTCGGGCGGAGTGTTCAGGCCGGTACCGATGGCGGTCGCGCCCAGGTTCACTTCCAGCAGCAGCTCCTGGCAACGTTTGATGGACTTGATCTCTTCGCGCAGGGTGACGGCGAAGGCGTGGAATTCTTGACCCAGGGTCATGGGTACCGCATCCTGCAGCTGGGTACGGCCCATCTTGAGGATGCTCTTGAACTCTTTGGCCTTGTCATCGAAGGCGGCGATCAGCGCTTCGAGGGCAAACAGGGTGGTGTCGGTGCTGTTCACCACGGCAACGCGGAAGCCGGTCGGGTAGGCGTCGTTGGTGGATTGGCACTTGTTGACGTGGTCGTTCGGGTTGATGACGTCGTAACGCCCTTTCTCCAGCCCCATCAGCTCGAGGGCGATGTTGGCCAGCACTTCGTTGGTGTTCATGTTGACGGAGGTACCGGCGCCGCCTTGATAAACGTCGACCGGGAACTGGTCGAAGCATTTGCCGGTGTTCAGCATCAGATCGCAGGCTTCGATAATCTTGTCGGCGATTTCGGGACGGATGGTGCCGAGTTCACCGTTGGCCAGGGCGGCGGCCTTCTTGGTTAACACCATGCCACGGACAAATTCTGGAACGTCAGAAATCTTCTGAGTGCTGATCTTGAAGTTCTCGACTGCGCGCAGGGTATGCACACCGTAATAGAGATCGTTGGAAACTTCTTTGGTGCCCAGCAGGTCTTCTTCAATGCGGACGTTCTTGATGTCACTCATTGTAATGCCTCAGAAATCAGATAAATGGAAACAATCCTCACCGAGTGGTCGCGACTTCCTTACGCACGATTCATCCTGAAGCACCACACATCGAGTGGGGCAGTTGGGAGCCTGTTGCTCCCTGTGCAATTACTGCGGTAGATATTACCTCAATTGAGGTATCTGATATTAGACCTGGATCACTAAATTTGAGGCAGCCCCAAAGATCTTGTGGTCATTAAACAGATATTGCAATTGAGCTATTTACTTTGACAGATCAACCACTTCAATCCCAGTTGTTCGGGAGGATATTTGTCTGAATCCCGATCGGCATCACTCATGGGCTTGAAAAATGAATGTGATGCCCCATTTTATTGGTTAGAAACCGATAGAATGGTGGGTTGGCGGCTCGTTCCCGTCGGTCGCATGCATCACAGGTTGATCTATTTCACCCGTACCGAGGTCATTATGGGCAAGTTACTGCTGTTGTTGGTTGGTTTGGTATTGCTGGAGCTCACGGTGATGATCGAAGTGGGATCCGTGATCGGTGCCTTGCCGACCGTGGGATTGCTGGTGCTGACCGCCGTGCTGGGCTCCTCCCTGGTGCGCAGCGAGGGGATCAAGACCCTGTTCAGTGCGCAGCAGAAGATGCAGCAAGGAGAGATGCCGGGCCCCGAGGTGATGGGGGGCATGATGCTGGCACTGGCCGGTCTGCTGCTGATCATCCCGGGTTTCGTGACCGATTTCTTCGGCATCCTGCTGCTGCAACCCTGGTTGCGCAACCGGCTGGCCGACAAGCTGGTGGGCAGCAGCCAGTTCAGGATGCAGATGGGGGGCTTCCAGACGCCGCCTCCGTTCGAGGCGCGTCCGGGCAATGGGCAGCCGGATCAGGTCAATCGTGGTGGCGCCACCATAGAGGGCGAGTTTGAACGTAAAGAGTGAGCGCAAAGAGTAAGTCGCTGCCTCAGCCAATGGCCATCAGGGGTTGCCCTGATGGCACAGGGATTCGAACCTGCGCCGGGCATAAATCCAGGCCAGCATGCCCGCCGCCAGGTTCGCCAGCAGTATCCCCAGATAGACCCCCTGCTCCCCCCCCAGTTTTGCCCCCAGCCAGGCCCCTGGCAGCAAGAAGACAAACAGACGCAAGCCATTGAACAGGAAAGATACCGTCGAGGCTCTTACGCCGTTGAGGGCGGATGCCAGCAGCATCACCATGCCTTGAAAACCATAGCCGACCGGCACCAGATACAGGTAGAGCACGATGAGCTGCACCACCTTGGGATGGTCGCTGAACAGGCCGGCGATGAAGGGGGCCAGCAGCCAGGTCAGGGCATAGATCCCGAGCTGGAACAGCAGCGCGAAGCGCATGCAGAGCAGCAGGGCCGCCCTGGCCCGCGCCGGGTTTCCCGCCCCGCAGTTTTGCGAGATGAAGGGGGCAAGCACCGAGGAGAGCGCCATCATCACGATCAGCAGCAGCGCCTCGACCCGAGAGGCGGCGCCATAGGCGGCGACCATCTCGGTCCCCAGCCCGGCAAAGATGATCATCAGCACGGCGTTGGCGAGCGGGTTGAGCATGTTGGTGAAAGAGGCGGGCACCGCCACATGCAGCAAGGCGCGCCAGTGCGCCAGCAGCTGGGGGCGGGGGGAGAGGTGCCACAGCAATAGCCCTTCCCGCTTGCGCAGTATATGGAGGCTGACCAGCATGGCCATCAGCCAGGAAATAGAAGTGGCGATGGCGGCGCCACCGATGCCCCATTCGGGGAAGGGGCCTATGCCGAAGATGAGCAGGGGATCCAGCACCCCGTTGACCAGGCCGGCCACCCCCATCACCAGACTCGGCGTCTTGGTATCCCCGGTCGCCCGGATGGCGGCATTGCCGACCATGGGCAGCGCCAGCATGGGCACCGTCAGATACCAGATCAGCATGTAGTCGTGGATCAGCGAGATGAGCTCTGCACTGGCCCCCAGCAGGGTGAACAGGGGATCTATGGTCAGCGCCCCCAGCGCCGCGAGCAGAGATACCAGGATAATTGCGAGGAACAGGCAGTCGGTGGTGATGCGCGCGGCCTCGTCGTGACGGCCCTGGCCCAGGGTATGGCCGAGCAGCGCACTGAGGCCCGCCCCCAGTCCCATGGTCAGGGAGGTCACCACGAAGGTTACCGGAAAGGTGAAGCTGATGGCGGCCAGCGCCTGGGTGCCCATCATGCCGATGAAGAAGGTATCGACCAGGTTGAAGGCCAGGATGGCGACGATGCCGAGGATCATGGGAGCCGTCATGCGCAGCAGCACGGAGGGCATGGGTGCGGTCAGCATGGGATTGGGTCGGCTCAAGGGAATCGTCTCTGTTGCTCTGGGCCGAAATGCCGGCCACGTCCATCCGCCTTCCTGGTGGGGGTTGCTGATCCATCAAAGATGTTCATAGTACGTGAAAATATTTTTTTTGTATTTGCCCTTGAAGGGCTACCCAAATTGCCCCAGATCAGGGGCATAACAAATTTGGCCAAGCGTGGCCATTCCTCAAGCAACACAGAGACTCATTTTGGGAGAGTTATCGATGAAAATTCGTCCACTGCACGACCGCGTCATCATCAAGCGCATCGAAGCTGAAGCCAAATCCGCTGGCGGCATCGTCTTGACTGGCACTGCGGCCCAGAAGTCCACCCGTGGTCAAGTTCTTGCCGTGGGGACTGGTCGAATTCTGGACAATGGCGATGTCAAAGCCCTCGCCGTCAAGGTAGGTGACAAGGTGATCTTCAACGAAGGCTACGGTGTGAAGACCGAGAAGCTGGATGGCCAGGACGTGCTGATCCTGTCCGAGACCGACATCCTGGCGATTGTCGAAGAGTAATCACTCCCTTTTCCCCGAATTGATTTAAGGACCGAATAACATGGCAGCTAAAGAAGTTAAGTTTGGCAACGAAGCCCGTATCAAAATGCTGGAAGGCGTCAACATCCTGGCCGACGCCGTCAAGGTAACCCTGGGCCCGAAAGGCCGCAACGTGGTACTGGACAAGTCCTTCGGTGCCCCGACCATCACCAAGGATGGCGTCTCCGTTGCGCGCGAAATCGAGCTGGAAGACAAGTTCCAGAACATGGGCGCCCAGATGGTCAAGGAAGTCGCTTCCAAGGCCAACGACGCCGCCGGTGACGGTACCACTACCGCTACCGTACTGGCGCAAGCCATCGTCAACGAAGGCCTGAAGGCCGTTGCCGCCGGCATGAACCCGATGGATCTGAAGCGCGGTATCGACAAGGCCGTCGTGGCTGCTGTCGCCGAGCTGCAGGCGCTGTCCACTCCTTGTGCCGACAACAATGCCATCGCCCAGGTGGGCACCATCTCCGCCAACTCCGACGAGAAAGTGGGTGCACTGATCGCCGAAGCCATGGACAAGGTCGGTCGTGACGGCGTCATCACCGTCGAAGACGGTCAGGGTCTGGAAGATGAGCTGGCCGTGGTAGAAGGCATGCAGTTCGATCGTGGCTACCTCTCCCCTTACTTCGTCAACAAGCCGGAAACCGGCGCCGTCGAGCTGGATGACCCCTTCATCCTGCTGGTGGATAAGAAAGTCTCCAACATCCGCGAAATGCTGCCGGTGCTGGAAGGCGTGGCCAAGGCGGGCAAACCGCTGCTGATCGTTGCCGAAGACGTGGAAGGCGAAGCGCTGGCGACCCTGGTGGTCAACACCATGCGTGGCATCGTCAAAGTTGCCGCCGTCAAGGCGCCGGGCTTCGGTGACCGTCGCAAGGCCATGCTGCAGGATATCGCCGTGCTGACTGGCGGTACCGTCATCTCCGAAGAGGTGGGCATGGAGCTGGAGAAAGCGACCCTGGAAGATCTGGGCCGTGCCAAGCGCATCGTGATCACCAAAGAGAACACCACCATCATCGATGGCGTGGGTGATGCTGCCCTGATCGAAAGCCGTGTTGCCCAGATCCGTCAGCAGATCGAAGAGACCTCTTCCGATTACGACCGTGAGAAGCTGCAAGAGCGCGTGGCCAAGCTGGCTGGCGGCGTTGCCGTGATCAAGGTTGGCGCTGCCACCGAAGTCGAGATGAAAGAGAAGAAGGCCCGCGTTGACGATGCCCTGCACGCCACTCGCGCCGCCGTGGAAGAAGGCGTGGTTGCCGGTGGTGGTGTGGCGCTGGTACGCGTTGCCGCCAAACTGGCCGACCTGCGTGGTGACAACGAAGACCAGAACGTGGGTATCAAGGTTGCGCTGCGCGCCATGGAAGCCCCGCTGCGTCAGATCGTGATCAACGCCGGTGAAGAAGCCTCCGTCATTGCTAACGCAGTGAAGAATGGCGAAGGTAACTTCGGCTACAACGCTTACACCGAACAGTACGGCGACATGCTGGCCATGGGGATCCTGGATCCGACCAAGGTAACCCGTTCCGCGCTGCAGTTTGCCTCGTCCATCGCCGGTCTGATGATCACCACCGAGTGCATGATCACCGAACTGCCGAAGAGAGACACTCCTGCCATGCCTGATATGGGTGGCATGGGTGGCATGGGTATGATGTAATCCTGTCGTAGTTATCAAACGGCTCGCATTTGCGGGCCGTTTTTTTTAGTGCTACTAGAATGAGCTTATTAATATCGACAGCATCTGAGGTAAACATGCGAAATTTAGGCCTGATTACATTACTGTTTTCCCTTGTCATGCCCGGCATGGCCGTGGCGGCCCCGCAGGGGCCCGTGATCCTCAAGGTGACAGGTAATGTGGATCCCGCCGAACCGGCCGACGGCGAGGTCGCCTTCGACCTGACCATGCTCCAGGCCTTGCCGCAGCATGAGATAGTGACGGCCAGCCCCTGGGTGGACAAACCGCACAAGTATGTGGGCCCCAAGCTGTCGGATCTGATGGTGGCGGTGGGGGGCAAGGGCAAGAACATCACTCTCACTGCCCTGAACAGTTTCCAGATCCGGATCAACTGGGATAAGGTCAAGCAGTACGATCCTATCCTGGCCTGGCAGGATGACGGCGTGACCATGCGGGTACGTGACAAGGGGCCGCTCTGGTTTATTCTGCCACTGGATCAGAATCCCGAACTCAAGCGGTCCGAATTCACCGACATGATGATCTGGCAGCTGAGTTCGATCGATATTCAAGACTGACGATGGTTGCTTGCGGGAGTACGGGGTGAAAGCGAAGACCAGGGCCTGGCCCTTACTCGGCGTTCTCTATCTATCCATTCTGCTGTTCACGGGGAGCACCCTGTATTGTCTGGTGCAGATACAGAATGCGACCCGGGTGATGGAGAAGTACACCTACGACGTTTCCTGGGCCCTGATGCAGCTCCAGCTCGAGCTGGGGCGCTTTCTCAATGCCGTGGAGATCTACCATTACGGCGGGATCGACCATGAGGCCCTGCTGCTGCGCTACGACATTCTCTGGAGCCGCACCCCTATCCTGCTGAGCGGCCAGCTGCGCAAGAGCCTGGCAGACAATCAGAAGACGCTGCGACTGGTCCAGCTGACCGAGAACAACATCCGGGAGCTGGAACCCAAGCTGGCCGTGCTGAAACCGGGTACACCGGATTATCAGCAGATCATGATGCGGCTCGCCCCCCTGCAAGAGCCGCTGTCCTACTCCCTCGCCTCCGTCATGCAGAACAACATCAACGTCTATTCCGGCAACGACAAGCGCTTTGGCCAGCTGCGCAACGCCTTGCTGTTCATGGTATCCGGCCTGGTGATCTCCGTCATCCTGCTCAGCGGTCTGCTTATTCGTGAGGCCAGGCGCCACTTCAGAATGGCGCGGATCGATCCATTGACCGGCCTCGCCAACCGGCTGGCGTTGCTGGAGAAGATGGAGTCCTACGTCGGCCGCGATACCCCGTTCGGACTGGTGCTGATCGACATCAACGACTTTAGGGACATCAACAGCAAGTTTGGCTACAACACCGGGGATATCCTGCTGCAGGAGCTGGCGAAGCGGCTGCGAACCCTGTGTGAAAATGGCGAATGGGTCGCCCGCCTTGGCGGCGATCAGCTCGCCATGCTGCAGCGGGAAAGCAGCGATCTGCGCCAGGTCAGGGAACTGGTGGCGAGGGTCCTGCATGCCATCAAGCAGGACATTCTCATCGACAACTACCCGTTCCGGCTGGAGGTAGGGATCGGCATCGCCTTCTTCCCCATGGACAGCAACCAGACCCAGGAGCTGCTCAGCCGGGCGGAGCAGGCCCTGTTCCACAGCCGCAAGACACATGTGCCCTATGTCATCTATGACAACTCCCTGCTCAATGAAACCGCCAGGCGCAAGCACCTCGCCTCCGACATGGTGATGGCGCTGGAGCACAATGCGCTCGAGCTCTACTACCAGCCCATCGTCAACCTGGAGAACGGTCGCTGCGAGGCGGTCGAGGCGCTGCTGCGCTGGCGCCACCCCGAGCTGGGCTTCATCCCGCCCAACGAGGTGATCCAGGTGGCGGAGGAGTTCCAGCTGGCGGAGAAACTCGGCAGCTGGGTCCTGAACACCGCCTGCGAGCAGCTCTACAAGTGGCAGCATCTTGGCTTGGTCGATCTGCAGATGTGCGTCAACATCTCGCCCGGCATGTACCAGCGCAACTTGTTGAAACTGGTAGCCAAGGCATTGATGGAGCACCATATCCCCGCCTCCAGTCTGGTGCTGGAGGTGACCGAGGACACCACCATGCGCGAGGTGAAGAACTCGCTGCAGCTGATGCAGGATCTTAACCAGCAGGGGGTGCAGCTGGCGCTTGACGATTTCGGTACCGGCTACTCCTCCCTCAGCTACCTGCAGAAATTGCCGGTCAGCAAGGTGAAGATCGACCGCTCCTTCATCCAGGGGATAGACACCTCCATCGAGGCGGCCGAGCTGGTGGCCAACATCTGTCGCATGGCCTCCATGCTGGGCAAGAAGCTGGTCTGCGAGGGCATAGAGACCCAGGGCCAACTCGATGTGCTGCGCTCATTGACCGATATCCACCTCTACGGTCAGGGCTATCTGTTCAGCCGGCCCGAGCAGGCGGCCAAGGCCTATCAGACCCTGCTGGAGATGGAGGAGCGTTGGCTGGCACGGCGCTCACCGGACAAGGCCTACCTGATCTGACCGATAGGGCTCATGTTCGGTACACAATGGCCGATAGAGCTTAGGCAGGAGGTACACAATGGATATTTCTAGCTCTGCATCTACGTCATACGGCTCTGCCTTGATGACGGCCAGTCTGGCGAAAAAACAGCAACTCCAGGACGGCGAAACCGCGCTGAAGTTGCTGCAGACGGCCGCCCAGCCAGCTCAGGCGCCAGTTACATCGGCGACTGGAGCCTTGGGAAGCAACATCAACATTCACGTTTGATCCTAATGAAAAAGCCCCCATCGATCGATGGGGGCTTTTTTTATGCGCAACATCCGGCTCAGAGCGGGAAGGGCGCCGGCGCCTCGAAGCTCATCCGCTCGCCGCTGCGGGGATGAGCGATGGTCAGCATGGCCGCATGCAGATAGAGATGCGGCGCCGCGGCCAGTGCGTCGGGGTGGGCGTAGAGGTTGTCACCGAGTATGGGGTGCCCCAGCTCCAGCATATGCACCCTCAACTGGTGGGAGCGGCCGGTGATCGGCGTCAGCTTGATCAGGCTGTTGCCATTCTCCACCTTCAACTTCTCCCACAGGGTCAGGGCATGGCGGCCCTCCTCGAAGTCCACCTTCTGCCTGGGGCGGTTGGGCCAGTCCACGCAGAGCGGCAAATCGACCTGACCGGAGTCCGCCTGCGGCTCACCCCAGACCCAGGCGAGGTAATGCTTCTCGGTCTCCCGTTCGCGAAATTGCCGACTCAGCTCCCGGTGGGCGTTCGGGGTGAGGGGAATGACGATCACCCCGGTGGTGGACATGTCGAGGCGATGGGCCGCCGCCGCCTTGGGGTGCTGCTGCTTGACCCGGTGCAGGACGCTGTCTTCATTTTCGGGCCCGCGCCCGGGCACGCTGAGCAGGCCGGTAGGCTTGTTGACCACCATGATGTCCTTGTCGTTGAACAGGATATCGAGCCAGGGTTCCAGAGGCGGTGAATATTCAAACATAGCGTCTCGCATCTTCAATCAAGGGGATGGCCCCCATCAGTTATGGGTGACCACGATAAAGCGGATGGCATCCAGCTTGAGCTGGGTCTGATCGATCAGGTGGTGCAATTCTGCCTGCAAGTTGCGCAGATAATCCAGTTCGCTGTCGCGCACGTTCGGATTGACCGCCTTGAGCGCCTCCAGTCGGTCCAGATCCTGCTGCAGGGTCTGCGCCATCTGGGCGCGGGCCTTGTCCACTATGGCGGCCTTCAGCTCTTCGGCAATGACCTGGCCCTTGCCAATCAAGCCGTGGATCACCGGCTGGGACGCGGTCACCAGCTTGCTGCCGAGGTGGCGGTTGACCGGGGTCAGCTGACGGTTGAAGGCATCGAACGCCACCTTCTCACCCAGGTTCTGGCCATTCTTGTCCATCAGCAAGCGGATCGGGGTCGGCGGCATGAAGCGGTAGAGCTGGGGGTGCGCCGCCGACTCGGCCACGAAGATCAGCTCGAGCAGGATGGAGCCGATCGGCAGGGCCTTGTTCTTCAACAGGGAGACCGAGGTCGCGCCGATCTCGGAACCCAGGATCAGATCGATACCGCCACGCATGATGGGGTGCTCCCAGGAGAGCAGCGCCATGTCGTCCCGTGCCAGGGCGGTGGGGCGATCGAAGGTGATGGTCATGCCATCCTGGGGCAGGCCCGGGAAGCTTGGCACCAGCATGTGATCGCCGGGGGTCAGCACCAGCGCATTCTCACCCCTGTCATCCTGGTTGACGCCGATCTCGTCGAACATCTTGAGGGCGAAGGAGATCATGCCGGTGTCATCATCCTCGGCGTCCAGCTTCTCGACCAGGGCGAGGGCGGCGTTGCCACCGCTGGAGTGGATCTCCAGCAGCCGATCGCGGCCTTGCTCCATCCGAGCCTTGAGTGGCTCGTGCAGCTCGCGGGTCTTGACCAGCAGGGCATCCAGCACCGTCTGCTCGCCGTCGTTGGCGGCCAGCAGCTCGAACAACTCGTCCCGCACCGCTTCAAAGATCGGGCGGGCGGTGGGACAGGTCTGCTCGAAGGCATCCAGACCATCGTGATACCAGAGCAGCAGGGCCCGCTGGGCGGTGCCGGTCAGATAGGGGACATGGATCTCGACGGTGTTCTGTTGGCCGATCCGATCGAGACGACCGATGCGTTGCTCCAGCAGATCCGGGTTGAGGGGCAGATCGAACAGCACCAGGTGGCTGGCAAACTGGAAGTTGCGACCCTCCGAGCCTATCTCGGAGCAGAGCAGCACCTGGGCGCCGCCGCCCTCTTGCTGAGCGAAGTAGGCAGACGCCTTGTCCCGCTCCAGGATGGACATCCCCTCGTGGAACACGGCGCCACGGATCCCCTCGCGGGTGCGCAGTGCCTCTTCCAGTGCGATGGCGGTGGCGGCCTCGGAGCAGATCACCAGCACCTTCTGCTGGCGGGCGCCGAGCAGCAGCTCCAGCAACCAGTCGACGCGCGGATCGAACTGGGTCCAGCTGGCACTGTCACCTTCGAACTGCTGGAAGATCTTCTCAGGATAGAGGTAGCGCAGGGCGCGGGTCTGCAGATCGCCCCCGTTGCCGCCCATCATGCCCATTACCTTGACTGCGGTCTTGTACTGCTCCGGCAGCGGCATGGGGTAGACGTTGAGGTGACGTTCCGGGAAGCCTTGAATGTTGGCGCGGCTGTTGCGGAACAGCACGCGGCCGGTGCCGTGCTGATCGAGCAGCTTGTGAACCGCCTGCTCGCGGGCGGCGGCATC
>NZ_LR134376.1:695000-820000 GCF_900637545.1 Aeromonas encheleia
GCGTTCTGTAAGTCTGCGAAGGTGTATCGAGAGGTATGCTGGAGATATCAGAAGTGCGAATGCTGACGTAAGTAACGATAAAGGGGGTGAAAAGCCTCCTCGCCGGAAGACCAAGGGTTCCTGTCCAACGTTAATCGGGGCAGGGTGAGTCGACCCCTAAGGTGAGGCCGAAAGGCGTAATCGATGGGAAGCAGGTTAATATTCCTGCACGACTTGTAATTGCGATGGGGGGACGGAGAAGGCTAGGTGGGCCAGGCGACGGTTGTCCTGGTGAAAGTGCGTAGGCGGTATCTCTAGGCAAATCCGGAGATGCAACGCTGAGACACGAGACGAAGCCACTACGGTGGTGAAGCCATTGATGCCATGCTTCCAGGAAAAGCCTCTAAGCTTCAGATTACAAGTCATCGTACCCCAAACCGACACAGGTGGTCGGGTAGAGAATACCAAGGCGCTTGAGAGAACTCGGGTGAAGGAACTAGGCAAAATAGAACCGTAACTTCGGGAGAAGGTTCGCTCTTGACAGTGAAGTCCCTTGCGGATGGAGCAGTTGGGAGTCGCAGTGACCAGATGGCTGGGACTGTTTATCAAAAACACAGCACTCTGCAAACACGAAAGTGGACGTATAGGGTGTGACACCTGCCCGGTGCCGGAAGGTTAATTGATGGGGTTAGCGCAAGCGAAGCTCTTGATCGAAGCCCCGGTAAACGGCGGCCGTAACTATAACGGTCCTAAGGTAGCGAAATTCCTTGTCGGGTAAGTTCCGACCTGCACGAATGGTGTAACCATGGCCATGCTGTCTCCACCCGAGACTCAGTGAAATCGAATTCGCCGTGAAGATGCGGTGTACCCGCGGCTAGACGGAAAGACCCCGTGAACCTTTACTACAGCTTGGCACTGAACATTGAACCTACATGTGTAGGATAGGTGGGAGGCTTTGAAGGCGTGACGCCAGTTGCGCTGGAGCCGTCCTTGAAATACCACCCTTGTATGTTTGATGTTCTAACGCAGGGCCCTGAATCGGGCTCGCGGACAGTGCCTGGTGGGTAGTTTGACTGGGGCGGTCTCCTCCCAAAGAGTAACGGAGGAGCACGAAGGTTGGCTAATCCTGGTCGGACATCAGGAGGTTAGTGCAATGGCATAAGCCAGCTTAACTGCGAGACGGACAGGTCGAGCAGGTACGAAAGTAGGTCATAGTGATCCGGTGGTTCTGAATGGAAGGGCCATCGCTCAACGGATAAAAGGTACTCCGGGGATAACAGGCTGATACCGCCCAAGAGTTCATATCGACGGCGGTGTTTGGCACCTCGATGTCGGCTCATCACATCCTGGGGCTGAAGTCGGTCCCAAGGGTATGGCTGTTCGCCATTTAAAGTGGTACGCGAGCTGGGTTCAGAACGTCGTGAGACAGTTCGGTCCCTATCTGCCGTGGGCGTTGGATGATTGAAGGGAGTTGCTCCTAGTACGAGAGGACCGGAGTGAACGAACCTCTGGTGTTCGGGTTGTCACGCCAGTGGCACTGCCCGGTAGCTAAGTTCGGAATCGATAACCGCTGAAAGCATCTAAGCGGGAAGCGAGCCCTGAGATGAGTCATCCCTGACCCCTTGAGGGTCCTAAAGGGCCGTTGGAGACCACAACGTTGATAGGTGGGGTGTGTAAGCGCGGCGACGTGTTGAGCTAACCCATACTAATTACCCGTGAGGCTTAACCATACAACACCCAAGAAGTGTTCTGGGCCTTGTAGCAGATGAAGAACTACTTACTTAATTCAGTGATAGTGACCAAGCTAAGCGCTTAGTCGTTATTCACGTCAGCTTTCCGAGATTGAAGTTTTTGCCTGGCGGCCATAGCGCCGTGGAACCACCTGATCCCATGCCGAACTCAGAAGTGAAACGCGGTAGCGCCGATGGTAGTGTGGCATTCGCCATGCGAGAGTAGGACACTGCCAGGCTCCCAATTAAACAACGACGTGCACATCACGACGTTGGCCGAGAGGATGACACCTCGCTGAAACGGCAGACGATTTAGCAGAAGCTAGCCAAATTGCGGAGCGGTAGTTCAGTTGGTTAGAATACCGGCCTGTCACGCCGGGGGTCGCGGGTTCGAGTCCCGTCCGCTCCGCCAATATTAAGAAGCCCAGTCGAAAGACTGGGCTTTTTTTCATGTCTGCAATTTGCCAAATTCCCTCGATTTCACCTTCATACAGCCTGGCTTGGCGGCCTTTTGCATTACCACCATGGTTCGCATCCCATCCCTATCCCATTCCTCTGTCAGCCTGGCTGAATTCAGCCCCTTCCAGATACGCCACTAGCACGTCGCAGGGCGGTGGAGAGGTGGCTGGCAGGATGCATCGCCGTTCAAGGTTTACCTGATATGCGTAAAAGAGATAAGCAAAGCGCTATTTCTTTCTTCCTGGTATATGAAGGAGGAGGCATCCTGTACTCAACCCAACGATATGGAGTATCACCATGAAACTGCGAATGACCGCCCTGACCCTGTTATCCCTGCTGGCACTCGGCCAGGCCAATGCCGCCGAGATCCGTCTGCTCAACGTCTCCTACGATCCGACCCGCGAGTTGTTCCAGGCATATAACGGCGCCTTCGCCAAGGAGTGGAAGGCCAAGACTGGCGATGATGTGGTGGTTAGCCAGTCGCACGGTGGCTCCGGCAAGCAGGCTCGCGCCGTGGTAGATGGACTGGAGGCCGATGTGGTGTCGCTGGCGCTGGCCTATGACGTCGATGCCGTGGCCAAGGCGGGTCTCACCGCCGCGGACTGGGAGAGCCGCCAAGCCAACAATGCGTCCCCCTATACCTCCACCATCGTCTTCCTGGTGCGCAAGGGCAATCCCAAGCAGATCAAGGACTGGGATGATCTGGTGCGCAAGGATGTGTCCATCGTGACCCCCAACCCCAAGACCTCCGGCGGGGCGCGCTGGAACTATCTGGCGGCCTGGGGCTATGCCCTGAAGAAGAGCGGCACTGAGGAGGGGGCCAAGCAGTTCGTCGGCGATCTGTTCAAGAACGTGAAGGTGCTGGATTCTGGCGCTCGTGGCGCGACCACCAGCTTCATCGAGCGTGGCCTCGGCGACGTCTTGCTGGCTTGGGAAAACGAGGCCCTGTTGGTGCTGGGGCAGCCAGGTACCAGTGACAAGTTTGAACTCGTGGTGCCGTCTGTCTCCATCCTGGCAGAACCGCCGGTCGCTGTGGTGGACAAGGTCGCCAAGAAACACGGCACCGAAGTCGTCGCCAAGGCCTATCTCGACTACCTCTACTCCGATGAGGGTCAGCGCATCATCGCCAAGTATCACTATCGTCCCAGCAACCCGGCGATCCTAAAGGAGACCTCGGCTCAGTTCCCCACGCTGACTCTCTTCACCGTCAAGGATCTGGAAGGGGATTGGGACAAGGCGCAGAAGAAGCACTTCGCCCAGGGCGGACTGTTTGACCAGATCTACCAACCGGGCAGCTAAGCCACGCTGGCCCCTGTGCCAGCAGATAGGAGCACCATGATGAACAAGATCCTTCTGGTTCCCGGTCTGCACAACAGTGGGCCGGATCACTGGCAGAGCCGCTGGCATCAGCACTTCCCCCACTGGCAGCGGATGGTCGGTCTGCCATGGGACAAGCCGGACCTCACCGTCTGGAGCGCCAAACTGGCGAGTAAACTCAGGAGCCGGCGCAGTCAGGTTCACTTGGTGGCGCACTCCTTCGGGGCACTGACGGCCATCGCCGCCGCCAGGCTGCAACCGGAGAAGGTCGCCTCGATCCTGATAGTGGCGCCTGCGGATCCGGCTCGCTTCGGCATCCCGGACGAGGCACTGGCAGGCTCCGTCAAGGTCTCCGCCCAGCTCATCGCCAGCCGCAACGATCCCTGGATGACTTTCGAGCGGGCCGAGTACTGGAGCCGCCAGTGGCAGGTGCCGCTGTTCGATGCCGGCGAGGTGGGCCATATCAATGCCCAGTCCGGCCATGGGGAGTGGGGCCAGGGGCTCAATCTGCTGGGTACCCTCTATCGCCGGGCCGAGATGGTGGTCGAGCCGGTCCCGACGGAATGGGGCAAGCGGGCGGCCCTCAGTTTTCGTTAACCTTTTCACCATCAGACAGGGCAAGGGGGCTCACCGCCATCAGATCATTCGTCATATCCGTCAGCGTGCGCTCGTCGCGCTGACCTCAGGTTTCAAGGTTTCACGGCTCCGTTTGGTTAGGTCTTTTATTTATATAAAAGACCTTTTTTATTTTTACTGGGCTAAAAGCCCTGTTCCGCCGTCGTTAGACAAAAAAGTGATTAGCAAAGGCGTTATTGGTGTTTGTTGCCCCTGGCAGGAGTGAGCAGAATCGCTATATCGAAAGATGTTTATAACAAATGGATGTGTTATGCGATTAAGTTCTTATTCCGTCCTGCCAGGCCTGGGCCCGACGCTGGGCTTCAGCCTGCTCTACCTGAGCATACTGGTGCTGCTGCCACTCTCGGCGCTGGTGCTGTTTGCGGTGAACCACCTGAGCGCCGCCGAGTTCTGGCAGGTTATCGGCTCTCCCCGGGTACTCGCCTCCTTTAGGCTCAGCTTCGGGGCGGCCTTCATCGCGGCCCTGCTCAACAGCCTGTTCGGCCTGATCCTGGCCTGGGTGCTGGTGCGTTACACCTTCCCCGGCCGTCGCCTAGTGGATGCGCTGATCGACCTGCCGTTCGCCATGCCCACCGCGGTGTCCGGTATCGCCCTGTGCGCCATCTTCGCCCCCAACGGCTGGATCGGCCAGTGGGTTGCCCCCTTTGGCATCGAGCTCGCCTACAACCCAATCGGGGTGGTGATCGCACTCACCTTCATCGGTCTGCCCTTCGTGGTGCGCACCCTGCAACCCGTGCTGCGGGAGGCCGAGAGCGAGCAGGAGGAGGCCGCCGCCAGCCTGGGTGCCAACCGCTGGCAGACCTTCGCCCGGGTGCTCTGGCCTACTCTGATCCCGGCGCTGCTCACCGGCTTCGCGCTGGCGTTTGCCCGCGGGGTGGGGGAGTACGGCTCCGTCATCTTCATCGCTGGCAACCTGCCCATGGTGTCCGAGATAGCGCCCCTGATGATCATGAGCCACCTGGAGGAGTACGACTACGCAGGTGCTTCCGCCATCGCCGCCGTCATGCTGCTCATCTCCTTCATCCTGTTATTGCTGATCAACAAGTTGCAAGCCTGGAGCTGGGCCCGCATCGGAGGGAGCCGGATATGAACACCTCGACCATTACCCTGGACACCGTTATCCAGACGAGTGCGGCGGAGCGACATCAGGCCGTCACCCGCGAGCCGGTCTGGGTCAAGTGGCTGCTGATTGTACTCGGACTTGGCTGGTTCGCCGCGCTCTTGCTGTTGCCGCTGGCGACCGTCTTCATCCAGGCATTGTCACCGGGATTGGTCTTCTTCTGGCACGCCATCAGCGAGCCGGATGCCCTGAGCGCGCTCGGGCTCACCGCCCTGGTGACCCTCTGCTCGGTGCCGCTCAATCTGCTGTTCGGGCTCGCCGCCGCCTGGGCAATCGCCCGTTTTCGCTTCCCGGGCCGACAATTGCTCATCACCATCATCGATCTGCCGTTCTCGGTCTCGCCGGTGATAGCGGGGCTGATGTTCGTGCTGATGTTCGGCAGCCGCGGCTGGTTTGGCGACTGGCTCAGCGAGCACGACATCAAGATCATCTTCGCCACCCCGGGGATCATCCTGGCGACCACCTTCATCACTGTGCCCTTCGTGGTGCGCGAGCTGCTGCCGCAGATGGAGGCCCGCGGGCCGGAAGAGGAGGAGGCTGCCATCATGCTGGGGGCGAGCGGCCTGCAGATGTTCTGGCGGGTGACCCTGCCCGGCATTCGCTGGAGCCTGATGTATGGGGTGCTGCTCTGCACCGCCAGGGCTGTGGGGGAATTTGGTGCCGTCTCAGTGGTGTCGGGCCACATTCGCGGCCAGACCAACACCCTGCCGCTGCACATCGAGATCCTCTACAACGAGTACCAGACCGGCGCCGCCTTCGCGGTGGCCAGCCTGTTGGCCCTGTTCGGGATCTTCACCCTGCTGGGGGAGACCCTGTTGGCCAGGTTGCGTGGTCAGCCCACCAAATCCCATTGATATGGATTCGGGGATTATTGCGCGAGTGGCTCGGCGGAGTGCTCAGCCCAACCCAATCCATCACTGATTTCGATTTAACGGTTTACGAGAGGCAGCCATGAGCATTCAGGTCCAAGGACTCAACAAGCACTTCAACCAATATGCGGCCCTGGCCGACATCAACCTCGACTTTCACGACGGTGAACTGGTGGCGCTGCTGGGGCCGTCCGGCTGCGGCAAGACCACGCTGCTGCGCATCATCGCCGGGCTGGAGCAGGCTGACAGCGGCAACGTCATCATCCGGGGGGAGGATGCCTCGGCCCTCCATGTGCGCGAGCGCAACGTCGGCTTCGTGTTTCAGCACTATGCGCTGTTCCGTCACATGACGGTGTTCGAGAACGTGGCGTTCGGCCTGCGGGTCAAGCCGAGGAGCGAGCGCCCGAGCGAGGCTGCCATCCGCAGCCGGGTCAAGGAGCTGCTGGATCTGGTCCAGCTCAGCCACGTGGCCGACCGTTATCCGACCCAGCTCTCCGGTGGCCAGCGCCAGCGGGTCGCCCTGGCCCGCGCCCTGGCGGTGCAGCCCAAGGTGCTGCTGCTGGATGAGCCGTTCGGCGCCCTCGACGCCCAGGTGCGCAAGGAGTTGCGCCGCTGGCTGCGGGAACTGCACGACGAGCTGCACGTCACCAGCCTGTTCGTGACCCACGATCAGGAGGAGGCGCTGGAGGTGGCGGATCGCGTCGTCTTGATGAACGCCGGCCGAGTCGAGCAGATCGGCACCCCGGCCGAGGTCTATGACCAGCCCGCCAGCTCCTTCGTACACAGCTTCCTCGGCAGCGTGAATCTGTTCCGCGGCCGGGTGGCGGAGCAGGGGCTCGGCATCGGCGAACAGCGGCTGGGGGGATCCGCCATCTCCCATCTGGCCCAGGGCAGTGCCGCCATCGCCTATGTGCGACCCCACGAGCTGGAGATCCTGCCCGCTGATGCGCCCGGTGGCATCAGTGCCACCATCACCCGCCTGCTGCCCATGGGGCCGCGGATCCGGGTCGAGCTGCGCGGCACCGGGGATACCCAGGGGGCGCATTTCGAGGCCGAGCTGAGCAAGGAGGCCGCCCGGGCCTTCGCGCCGGGGCAGGGGGTGCGCCTGGTGGCCAAGCAGGCGCAGCTCTATCCGGACTATCAGATCTGATGGAGCGGACTCCGTTCATGGCTGTTAAGGCTCGGCTCTATCCCAAATCATCAGATCTGATGGAGCGGACTCCGTTCATGGCTGTTAAGGCTCGGCTCTATCCCAAATCATCAGATCTGATGGAGCGGACTCCGTTCGTGGCTGTTAAGGCTCGGCTCTATCCCAAATCATCAGATCTGAGGGAGCCGAATACGTGGTGGGGAGTCTTGGCTCTTATCCCCGGAAGAGCGGTGGCGGCTTGCCCGCGCCGGTGACACAGTTTCAGGTTTGCGGCCCGGTATGAGCCCGGGCTGGCAATAAAACAAGAAAGCGGCGGCGGGGCAGACCCGACGACCGGTCAGCGCAGGAGGCGATGACGTGAATTTTCAGCAACTACGCATTATCCGGGAGGCGGCGCGGCGGGACTACAACCTGACCGAGGTTGCCAACGCCCTGTTCACCTCCCAGTCCGGGGTCAGCCGCCATATCCGCGAGCTGGAGGAGGAGCTTGGGCTGGAGCTGTTCATTCGCTACGGCAAGCGACTGCTCGGCATGACGGAGCCAGGCAAGGAACTGCTGGTGATCGCCGAGCGCATCCTCAACGACGCCAACAACATCCGCAAGTTGGCCAGCACCTTCGCCAACCGGGATTCGGGCCGGCTGTTGGTGGCGACCACGCACACCCAGGCGCGCTACGCCCTGCCGCGGGTGGTGAAGGCCTTTCGCGAGCAGTTCCCGCTGGTGCAGCTGGAACTGCGCCAGGGCGGGCCGGAAGAGATAGTGCGGCTGGTGCAGACCGGCGAGGTGGATATCGGCATCAGCAGCGAGCAGCTCGACAAGAGCGAAGGGGTGGTGGCCTTCCCCTACTACCGCTGGCATCACAACATAGTGGTGCCAGAGCAGCACCCCCTGACCGCCGAGCGGGAGCTGACCCTGGAGGCGCTGGCGAACTGGCCCATCATCACCTACCAGGCCGGGCTGACCGGACGGGCGCGGGTGGATGAGGCCTTCGCCGAGGCGGGGATAGCGCCGCAGATCCTGCTGACCGCCCAGGACTCCGACGTCATCAAGACCTATGTCGAGCTGGAGATGGGGGTCGGCATACTGGCGGACATGGCGTTCGACGCCCAGCGTGACAAGGGGCTGGTGCAGCTCGATGGCAGCCGGCTGTTCGCACCGCACACCGCCTGGATCGGGCTCAAGCAGGGGCAGTTCCAGCACAACTTCGCCTGGCAGTTCATCCAGCTCTGCAACCCGGAACTGGCGCTGGCCGAGATCCAGGCCCGCGCCATGAGCCACGAGCCGGCCCTCGATTACCAGATCTGAATGGGCTGACATGCCATAAACAAACAGGGAGCCATCGGCTCCCTGTTTGCTTATCTGTCGACGCGCGTTATTTCAGTTCGGTCCAGGCATCCTGCCAGTTGCTGCCCACGCCGGGCTCATACTGGGTCGCCGAGCTGGACCAGATAGTGCACCAGCCGCTGTAGGGGTAGGGCTTGCACTGATACACCTTGCCGTTCTTGGGCTGCAGCACCTTGGTGCCTGCGGTGTAGGACTTCAGGCCCTCCGGGAAGCTGAACTGGTAGTCACCGCCGCTGGCCGGATCCTTGAGCATCAGATCCAGGGTCTGCTGCAGCGGCTCGCCACCCGCCTTGGGCTTGCCCTCGATCACCAGCTGATGGTGACCCGCGCTCAGGCCGCTCACCGGCATGGTGAAGCTCTGGCTGCTGTCCTTGATGTCGGCGCCGGTCTGGCCCTTGGCGACACCGCCATGGTCATACAGGGTATTGGTGACGGCGAGGTCCCCTTGCGCCGTGACGGTGAAGGCCAGGGTGACGCTGCCGTTGTCGAGCAGGTACTCGCTCTCCAGACCGCTCACGTTGATGTCGTTGCCCACCGGCGGTTGTTGCTGTTCGAGCTGGATCTCGACCCGTTGCAGGTTGCTGCCCGCCTTCAGGTAGATGGGGTTCTGGCCGTAGACCGGGTTGAACTGGCCGTCGCCACCCTGCTGACCGGCACGGATCTGGCTCTGCTCGGCGTTGATCTTGCCCGCCAGATCGTGAGCCCAGTTGTTCTTCTGGCCCTGCTCGGCGTTGGCGATGGTCAGCACCGTCTGCAGATCGGTGCGCTCGCCGCTGGCGTCGAACACCCGGGTCCTGGCCTTGTCGCCGGCCGCGAGATCGGTGGAGGGGTAGATGGTCCCGCCCTGGCTCCAGCTCAGCGGGGGCTGGGTGCCGCCTTCGAAGCGGGCGTCGATCAGGTTGTAGAAGCTGTTGGCGGTATCGCCCACTTCCCACACCCCGAGAATGACCTGGTAGCCGGTGCGTGCCGGCAGGGTGCACTGGTGGGTGACCTGCTTGGGCGGCTGCACCATGTTGCCTTCGATCACGCAGAATGGATTGAGATCGAAGGAGTCGCGGGTCAGCGGCTGGTTCGGGTTCCACTCCTGCTTGGTGAGGTAGTAGCGCCAGTTGCGGGTCACGTGGTTGGCGGTGAAGCTCCAGCTGATAGCGAAGGGCCCGGCCTGCACCTCGCGCTTGGTCCAGCGATCGCTGGTCTGGGCATTGAGCTCACCGAATTGCGGGTGGCCGGCCGAGGCGATCTGGCCGTCGGCGGGGCCGCCGTTGGGGAAGCCGGACGGTGCCTCCAGGCTCTGGGGCTCCCACTGGATGGCGCCACACTGGCTGTTGCCGCCGGTCTTGCACAGATAGTTGCGACCCTCCGGCTGGTTGATATAGCCGTGGGCGAGTGCGCCGCCACTGGCCAGCAACGCCAGCGCCGCGGCCACATGATTGAGTTGAATTTTTGCTGCCATACATTCCTCTGTTCGGTGATGTGGGCAGTCAAGTTGGCAGGGGAAATCCCCGATACACACCTGGGTGTGGCAACCCCGCTATCCTGGACGACATGTCTTTAGACCGGAGGCTTTGCGTCCTGGCCTTTCAACCAGTTTGCCAAATGACTACATAAATGGTCATGGTGTCGCGTTTGAAGACGACGACATCATCATGACTTATTTTGATTAAATTATTAAGTGTAAATCTTTACGGTTCGACTCATCGGAGTAGTGCCATTACTTAACTTTCTGTTTTTGCATGGGTATTCCCCTGGTCATGTTCACTGCCCCGGATTGTTGTTCTGATTAATATTCAGATTTCACGCATCTTATGCCGAGGCGGCATCCCCTTGCCGACCCTGGACTCCATGGCAGGGGAGGGATCCTGGATCGAGGTGGATCCTTTATGGCTCAGCCGGCTGCCCAGGATCGCGGGATGTCCGCTCATTGCCCCCATGAGCAGCAGACAGACAGGCCCACTTTTGATAGCGTGGTGACGCGCATCCCGGCGCACGTTTGTCCCGGCCCCGACCGGGGAGGGACACCACCAAAAAGGAACGGATGGCCAGGCGCCACCGATAACAAGAGGGAATTTATGAGTTCCATTGCCAGGAATTACCTGAACCAGCTCAACGCCGACTACCTGCGGGTGCACAGGCGCAAGGAGGATCTGTTCTGGTCCACCTACATGGGCACCAGCGACGATCAGGCCGGCTTCACCGCCGCCGAGCAGGCCTACAAGGCGTTCTGTGCCAATCCGGCGCGGCTGCCGGAGCTGAGGGAGATGCTCGCCCAGGCCGACGGGGCGGATCTCAGACGCGGCCTGGGGGGCTGGATCGCCTTCTTCGAGTGCAACGTCATCGAGGATCCGGCGGCGGCGGCCCTGATGGACGAGCTGGTGGTCGCCGAGGCGGACCTGTTCTCCCGTCGCAAGGGCTTGAAGCTGAGCCTGCTGGACGAGCGGGGCCGCCAGGTGGCCGGCAGCCTGCCGGCGGCCAGCACCAGCCTGGCCGCCAGCCCGAGCGAGGCGGTGCGCCAGAGTGCCCTCGACATGTTCCACAGCCTGGAGCAGTGGGTGGTCGACCATGGCTACCTGGACGTAGTGGCGCTGCGCAACCGCTTCGCCCGCGCCATGGGCTATCGCGACTACTTCGATTACAAGGTGCGCAAGAACGAGCAGATGAGCCCGGAGCAGCTGTTTGCGGTGCTGGATGACTTCATCGAGCGCACCGAAGAGCGGGTGCACCTGAGCCTGGCCGAGCTGAAGGCGGCGAAGGGGGAGGCGGCGCTGCTGCCCCACAACCTGCGCTACTTCGTCAGCGGCGACGTGACCCGCCAGCTCGACCCCTACGTGCCCTTCTCGCGGGCGCTGCAGGATTGGGTCGAGAGCTTCCGCCGGCTCGGCATCCAGTATCGGGAGGCGACCCTCACCCTGGACTTGCTGACCCGGGAGGGGAAATACGAGAACGGCTTCTGCCACGGTCCGGTGCCGAGCTTCTGGCAGGAGGGGCAGTGGGTGCCCGCCGTGGTCAACTTCACCAGCCTGGCCAATCCGTCCCAGGTGGGCAGTGGCTGGAGCGGCCTCAACACCCTGTTCCACGAGGGGGGCCACGCCGCCCACTTCGCGAACGTGACCGGCAACGCCCCCTGCTTCTCCCAGGAGTTCCCGCCCACCTCCATGGCCTATGCCGAGACCCAGTCCATGTTCTGCGACAGCCTGCTGGACGATGCGGACTGGCTCAAGCGCTATGCCAGGAGCGAGAGCGGGGAGCCCATCCCGGATGCGCTCATCGGGGCCATGATAGAGGCGCGGCAGCCATTTCGCGCCTTCAACGAGCGGCAGATCGCGCTGGTCTCCTACTTCGAGCGGGATCTCTACGCCATGGCCGATGGCGATCGCACCCCGGCCGCGGTGCTGGCGCTGGCGCGCCGCTGGGAGCGCAAGATCCTGGGGGTGGAGAGCCCGCGGCCGCTGCTGGCGATCCCGCACCTGCTCAACCAGGAGTCGGCCTGCGCCTACCACGGCTACCTGCTGGCGCTGATGGCGGTGGAGCAGACCCGTGCCTATTTCCTGCGGCGCGACGGTTATCTCACCGACAACCCGCGCATCGGACCGGATCTGGCCGCCCATTACTGGGGGCCGGGCAACGGCATGACCCACGATCAGACCCTGCAGAGCCTCACCGGCGAGGGCTTCAGCGCCGCTCCCCTGGCCCGGGTCTGCAACCGGAGCGTAGCCGAGGCCTGGGAGCTGGCATCGGCCAGCATGGCGGCGGCGCGGCAGCGGCCGCCGGCAGGCGAGGGCAGCCCGCTCAATGCCCGCATCCGGGTGGTGCACGGGGAGGCGCTCATCGCCGACAACAGCGAGTCGGAGGCGCGCATGCTGGCCGACTTCGAGGCCTGGATCCGGCGCCACTACCAGGCCGAGCCAGCTTCTATCGGCTAAGGGATCCCCACCCACCACAGAGTCCTGCCCCTTGGCAGGGCTCTGTCATTTCTGCGCGCTGGTGACGCCCTCGGTCGCGCGGCTGGACGGGGTTATCGGGGACGGCTGGCGGCGGGAAGGCGCGACGGCGCCTGCGGGGGCAGGCCGGATCCCGAGGTGGGGGCTGAGAGGGGGCTTGAATGAAACACTTAAAACGACCGCTTGGCGCCATCTAGCTGTTTTAGCTATTAATTAATGTGATGGGGCGGTGGATGGACGGGGCGTTCGTCACGCTGGTCACAGATATGTTTCTCTGGATATATTGAGTATTGATGGCGATCCCATATCATGGCGCTCGCTCGTCACCAGAGAGTGGCGATATTCAGATGATTTGCTAACAAAAAAGCCCTGAAGGCTTGTCGAGGGATGGAATGAGAGCCGTATTACTGTGTTTGCTGGGGCTGTGGCCCGCCTTAAGTTTTGCCACCCTGTCTGCCGACATGATAGTGGTCAAGAAGTCGAGCTATAGCCTGACCCTGATGAAGGATGGCAAGGAAGTCAAACGCTACTGGATCGCCCTGGGCCCGGCCCCGAAGGGACACAAGTTGCGGGAAGGGGATCAGCGCACACCGGAAGGGCGTTACATCCTCGACTACAAGAAGACCAACTCCGGCTATTACAAGGCCATCCACATCAACTACCCGAATCTGGATGACATCAAGATGGCCAACGAGAAGGGCGTCAATCCCGGTGGCATGATCATGATCCACGGTCAGCGCAACGACATCGGCAACCGTCGTCTGCAGCCGTCCAACTGGACCAACGGCTGCATCGCCATGCTCAACCATGATCTGGACGAGGTGTGGAGCGCCATCGAACCCGGCACCCCCATCATCATCCAGCCCTGATCCCGGTTCCTCACGCCCGCCATCGCGCGGGCGTGTCATTTCCCCCTGACGATGGCGTGACATCCCCGCCTGCACCGTGCTAGTTTTTCCGGCTCGCCGTGGATGTAACAAGGATGATCCCATGATGTCAGGAACGAGCGCCCCCGCGCCCGAGAGTACCAGCGCGCTCTGGTGGCGTGCCTCCCTCGATATTTTGCCCCTCTCCATCTCCGTCATCCCCTGGGGGATACTGTGCGGTGCCCTGGCGCTGCAGGTGGGGCTGAGCCCGTTGCAGGCCCAGCTGATGTCGCTGCTGGTCTATGCCGGCGCCGCCCAGCTCTCGGCCACCACCCTGTTCGGGGCCGGCACCCCCTTGCTGCCCATAGTGGGCTCCACCTTCGTCATCACCTCCCAGCACCTGCTGTACGGCTTCACCTTTCGCCGGGACGTGCTGCCGCTCTCCCTGCGCTGGCGCGCCAGCCTCGCCTTCTTCCTGACCGACGAGATGTTCGCGGTGGCGCTCAAGGAGAGGGAGCGTCAGGGCCGCTTCAATCCCGCCTATGCGCTGATCGCGGGCTTCGTCTTCTACCTGTTCTGGAACCTGGCGACCCTGCTCGGCATCGCCGCCGGTCAGTACATAGACGGGCTGGATCGGATGGGGCTGGACTTTGCCATCGCCGCCACCTTCATCGCCATGACCATACCCGCCCTCAAGAACCTGCCCATGGTGGCGGCGACTGTGGTGAGCGGCGGCACGGCGCTGCTCACCAAGCCGCTGCTGGCGGAGGTCTACATCATCATCTCGGCGCTGGCCGGCATGCTGGTGGGCTATGTGCTGCACCGGATGAGGAGATAACCATGAGCTGGCTGATGATAGGCCTGCTGGCCCTGATCACCTTCTTCAACCGCTTCGCCTTCTTCTCGCGGCTGACCCGCTATCAGCCGGGCGCCGAGATGGGGGCCTTCCTCAGCTTCTCGGCCCAGTCGGTGCTGACCGCCATCTGGCTGCCCATCGTCTTCAGCTATGAGCCGGGCAAGGGGTTGGACTGGGATCCTGACTATCTGGCCGCGACCCTGCTGGTGACGGCCCTGACCCTGTTGCGCCTGCCGACCCTGCTGGTGGTCGTGATCGGCATGGGGGGCTTCTTCCTGCTGCGCTGGCAGGGTGGGCTCGCCAGCGTGTTACCCTGGTTGGGCTAGGGCGTGATCCCGCATAACGGATGTCTTTTTATGACATCCGTTATGTTGTGAATGTCACTTCAAAAAAGGCCTCTCAAGTGTGAGGATTTAGGGACTATCCGCCAAGGAGCTCCCCCATGTCTTTCACCGCAACCTGCCAGCGCATAGTGCGCGATCCCCTGCTCTCCCCGGCTCAGAAGAGCCACGCCCTGGCCCTGGCCGCCGAGAATGCGCTGCCTTATCCCGAGTTGCCCGCGGCGGTGGCCGAGGCGATGGCACAAGGGGTGCTCTGCGACATGTTCGAGGGGCACACGCCCTACAAGCCGCGCTACGTGCTGCCGGATTACCAGAAGTTCCTGAGTCAGGGCTCGGCCTGGCTGGAGCTGGCGCCGCCCCGGGATTTCGACGAGGCGCTCGATGCCCTGCGCATCCTCTACCACCACGTGCCCTCGGTGACCGGCATGCCGGTCTGGCTGGGGCGGCTGGATCACCTGCTGCTGCCCTTCGTCGGCACGCTGGATGACGAGGCGCTCTATCGCAAGCTGAAGGGGTTCTGGATCTACCTGGACCGGGTGCTGCCGGATGCCTTCATGCACGTCAACATAGGCCCGGATGACAACCGGCTCTGCCGCCTGATCCTGCGCATCGACGGCGAGCTCAAGCAGGTGGCGCCTAACCTCAGCCTGTTCCACGATCCCGCCTCGACCCCGGACAGCCTGCTGCTGCAGGCGGTGCGGAACATCGCCGAGTGCAGCAAGCCGCACATCGTCAACTACCCGCTGCACCGCGACACCTTCGACGAGCGCGGCTTCGGCATCGTCAGCTGTTACAACGCCCTGCCCCAGGCGGGCGGGGCCAACACCCTGGTGCGCCTCTCCCTCAAGCGGGTGGCCGAGCGGAGCACCGGCATCGACGACTTCCTGGAGTTGTGGCTGCCCCACCATTGCGAGCTGGCCTCCCGGCTCATCGCGGCGCGGGCCGCCTTCCTGCACGAGGAGTCCGGCTTCTTCGACAGCTTCCTGGTGCAGGAGGGGCTGCTCGACGAGGGGCGCTTCGTGCCCATGTTCGGCATCTACGGCATGGCGGAGGCGGTCAACATCCTGCTGGGCAAGGAGGGGCTGGTGGGGCGCTATGGCCATGACGAGGGGGCGAACCGGCTCGGCCATCGCATCTCGGCCGCGCTCTCGGACTATGTGACCGGGGCGCCGCAGCCTCACGCCTGGCGGGGACGTGCCCTGCTCCATGCCCAGGGCGGCCTCAGCCTGGATCGCGGGGTGACCCCCGGTGTGCGCATCCCCTATGGCGAGGAGCCGGATCCCGCCAGCCACGTGCTGGCGCTGGCGCCCCACCACAGCTTCTACGGCTCCGGCATCAGCGAGATCCTGACCCTGGAGCCCACCATCCGTCAGAACCCTCAAGCCCTGCTGCAACTGTGCAAGGGGGCCTTCGCCCTCGGCATGCGCGAGTTCAGCGCCAACGTGGCGGACAGCGATCTGGTGCGGGTTACGGGTTACATGATCCGCAAGAGCGATCTCGCCCGCTTCGCCACCGACGGTTCCCGGCTGCAGACCACCTGCCTCGGCGCCGAGGCGAGCGAGCTGACCGGCATTCGCCAGCGCGCCCCGCGGGTGGTGGGGCTCGAAGCCAGCCTCTGTGACTATTGAGTCAGGCTCGATGACTCGCACCGCCATCGTCAGCCGGTTGCTGCCCTTCTCCTGCGTGGATGGACCTGGCAACCGGCTGGTGCTGTTCCTGCAAGGCTGCAACTTTCGCTGCCCTGGCTGCCACAACCCCCACACCATAGGGCTGTGCGATCACTGTGGCGACTGTGTGCCGGGCTGCCCGAGCGGCGCCCTGAGGCTGCACCAGGGGCGGGTGAGCTGGCAGCAAGATCTTTGCACCCACTGCGATCGCTGCCTCGACATCTGCCCGCGCCAGGCCAGCCCCAAGACCGAGTCCATGTCGGTGGCTGAGGTGCTGGCCCAGCTGCGCCGCTACGGCCCGCTGCTGAGCGGCATCACGGTCTCCGGCGGCGAGGCGACCACCCAGCTGCCCTTCGTCGTGGCGCTGTTCACTGCCATCAAACAGGCGTCGGATCTCGCTCATCTGAGCTGTCTGCTCGACAGCAACGGCTCCCTGGCCGAGACCGGCTGGCAGCGGCTGCTGCCGGTGCTGGACGGCGCCATGATCGATCTCAAGGGGTGGCGCGACTCGGTGCACCATGCCCTGACCGGCCAGGGCCGCGAACGGGTGCTGGCCTCACTGCAGCTGCTGGCCAGCCGGGGCAAGCTGAGCGAGCTGCGGCTGCTGCATGTGCCGGGGCGCAGCGATTTTCTCGACGGGAGCGGCGAGCTGGACGAGGGGCTCGCCCGCTTCCTGCAGGGCCTGGGGCCCGTGCCCATCCGGCTCAATGGCTTTCGTCGGCACGGGGTACGCGGTGGGGCGCTCGACTGGCGGGAGGCGACCCGCCCCGAGCTGGAGTCGCTCGCCAAGGCGCTGATCGCCAAGGGATTGGGCCCCATCGCTCTGCCGGCGATCTGCTGAGTCGTTTTGAGACTCGATATGACGCAACTGTGAACTTCGTCTATAGGGCGCGTGGGAAGTGGCCGCTAGAATGGGAAAACCGTCCACCATCAACAGATGCCCATGAGTGAAGCCAGCGCCTTATACCGAGTGCAGTTTATTTGCCACAACGAGCGTTACGAGGTCTATGTCAGGGAGGTGAACCAGGGTCAGCTGTTCGGTTTCATCGAGATCGCGAACTTCGTGTGGGACAACCACACGGCGCTCATCGTCGATCCCAGCCACGAGAAGCTGAAGAGCGAGTTTGTCGACGTCAATCGCACTCTGATCCCCATGCACCAGGTGCTGCGCATCGATCAGGTGCGCAAGCAGGGGGCCGCCCGCATCACAGAGCTGGGCAACAACGTCTCTCCCTTCCCCAGCCCCATCTATACCAAGAAACCCTGAGGCCGCTTATGCCGGCGCGTCCTGCCATCTGAGGGCAGGGCGTTGCCGGCATCAGGCCAACCCCTGGGCGAGTTGCAGGATCCGCTGCCGGAACCAGCGGCGGGCCGGCTCCTCCCCGGCCGGGCCGTACCACACCAGGCTGTGGGTCACGGCGCCATAGTCGAAGGGGACGGGCAGGCCAACCAGTCCAGGGAGCCTGGCCTGCTCGGCCCAACCTTTGACTGCTGTGAGGATCAGATCGCTCTGCGCCAGCAGGGCCGCCGCGCCGCCGAAATCCGGCAGGGTGGCGCCTATCCGGCGCCTGACCTGCAGCTGGGCCAGGCTCTGCTCGAAGAAGGGATTGGCCAGCTCGGTATCGCGGATGGCGATGTGGCGCCAGCTCAGGTAGGCATCCAGATCCCAGGGCATGGCGAGGGCCGGATGGCCCTCCCGCACCAGGCAGACCAGCTGGTCCTCCCGCAGGGTCTCCCATACCAGACCGGGTTGGCGGGGCAGGGGTTGGCTCTGATCATGGGGCAGGATCAGGAAGTCGAGCCTGCCCGCCGCCAGCGCCTCAAGCCCCCGCTCATCCTTGTTCCAGACGACGGGCACCAGCCCCGGCACCTCCCGCATCAACTGACCCAGAATGGGGCCCATGGGCCAGACCATGCCGCTCTCGCGCAGGGCAAATTTAAGCTCCCCCTGCCAGCTGGCGGGATCGAAGCCACCCTGGCTGGTGAGGCCGTTCAGCTCGCTCAATAGCCGGTGCAGACTGGGGCCGAGGCGCTCGGCGAAAGGGGTGAGCAGCAGCTGGTTGCCCTGGCGGTAGAGCAGTTGATCCCCCAGCAGATCCCGCAGCTGGTTGAGGGTCTTGCTGACGGAGGAGGGGGTGGTGCAGAGCCGTTCCGCCGTGCGGGTGACGCTCTGGCTGTCCAGCAGCAGATGCAGGGTGACCAGATGGCGTCCCCCCAGGCGGGAGAGGGCGATCAGATCCATGGAGCCTCCTGAGGCGGGACAAGAGCGGGCAGGGGATGCGGGGCGACCAGATGGCGTGCTCTCGGGCGGGAGAGGGCGATCAGATCCATGGGAACTCCTGAGAAAAGGCTGAGAGGGGAAACAAAAAGCCCCGCCGAAGCGGGGCTGAAGGCTTAGCCCTTGAGCACGGCGGCCATGGCGTCGGCCACGTAATCGACGTTGCGGCTGTTGAGGCCGGCCACGCACATGCGACCCGAGCGCACCAGATAGACGGCGAACTCCTCACGCAGGCGATCGACCTGCTCCGGGGTGAAGCCGGTGTAGCTGAACATGCCGCGCTGGCTGATGAAGTAGCCAAAGTCGCGGCCCGGCACCTTGGCGCTCAGCACCTCGAACAGCTTCTGGCGCATGGCCTTGATGCGGGTGCGCATCTCGCTCACCTCGTCCACCCAGAGGGCGTGCAGCTTGGCGTCGTTCATCACGGCCGCGGCTACCTGGCCACCGTGGGTGGGGGGGCTGGAGTAGTTGCGACGCACTGTCGCCTTCATCTGGCCCAGCACCCGGCCCGCTTCCTCTGCATCCTGGCAGATCACCGACAGGCCGCCGCAGCGCTCGCCGTAGAAGGAGAGGTTCTTGGAGAAGGAGTTGCTGACGAAGAAGCTGACACCGGCGGCCACCATGGCGCGGATGGCGTAGGCATCCTCTTCCAGCCCGTCACCGAAGCCCTGATAGGCGATATCCATGAAGGGGATCAGGTTCTTCTCGACCACCAGCGCGATCACCTGGTCCCATTGGGCGCGGGAGAGATCCACCCCAGTCGGGTTGTGACAGCAGGGGTGCAGCAACACTATGCTCTTGGCGGGCAGGCTAGCCAGGCAGTCGAGCATGGCATCGAACTGCACGCCGCCGCTGGCCTCGTCGTAGTAGGGGTAGTCGTGCACCTTGATGCCGGCCCCCTCGAACATGGCCTTGTGGTTGTCCCAGGTCGGATTGCTGACCCACACCTCTGAGCTCGGGAAGTAGCGCTTGAGCAGATCGGCGCCGATCTTCAGCGCACCCGAGCCGCCTATGGTCTGGATGGTGGCGATGCGGCCGGCCTTGACCGCCTCGTGGTCGGCGCCAAACAGCAGGTGCTGCACGGCGCTGCGGTAGTTGGCGGCCCCTTCCATCGGCTGGTAGGGGCGCGGCGCCGGGGCGGCGGCACGCTGGGCTTCGGCCTGCTGCACCGAGGCCAGCAGCGGAATGCGGCCCTGCTCGTCGTAATAGAGGCCGATCCCCAGGTTCACCTTCTGCTCACGGGTGTCTTTGTGGAAGGTCTCGACTAGCGTCAGTATGGGGTCGCCAGCATAGGCATCGACGTGTTCAAACATGGGGGGTCCTTGCGAAATGGAATCCAGGGTAAGGCGATCAACGATCGGCGGTCATCATGGCGTAAAGCGGGCGAGGGCTCAAGTCTGAAACGGCTTCGCCCAGCCTGCTTGACGACAGTATTCTATGGCAAGCAGGCAGGGGAGCCCTTACTTCAGGTAGGAGCGCAGCACCCTCACCACCTGATCCAGATCCTCAAGCCGCTCGGCCTGGGTGGCCTCTTCGGCCCCGAGATGTTCGCGCATGTGACCCTCCAGCACCTCCAGCATCAGGCCGTTGACGGCGCCACGGATGGCGGCTATCTGCTGCAAGATGGCGGCGCAGTCGGTCTCCTGCTCCAGGGCGCTCTCCAGCGCACCTGTCTGACCCTTGATGCGGCGCACCCGCGCCAGCAGCTTCTTCTTGTTGTGTACCGTGTGTGACATGCAGGATCCTCTCACGCGATAAAACTATACTGGGGTATAGTATATTGTATTGTCGCCCTCAGGAGAAATTCATGTCATCCGTCGCTAGCTTCCACTGCCATCAACCCGTCGTGCACGAAGGGAATCCGCTGGCCGAACAGAAGACCCGCTGGGCCGTGCTGCTCACCCTCATCATGATGGTGGCGGAGATCGCGGGTGGCTGGGTGTTCAACTCCATGGCGCTGCTGGCGGATGGCTGGCACATGAGCTCCCACGCGCTGGCGCTCGGTCTCTCGGTGCTGGCCTATCGCGCCGCCCGCCACTTCGCCCGGGATCACAGATTCAGCTTCGGCACCTGGAAGATAGAGGTGCTTGGCGGCTTCACCAGCGCCCTGCTGCTGGTGGGGGTGGCCGGCCTGATGCTGTTCGAGTCGGTCACCCGGCTGCTGGATCCCAGCCCGATCCACTATCAGCAGGCGATCGGTATCGCCCTGCTCGGCCTGCTGGTGAACCTGGCCTGTGCCTGGCTGCTCAAGGATGATCATCACCACGATCATCACGGTCACCAGCACGATCACCATGATCACGACCACGGCCATGCTCATCATGATCTGAATCTGCGGGCCGCCTATCTCCATGTGCTGGCCGATGCGGCCACGTCGGTACTGGCCATCTTCGCCCTGGTGGGCGGCATGCTGTGGGGCGCCGACTGGCTGGATCCCCTGATGGGGATAGTGGGCGCGGTGCTGGTGGCCCTGTGGGCCAAGGGCCTGCTGCGCGACACCGGTCGCGTGCTGCTGGATGCCGAGATGGATACCCCCCTGGTGGCGGAGATCCGCGAGGTGATCGCCGAGGGGCCGGCGGCGGAGATCCGCGATCTGCACGTCTGGCGGGTGGGGCAGCAGCAGTATGCCTGCGTGCTGTCGCTGCGGATGGCACAGCCGGTGCCGCCGCAGCAGATCCGCGAGCGGCTCGCCATCCACGAGGAGCTGGTCCATGTGACCATAGAGATAGCTCAGGGCTGAGGCGCGGCCGCCGCACCGGCTCAGTGAGGCTGGCTGGTGGCTGCCGAGGACTTATCCTTCCAGATGGAGCCGATCAGCAGCTTGAGCAGCAGCCCGGGCGGGTTGTCCAGCAGGCGGCCCGACTCCAGCAGCAGATGGCCGTCGGCCCTGAATCCCAGGCTGGCATGGAGCTGCTCCTCCTCATCGACGATCTGGATGATGCCGTGCAGGATGCCGTGTTCCCCCGGCTGGCAATGGAGCCGCAGCTCGCGCGGCTCCCCCAGCAGGGTGAAGGCCCGGATCCGCGGCGGTGTCTCCTCGTAGTCGGGCCACTTTAAGAAGCGGTACTGCTCGGCGAGCGCCCCGGCCTGCTGGCAAAACTGATCGAACAGCTGACTGATGGCCTGATACTCCTCATCCAGTCGCCTCGCTTGCTCATCGATTCGCGTCATCTGCATCACCCTCGGTATCCAGTTGATCGGAAATTGGTTTTTCCTGCGTCATGGGGTTCTCCCAAGTGATGGGGTGAATATCGCCCCAAGTCTGTGAGCTCGCTCCAATTTTCGTTATGAAAACGTTATCTTGTTGAAACTGGTTGGTTTTTTTTGCCTGCCTGCTCACATTTACAACAATCCCCGCTGACTAATATGACACCGCTCGGCTGCGACCGGGTACTCGAATATCGAGACTAACTACAGCGGGAATTATAAAAAAATGGATATGAAAAAGACCAAGGTGGCGCTGGTAACAGCCTCACTGCTCGCGCTTTTGTCTGGCTGTAATGACAACGGCTCCTCGCCCTCCACTCCACCCTCCCAGGATGGGCCCGTCGCCCGCCTCCCCAATGTACAGCCTCCGGCCGAGCAGCTGGTGGCCGGGCCCGATCAGGCGGTGATCGCCCTGGTTGACACCCAGACCGGCGCGGCGCGCGGCATCGAAGGGCCCTTCGCCGGCCACAGCCTGCACCTGTGGAACAACGATGCCTGTAATGCCACCGCCGACAGCGGCCTGAACGCGAGCTGGGATGACGCCAGCAAGACACCGGCGGCGGTGGACGGCTTCGGTCCCAGCTGGGTGGTGCCGCTCGCCAAGATGGAAGGCTGCATCAACTTCATCGCCCGCAACGGCGATATGGCGAACCTGACCGGCGCCGACATGAAGGTGATCTTCAGCGAGCACCCGGATCGCACCGTGGCCATAGTTGCGGGCAAGAGCGAGATCTTCGGCAGCCGTGCCGAGGCCTTCAGCGCCGCCTTCGGCGTGGCCGGGGCCAGCGCCCACCTGATCGATGGCAACACCCTGATCTGGCAAGGGGGCAAGGACAAACCCCATGTGCGGCTCTACTACACAGAGTCCGGCACCATCAAGGCCAATGCGGAAGGGGTGTTCGACTTCCCCTACCTCAGCCTGACCCCGACCAGTCTCAGTGCCGAGCAGCAGGCCAAGTATCCGCACCTCAAGGATGCCGCCGCCTTCGCCCTTCCTGCCGGTAAGGATCTCAAGCCCCTGCTCAAGGGTGAGCTGGTAGCGATCGGTACCGATGCCGAGGGCATACTGCAGGGGGCCACCCTGGTGCAGAGCGCCGGCGCCCTGGATGCAGTCTATGCCGAGGCCGCCACCAAGCTGAGCTATGGCGCCATGGTTGAGGGTGGCAACGTCACCTTCCGGCTGTGGGCGCCGACCGCCAAGTCGGTCAAGCTGGCGCTGTTCGATGAGCAGCATCAGTCCCTCGGCGAGCGTGCCATGACACAAGACGAGGCCAGCGGCAGCTGGAGCCTGCAGGGCGGCGCGGATCTGGTGGGCAAGTACTACCGCTACGCCATCGAGGTCTATCACCCCCTCAGCCGCAAGCTGGAATCCTACCAGGTGACCGACCCCTATTCCCTGAGCCTCGCCATGAACTCCGAGTTCAGCCAGGTGGTGGACCTGGACGATCCGGCCCTCAAGCCGGCGGGCTGGGACAGCCTGAAGGCGCCCCACAGCCAGCAGAACCCGGCCGACATCACCATCTACGAGGCCCATGTCCGGGATCTGACCGGCAACGATGAGAGCACCTTGCCTGCGCACCGCGGCAAGTTCCTGGGGCTGACCGACGGCGACAGCAAGCCGGTCACCCACCTGAAGGCCCTGGCCAAGAGCGGCGTCAGCCACCTGCACCTGCTGCCGGTGTTCGACATCGCCACCATCAACGAAGATCCGGCCAAGGTCGCCAACATCGGCGACGACTTCAGCAAGCTGTGCGAGGTGAATGCCGAGGTCAAGAACTCCAAGTTCGCCAGCCACTGTGGCGGCGGCCAGACCATAGAATCGGTGCTGACCGAGCTGCAGAGCGTAGACAGCAAGGAGAACCCCGTGGTGCAGGAGCTGTATGGCTATCTGCGCGGGGTGGACTCCTTCAACTGGGGTTATGACCCCTATCACTACACCGCCCCGGAAGGCTCCTACGCCACCAATGCGGAGGGGACGACCCGGATCAAGGAGTTCCGCGAGATGGTGCAGGCCATCAAGCAGAACATCGGCATGAACGTGGTGATGGACGTGGTCTACAACCACACCAACGAGGCCGGGCTCGGCGCCAAGTCGGTGCTCGACAAGATAGTGCCCTGGTACTACCAGCGCCTGAACCCGGAGACCGGCTCGGTCGAGAACTCCACCTGCTGCTCCAACACGGCGCCGGAACACGCCATGTTCGCCAAGCTCGTCGACGACTCCCTGGTGACCTGGGCGCGGGACTACAAGATCGATGCCTTCCGCTTCGATCTGATGGGTCACCATCCCAAGGATCAGATAGTGCAGGCGCTGGCCGAGGTGAAGAAGGTCAACCCCGAGATGTATTTCTACGGCGAGGGCTGGAACTTCGGCGAGGTGCAGGATGACAAGCGCTTCGTGCAGGCCACCCAGAAACACCTTGGCGGCACCGGCATCGGCTCCTTCTCCGACCGGCTGCGGGATGCGGTCCGTGGCGGCAGCCCGTTTGACGGCGGCGACCTCATTCGCAAGACCCAGGGCTTCGGCAACGGCGCCTTCGTGGATCCGAACGAGGTGGACGGCGTCGATCTGGCGACCGCGCTGCACCAGTCCGATCTGGTGCGCCTCGGCATGGCCGGCAACCTCAAGGAGTTCGTGCTGACCGACAAGGACGGCATGCCGAAGAAGGGGGCGGACATCGACTACAACGGTCAGCCCGCCGGTTATGCCCAGGATCCGACCGAGATCCAGAACTATGTCTCCAAGCACGACAACCAGACCCTGTTCGACAACCTGGTCTACAAGGCGCCGGCAGGGGCCGATCTGGTGCGGATGCAGGGGGTGTCGCTCGCGACTGCCATGCTGGGGCAGGGCATTCCCTTCACCCATGCCGGCAGTGAACTGCTGCGCTCCAAGTCCATGGAGCGGGACAGCTACGACTCCGGTGACTGGTACAACCGGGTCGATTACACCCAGGCCGACAACAACTTCGACAAGGGTTTGCCGCGCAAGGACAAGGATGGTGACAACTATCCGCTGATCGAGCAGGTGCTCGGCCAGCACGTCAAGCCGAGCGGGGCTGACATGGAGCGCATGCTGGGCTTCTATCAGGAGCTGGCCGAGCTGCGTCAATCCTCCCGTCTGCTGCGTCTTGGCAGCGGTGCCGAGGTGATCAAGCGGGTCGACTTCCGCAACACCGGGCCGGATCAGATCCCGGGCCTCATAGTGATGTCGGTGGATGACGGCGCGAGCGCCGGGGCGGATCTGGACCCGGCCATCGATGGCCTGGTGGTGATGATCAACGCCACCAACGCCAGCCAGAGTATCGGCGACTTCCGTGACGGCAAGGATCAACCTGTCGATCTCTCCGGCATGGTGTTGAGCAGCGCTCATCACGCTGGTAGCAGCATCGCCAGTGGCGCTGCGTTCGACAACGGCCAGCTGACGCTGGGGGCCTGGTCGGCCGCCGTGTTCGTCAAGCCACAGGCCGGTGCCCAGGGTACGGGCCTGCCGGTGGGCAAGAAGACGGACCTGAGCACGGTGCCACCCTTCGGTGATACCGAGGTCTTCGTGCGCGGTTTCCTGAACCAGTGGGATCCGGTCAACAAGATGAACTTCGGTGGCAACTTCAGCTACGAGTTCACCACCGAAGTGACGGCGGATCAGCTGGGGATGACTCAGGTGAAGATCGCCGGTAGCGACTGGGGTGGACCGATCAACTACGGCAAGTGCAGCGATACCGACCAGTTGGCGACGGGCCAGATCAGCGGGCTCTGTGCCAACGGTGGGGATCTGCCGTTCAATGCAGACAAGGCCGGCACCTACAAGTTCGTGTTTACCGCCATGAACAAGGACAAGCCCAGCCTGAGCGTCAGCTTCACCGAGCCGGTGCAGAGTTGCAAGGTGCTGGATACCGTAGCGGGCAATCCGCTCGGCTACAACCTGTTCGTCAAGGGTGAGCTGTCCGGCTGGAACGCCCAGCCCCAGTACCAGTTGAGCTACAAGGGGATGGACGGCGCACTCGCCATCTATCAGACCGCGTTCAGCTATGCGGGCACCACTGAGTTCAAGGTTGCCAACGAAGACTGGAGCAAGGAGTACCTGCTCAATGGTGGCGGTGCCGTCCAGCCCGAAACGGGTTACCCCTTCGCCTTCTCCGAGCCGGGGAGCTCCAACAACAGCATCACCCTGCCGCAAGGCCTGTGGAGCGTGCTGGTGAAGGTTGACCCGGCAGGGGTCAGCGCCGGTACCGTGGTCATTCAGGAGTGCAGCGCCAAGTAAGGAGACCCATCGAGCTCTGGGCTGGCTCGGCAGCCCAGGGTTGAATTCCACCTCGCCAAGGGTGGGATAAGCCGAGAGACTAAGCACAAAGCGCGACTGCCAGAGGGCAGCCGCGCTTTTTCTTTGCAGGTTCTGCTTCGCTGGTGCCAGGGGGAGGGGGAAAGAGAAAAGCCGTCACCCCGGGGTGACGGCTTTTGGTGTGTGGCCGGAGCCGAGGATCAGCGCTTGCGCAGCAGCCGCAGGGCGTTGGCGGTGACCAGGGCGGTGGCGCCGGTATCGGCCAGCACCGCTATCCAGAGCCCGGTGATGCCGAGCAGGCTGGTGACCAGGAAGATGGCCTTGAGCCCCAGCGCCAGCGCTATGTTCTGGTGGATGTTGGCGAGCGCCGAGCGCGACAGCCGGATCATGGCGGCGAGGCCACCGAGCTGGTTGTGGGTCAGGGCCGCATCGGCGGTCTCCAGCGCCACGTCGGTGCCGCCGCCCATGGCGATGCCTATGCTGGCCCGCTTCATGGCGGGGGCGTCGTTGATGCCATCCCCTATCATGGCCACCTTGCGGTGCTCGGCCAGCTTGGCGATCTCCTCCACCTTGCCCTCCGGCAGCAGGCTGGCGCGCCAGCCCATGCCGAGCTCGGTGGCAATGGCCTCGGCGGCGCGGGGGTTGTCCCCGGTCAGCATGATGCTCTGCAGCCCCAGCGCCCTCAGCTCCTGCAGCGCCGCGGCGGCGTCTGGCCGGATCTGGTCGCGCAGCGCCAACAGAGCGACCGGTGTGGTGAGAGCAGTTCCCTCTCCCTCTGGGAGAGGGTGGGGTGAGGGTGCCTGACAGAGCACCACCACCGTCTTGCCCTGTGCCTCCAGGCGGCTGACTTGCTGGTTGATGGCCTCATCTAGGCTCGGGATCCGGCTCGGGGCCAGCAGTTGCCAGAGGGCGCCGTCGATGAGTCCCTCCACCCCCATGCCCGGCAGGGCACGCAGTTCGCTTGCCGCGGCCAGGGTCAGCCCCTGCTCGCTGGCGGCGGCCACCACGGCCTTGGCCAGCGGGTGATGGGAGCCCTGCTCGATGGCGGCGGCCAGCGCCAGCAGCTCGGCCTCTGGTCGGCCATCCAGGCTTATCAGCTCGGTCAGCTGCGGCTTGCCCAGGGTCAGGGTGCCGGTCTTGTCGAAGGCGACCGTGTCCACGTGGGCCAGCCGCTCCAGTGCCGCGCCCCCCTTGATCAGGGCCCCTTGCCGGGTCGCCGCCGCCAGGGCGGAGGTCACCGCCGCCGGAGTGGAGATCACCAGGGCGCAGGGGCAGCCGATGAGCAGCAGCGCCAGCCCGCGGTAGATCCACTCGTCCCAGCTCTGGCCGAAGGCGAGCGGCGGCACTATCACCACCAGCAGGGCGACCAGCATCATGGCCGGGGTGTACCAGCGGCTGAAGCGGTCGATGAAGCGCTCTATGGGCGCGCGCTGGGTCTCGGCCTCCTCGATCAGGTGCAGTATGCGGTCGATGGCGTTGTTGCCGGGCTCGGAGACCACCTCCAGGCGCAGCACCCGATCCGCCGCCAGGCTGCCGGCGGGCACCTTGTCGCCCTGACGGCGCTCCACCGGGATGGATTCACCGGTCAGGGCGCTCTCATCAAAGGCCCCGAGGGCGTCCAGCAGGCGGGCATCCGCCGGCAGGCGGGCGCCGGGGGCTATCTCTATGATGTCGCCGGGGCGCAGCTCGTCGGCCGCGACCTCCTCCCGTTCCTCACCCTGTGTCGTGGTGCGAATGCGCAGCGCCTTGTCGGGCACCAGCGCCATCAGGGCGGTGACGCCGGCGCGGGCGCGGCCGGCGGCATAGGCCTCCAGGTGCTCCCCCAGCATGAACAGCAGCAGCACCATGGCCGCCTCGGCGGTCTCGCCGAGGAAGAGGGCGCCGAGCGCCGCCACCGTCATCAGGGTCTCGATGGCGAAGGGGGAGCCGCTTCTGGTCAGGGCCCAGGCCTTGCGGGCGACGGGCCAGAGTCCCCACAGGGTCGCCAGGATAAACAGCGGCTGGCCGATCTGGGCCGGCAGCAGGGCGGCCACCAGCATCAGGGCGGCCAGGGAGAGGGGTTGCCCATATTTGCCAAATAAGTTGCCGAGCAGGCTCATCACCGGGCTGCGGTGGGTTTCGGCCGTCTTGCCCCGGGTCTCGCCCTTGAGCCGGAAGCCTGCGGCCAGCACGGCGGCTGTGACGGGATCGGGGGAGAGCTCGGGGGCGAGATCCACCACCAGCTTCTCGGTGGCAAACAGCACCCGTGCCTGCTGCACGCCAGGGACCCGGCTGACGGCGGTCTCTATCTTGCGGGCGCAGCTGGGGCAATCCATCCCCAGCACCTGCCAGCTGTGGCGGCGACTGTGCTGCTCCGGCGCGCCCAAGGGCTCGCTCGCCTCGGCCGCTTCGGCATGATGCTCATGCTCATGCTCATGCTCATGCTCATGGTCATGGTCGTGGGAGGGGGACGGGCTGCAGCAGCCCTGGCCGTGACAGCCTCCTCGGGGGGGCTCGTCATCCCCGGGCGATTCGTTCCCCCCCTTATCCTGATGATCATGGGGGGCCGGGCTGGCGCAGGCGCTGACCGGCGCGACCTGGTCGCAGCAGTGGCTGTCGTGCCGATGCTGGGCCTGGCCGGTGTCTGCCCTATTTACGGCCTTGTTGACGGCCTTGATGGGGGCTGCGGCGTGCTGATGATTACAGCAGGATTTGCTCATGGTGAATCCCTCTTGAGTGGATCCCGTCGGTGCGGGAGCGCTGAAAACTGAGGGGAGTGTAAACCTTGGTGCTTAGTCCAAGGTCAAGCCCTAATCTCCCCTCTTGTTCGGGAGGCGGTTTGTCAGTCAGGGGATGAGGATATATCCCGCTCTTATTGTGGTGAGGGTAAGTCGACTTGAGCCGAACGGGACATATCCCTCTTATTGGCGGGTGTTTGTCCCGTCCGGCTGGGCCTATACTGGGAGCCTGGATCCCCCTTAGATAATTAGAGGACACAACATGAGCAATACCGTCACCCTGCAAGGCAACCCCGTCTCCGTTTCCGGTCACCTCCCCGTCGCCGGTGAGCAGGCCAAGGCCTTCTCCCTGGTTGCCAAGGATCTGTCCGATGTGACCCTGGCGGACTACGCCGGTCAGCGCAAGATCCTGAACATCTTCCCGAGCGTCGATACGCCGACCTGCGCCACCTCTGTGCGCAAGTTCAACGAGCAGGCCAGCGCCCTGAACAACGCCGTGGTGCTGTGCATCTCCGCCGATCTGCCGTTCGCCCAGTCCCGCTTCTGCGGCGCCGAAGGCCTGGACAAGGTCGTGAGCCTGTCCACCATGCGTGGCGTCTCCTTCCTGCAGGATTACGGCGTGGCCTTCTCCTCCGGTCCGCTGGTTGGCCTGGCCGCCCGTGCCATCGTCGTGCTGGATGAGCACAACAAGGTGCTGCACAGCGAGCTGGTAGCCGAAGTCGCCGACGAGCCGAACTACGCCGCCGCCCTGGCCGTGCTGTAATCTCGTAAGCACCCTGATTGCCCGACGGCCTGCCCTGTTTCAACACAGGCGCAGGCCGTTTTTATTTCTGGCGCGGGGAGTTCACCCCCGTTTCTTTATCCTGCCCCCCACAATCCTTGGCGGCGCCGGAGTCGGCACCATCCTTTTACTTATCAGGGCAGTCTGGCTAGACTTCGCCTCCCACTTCTTATTCAGCCGATACCTGCCTAGCCCATGACCTTTAACGAACTCGCCCTAGCTCCCGCCCTGCTGGCCGCCCTGCCTGCCGACTTGCATACCCCGACCCGCATCCAGCAACTAGCCATTCCGGTGGCGCTGGCGGGGCAGGATCTGCTGGCGCTGGCCCAGACCGGCAGCGGCAAGACCCTGGCGTTCGGTCTGCCGTTGCTGCAACGGCTGGACTCGACCTCCGATCGGGTGCAGGGGCTGGTGCTGGTGCCGACCCGCGAGCTGGCCACCCAGGTGAGCGCCGCGCTGCAGGGAGGTGCCGAGGCGCTGGGGCTGCGTGTCCTGACCCTGTGTGGCGGGGTGGCGCAGGAGCAGCAACAGGCCGAGCTGGCGCTGGGGCCGCAACTGCTGGTGGCGACCCCGGGGCGGCTGCGCGACTTGCTGGCCCAGCGCTTGCTGGGGTTGAGCAACCTGCGTGCGCTGGTGCTGGATGAGGCGGATCGCCTGCTGGAGATGGGCTTCTGGCCCGATATCCAGTGGCTGATGAACGCCATGCCTGCGCAGCGGCAGAACCTGCTGTTCTCCGCCACCCTGCCAACCGAGCTGGAGAGCCTGGCCACCGGTCTGCTGACGAACCCGGTGCGCATCGAGGCGGATCCGCTCAACGGCCTGGTGAGCGAGATCGAGGAGCGGCTCTATCTGGTCAACAAGAGCGGCAAGGTGCCGGCGCTGATCGGCTTGCTCAAGGAGCAGGATTGGCCTCAGGTGCTGGTGTTTATCAGCGCCAGGGACGATGCCGACGGGGTGGCCAGGAAGCTCGCCAAGGCGGGTATAGCGGTGGCGGCCCTGCATGGGGACAAGGATCAGGCGGTGCGGGAGCAGGCGCTTGCCGACTTTAAGGCGGGCAAGGTACGGGTGCTGGTGGCCACGGACCTGATGGCGCGTGGCATCCATGTGGAGGCGCTGCCCGTGGTGATCAACCTGGACCTGCCCGCCAGCGCCCCCGTCTATGTGCATCGCATCGGCCGCACCGCCCGCGCCGGGCGCAAGGGGCTCGCCATGTCCCTGGTCTGCCACGGCGAGACCGAGACCCTCGCCGCCATCCGCACCCTGACCGGCCGTGAGCTGGCGCTGGCCGAACTGGCCGGCTTCCCGGTGACCGACCAGCCCGCCAGCGGGGAGGGCAAGCGCGCCCCCAGAGACAAGCAGGCGAATCGCCGCACCGCCAACAAGCGCAGCGTCAAGCAGTTCAAGGGCAAGGCGTGATGTCGCTCGCCGCCGCCTGAGATAGCGCCTCCCAGCTGGTCAGTATCAAAGGACGCCTGTTTCGCTATGCTGCATGGGTGAAATCATGGAGGGATAAGCGATGACGACTTTGGTAATGGGCCCCCTGCTGGGGCTCGAATCCGACACACAATACAGCATCTGTTTTCTGGCGGGAGCGGACTGCAAGGCGGCTGACGTCAGAGTCAATGGCAAGCTGCTGGCCGCCAGCAAGCAGGCGGATACCCCCAAAGGCGGCTTCTGGCGAGCGCTCTGGTCGGCCCCCGCCAAGGCCAAGACCGGCACCATCGGCTACGAGATCCTGCTGGATGGGGTGCCCGCCCAGGATCTGGCCGGGGCTGAGCAGTGGCAGTTTCATCTGCCGGGCCTGAAAGATCAGGTGCTGATTGGCTATGCCTCCTGCAACGGTTTCTCCGACTTCAAGCTGCTCACCTCCACCCCCCAGCCCTACGCCATGTGGGACAAGCTTGCCGCTGAACACCAGGCGCATCCCTTCTCTCTGCTGCTGATGGGGGGGGATCAGGTCTATGCCGATTCTCTCTGGACCACGGTGCCGACCCTGAAGGCCTGGAACGAGCTGGACAGAACCGAGAAGGTCAAACGCAAGGCGACCCGCACCATGGAGGAGCAGATCGATCGTTTCTATTGCGAGCTCTACTGCAAGCAGTGGGGCCGCCCCGAGGTGGCGCGCATGCTGGCCCGGGTGCCCAATGCCATGATGTGGGACGATCACGACATCTTCGATGGCTGGGGCAGCTACCCCGCCGACTTGCAGGGCTGCGAGGTCTACCAGGCCATCTATGCCGCCGCCGCCAAGTATTTCCGGCTGTTCCAGCTGCGCTCCGGCGCCAATGGATCCTTGCTGGATCCGGTGAACCTGAGTCACCACTCCTGGCGGCTGACCTTTAGGGGCTATCAGATCCTGGCGCTGGACAACAGGGCGACCCGCAGCCAGAGCCAGGTGATGAGCCGGGGGCAGTGGGATCAGGTCAATGGGGCGCTGGCCGCTTGCAGCGAGGGGCACCTGCTGGTGATGGCGGGGGTGCCGGTGGTCTATCGGGACTTCGCCTTCACCGAGGCGGCGCTGGATGCCACCCCCTGGGAGGAGGAGCTGACCGACGATCTCAAGGATCACTGGCGCGCCAAGGCGCACGAGGGGGAGCGGGCCCGCCTCATCATGCGGCTGCTGGACAACGCCCAGCAGCGGCGCAAGGCCGACAAGGGGGCGTCCAGAACCCTGATCCTGTCGGGGGATGTGCACGTGGGTTGCCTCGGGGTCATTCAGGACAGGCGGGTGGGCAAGGGGGTGATGAATGTGCATCAGCTGGTCTCCTCCGGCATAGTGCATCCCTGCCCGACCCAGTTCCAGTGGATGGGGATCCTCGCCATGACCAACGATGAGCCCGAGTATCTCGACGAGAGCCGGCTGATCCGCACCGAGCTGATCAAGCCGTTCGGCGCCACCCTCTACCTGCGCACCCGCAACTTCGCCACCCTGCAGATGGGCAGCGATGACAAGCTGTGGGCCAACTGGCATTGCGAGAACGGGCTGGCGGCCAGCTACCCGCTGGCCTGAGGCGATTGAGCAATAAAAAGGGCCCGTAACGGGCCCTTTTTCGTGTCTGCTGCGTGCCGGACCGTGATGTCAGCCTGGCGTCAATCCGTTCGGGGCCTGCCCTGCTCCTGGACGAAGAAGTCGCGCCTGAACTGGCCAAGCACCTGCTCCCTGTGCTGCTGCCAGCGCTCGTCGTCCATGGCGCCCTGACTGGCCGCGAGTTGCTGTTCCAGCTCGGCCAGCTGCAGCTGATAGCGGCTGCGTTGATCCAGCTGCTGCTGGCGCGCCCCGGCGAAGGCCAGGCTGGCCTCGGCCCGCCCGGCGGGCAGGAAGTGGCGCGCCAGGGTCTCCAGCTCCTCGTCCCCCCATAGCTGACGCGCCTGCTGCAGGCGGGCATCCGGGTTGAACAGATCCGCCGCCAGATCCGGGTATTGCGCCGCCCACTCATCCTGCAGCCGGGTCAGGGCGGCCAGCCGCTCGGCCAGGGTCAGCTGTTCGCCATCGCTGGCCAGCTGCGCCAGCGCCTCGGCGTAGCGCCCCTGCAACAGGGTCAGGCTCTCCCCCTCGCTCAGCCACTGCGACTCCACGCCGGCCAGATTGGCCAGCCGCTCGACCAGCGGCTGATCGCTGTCGGCGATGTCACCGGCGAGCTGCTGGCTCATCCCCTCCGGCATGGCGCGCCAGCTCTGGGGTGCCTTGGTGGCGCCAGTGGCCGCGGTGGCGGTGGCGTCATGTGCGGCGACCCCCGGCTGAACGGGCTGCGGCGGGCTGGCACTCGGCGGCGTCCCTGCTTGGGAGGCTGCCGCCGCCGATCCGGACTCATCCTGCCGGCCGAGCGTGAGCAGCAACAGCGAGAGGACCGCCAGGGCCAGGATCCCGTGGCGGCGTTTCATCGGGCTATCTCTCCCTTGACCGGGAAGTGATCGGAGAGGTTGCTGGCGGGCCAGAGGCTGCCATCGCTGCTGCGCGGGATCCAGACGCTGTTGAGGTTGTGGCTGGCGGCGCCGTACTCCCGGCTCACCAGCAGATAGTCCAGGTACTCGACGTTGGCACCGCCGGAGAGGGGCCCGCCAGCGTAGGGATTGAGCCTGGGATCGAAGGTGGCCTCGGTGTAGCCGCCATAGGCGGGGGCATGGGCGTTCAGATTGGCCAGCATGTTGGCGTAGTCGTCGGCGAACTTGCGCTTGTTGACGTTGAAGTCGCCGCCGTAGATGACGGTGTCCGTGGCCGGGATCTTGAGGCTGGTGGCCAGGCTGCGGATCTGGCCGAACTGGATCTGGCGCAGCCGCCTCGCCTCGTCGGTGTCGAAGCTGGCGGTGTGGGTGGCGAACAGGTGCCAGGCCTTGCCGCCCTTGATCACCTCGGCGTACATCACCCCCTTGTCGGCGAAGCAGTCGGTGCCGGTGCACTGGGGATAGACCAGCTGGGCCTCGCGCACTATGGGGTAGCGGCTGACGATCACCACGCCGCCGTCGTGGATGTTGATCCCCGGCTTGTCGAGCACCTTGGTCTGGTAGGGATACTCCTTCGCCAGCGCCTGCAGGAAGCCCTCGCGCCGGCCATCGAACACCTCCTGCAGCAGCAGGGCGTCATAGCCCTTGAGATAGTCGGGCAGCAGGGTCAGCCGCTCGCCGATGCTGGAGGCGATCACCGGCAGGGCCCAGACGTTGTAGCTGGCCACCTTGAGCTTGTCCTCCGCCGGCTCCGGCTGTTCCTCTTGCCGGGCGGGGGTCAGCATATAGTGCAGATCGTCGTAACGGCCGGTGTACTTGGCGGCGAAGGCCAGCTCCTGCGGGCCTTGGGTGCGATGCAGGACGCGATCGCTCTGCCAGCCGGAGCTGGCGGTCGGCGTCTCACCGCCGTGCTGCAGTGTGGTGTTCCACCAGGTACCCTCCATCAGCTGGTTGAGGCGATAGGTGTCGCCGCCGGCGGTGGTGACACGGGTCTCGAACAGATAGTTTTTGCCCGCCTTCACCCCCTCGTAGCGATTGAAGCTGAGCACCATGGCGCTCTCCCAGGGGCCCAGCTCTGTCCTGTGCTGAGTCCACTGGCTGCCCGGCTGCAACTGGCCGCTGCCGCTCTGGCGGATCTCCAGCTGCAAGGGCTCGGGGCCGTTGTTGGTGAGGTAGACGTCGGTATCGGCCAGCGCCTGCAACGGCAACTGGCAGGCCAGCAGCAGGGCGGAGTAACTCAGGGTCTTGTGCATCATGAAGTCCTTTTGGTTGAGGCACGGTGGAAACTGACTGTTATGGCGGGCATAGAGGTCATTTCATTTACATTTTTGTTACAAGTAAATGAAAGGCCCCATATGGGTAGAGTGGGATTTATGGAGGGGAGTGAACGGTGCGGGGAGGGGCGCTGGTGTGGTCGGGGGCTCAGGGAGGCGAAGGGCGCGTTAAGGTCATGGACGAGTCGGCAGGAGCCGACTCAGGTATTGGTTCTATGGCTAAAAGGGGGACGCTGGCGGGAGAGGGTTAGCAGCCGCTGTCGCGACGGAGGGAACTGGTCGCGGGCCGGGGCTTAGCGCACCTGGCTGAAGTCGTGGATCTCGCCGGCCCTCGGGTTGAAGCGGGGATCCCTGTCCTGATCGCGGGCGACCCAGGCCATGGCCTGGCAGAAGCTCTCCCGCTTGGCGAACTCCTCGCGCACCTGATCGATGGCACGCTCGGCCTTGCGCCGCTCCATCTTGCTGGCCTTGCGATCGCTGAACTGCTGTTGCTGATCCAGCATCCATTCGGTGAAGGCCTGTCGGCATTCGGCTTCATTGGCCGCCTGGACGGGCAGGGCGCCGCACAGGGCAAGCAGGAGGAGAACACGCATTACGGATGGGGACGGGTGGCCGGCTGGAGTCAGGATGGCGGCATTTTATGCCGAGAGCGGGGATCGGGACAATGCCGAAATGGGGCCAGTCGGGCTGGCCCCGTTCCGTATCAGTGCTTGATGAGGTAGAGCTGGCGGCTGTAGGCCACGTCTTCCGGATTGTTGATGGGGTAGCCCTTGAGCCAGGGCTTGATCAGCCGGGCATTGGTGTACTGGTAGATGGGGGCGATCGGCGCCTCATCCAGCAGTATGGTCTCGGCCTCATCGAACAGCCGGGCCCGCTCGCGCTCATCCTGGCTCCTGGCCGCCAGGGCCAGCAGCTCGTCGTAGCGGGCGTTGGCGAAGCGGGCCATGTTACCGCTGTGATGAGAGCCCCACAGGCCGAGGAAGGCGGAAGGATCGTTGTAATCGGCCACCCAGGAGGAGCGGATCACCTCGAACTGGCCGCTCTGGCGGCTGTCGAGATAGGTCTTCCACTCCTGATTGGTGAGCTCGACCTGGGCCCCCAGTTTCTGCTTCCACAGGCTGGCGATGGCCAGCGCCATCTTCTTGTGGATCTCCGCCGTGTTGTAGAGCAGGGTCAGCTTGAGTGGCCTGGTCGGGCCGTAGCCCGCCTCTTTCAGCAAGGCCCTGGCCTTCTCGTCCAGCTCGCGCTGGCTGCTGCTGGAGAGCAGGTTGGCGGCGGGCTCAAAGCCCGCGGTCACGTCCGGGGTGAAGTGATAGGCCGGCTTCTCGCCGGTGCCCAGCACCTTGTTGGCGATCAGCCCCCGATCGATGCTGTAGGAGAGCGCCTTGCGCACCCGCACATCGTTCAGCGGCGCCTGCTGGGTGTTGAAGGCGTAGTAGTAGGTGCCGAGCTGCTCCGGGGTATAGACCTCCCCCGGGATCTGCTTCATCAGCTTCTGGTACAGCTCCTTGGGGAAGGATTCGGTGATCTGCAGATCGCCCGCCAGGTAGCGCTTGGTGGCGGCGCTCTCCTGGTTGATGGGCACGAAGGTAACCCTGGTCAGCACTGTGTGGGCGCGATCCCAGTAGTAGGGGTTCGGGGTCAGCTCCAGCTTCTCGTTCACCACCCGGTGACTCAGCACGAAGGCGCCGTTGCCGACCAGCTTGCCCGGCTGGGTCCACTGGTTGCCATATTGCTCCATGCTGGCTCGGTGCAGCGGCGACAGGCTGGGGTGGGTCAGCAGGCTCAGGAAGTAGGGCACCGGCTGGGAGAGCCTGACCCTCAGGGTGTGGTCGTCGAGCGCCTCCACCCCGAGTGCCTCGGGAGCCAGCTTGCCCGCCACTATCTCGTCCACGTTGGTGAAGTGGGCCAGCTGGGCGAACCAGGCGAAGGTGGCGGCCTCCTTGGGATCCACCAGCTTGCGCCAGCCGTAGACGAAGTCGGCGGCCCGCACCGGATCCCCGTTGGACCAGCGCGCATCCGGTCGCAGATGGAACGTAAACTGCTGGTTATCCTCGCTCTCCCAGCGTTCGGCGACCCCGGGCAATACCTTGCCATCCGGCCCCTGGGTCAGCAACCCCTCGTAGAGATCCCGCAGCACCTGCAGCTCGGGCAGACCGACCAGCTTGAGCGGGCTCAGGCTGGTCGGCTCGTCCTTGAGATGACGCACGACCGCCTGCTCAGCGGCGAGTTGGGTGCCGGGGGGAACATCGGCGGCCTGGACACAGGCGGCGCCAAGCAGGGCCAGCAGGGGACTCCATCCTTTCATGGTTGATCCTTCAAATTGTGTGAAGCGGGGAGAAAACTCGGCGAGAAATGATCGCCGCCAGATGGGAAATTATGATATCCCCTTTGCTGGTCAGACCGCCAGCCTGAGTCCCCTGATATCCGGGGCCTCATGGCGCCTTATTTGTCCCCGCGCCGCGCGCGGGAAGAGGAGTGAACGATGAGAGCATGGATGTTGCTGGCTTGCCTACTGAGCCAGGGTGCCTGGGCGCTGGCGCCCTGCGAGCGCACCAGCCAGGTGGGCAGCTGGTGCGAGGTCAGTCTGGATCAGCTGCACCCGACCCAGGGCGGTGTGGGCCAGATACAGGTCGACAGCACCCAGGCCGAGCTGGCCGACAAGAGTGCAGAGCAGCTCGACAAGTTGATGAAGAAGAAGGAGATCCCCGTCGTCATCGCCCCCGATGGCGGCTACTGGCTGGTGGACCGGCACCACCTGAGCAAGGCGCTGTGGCAGCAGGGGGTGAAGCGGGCGCGGGTCAAGGTGATCGCCCGGCTGCAGGACAAGGCCAGCTTCTGGAGCCAGATGCAGAATCACCACTGGGCCTGGCTGAAGGATGAGCAGGGCCAGCCGCTGACCCCGCAGCAGTTGCCGAGGCACATCGGCGAGCTGCCGGATTACCCCTACCGAACCCTGGCGGGCCTGCTGCAGGATGCGGGCTATTTCAGCAAGAAGGATCAGGTCTACTTCGTCGAGTTTGCCTGGGCCAGCTGGCTCGGCCAGCAGATGGACTGGCTGCCGGTCAATGCCGCCAACCTGGCGGATCGCCTCGCCCAGGCCAAGCGGCTGGCGTGCAATGACAAGGCCAAGGGCTTGCCGGGCTATCCCGGCAAGCAGTGTCGCCTCAACCCGCCGCGCAGTGGCAGCTGAATCAGGGGCAAGAATGGGACTGATGCGGGGCGCCTGGGCGCCCCGCATCTATTCTCCCTGGCTGGCATCCTGCCAGCGGGCGGCGGCTTGTTCCAGCAGCGCCACCTCTCCTTGCTGGATCAGCGGTAGCAGGGCCTGCACCTGCTCATCCGGCCAATCCCACCAGGCCAGCGCCAGCAACCGGGTTATCTCGTCCTGGGGGAAGCGCTGGCGGATCACTCTGGCGGGGGAGCCGGCCACCACGCAATAGGGCGGCACATCCCGGGTGACCAGGCTGCGGGCGGCGATGATGGCGCCATCCCCTATGGTGACGCCCGGCATGATCATGGCTTCCATGCCGATCCAGACGTCATTGCCGATGCGGGTATCGCCGGCGGGTCTATAGCTGCGTTGCAGGGCCTCCGGGGTGGCGAAGGGATAGGTGCTGATGAAGGCCGGGTTGTGGGTGTGGTTGCCGCCCATGATGATCTTCACCCCGGCGGCGATCTGCACATAGTCGCCTAGATGGAGCCGGTCTATGTGCCAGATCGGCTCCCAGCCGGTGTCGGCGGAGCGGCTCCAGCGGTCGCCGTGCAGGTAGCGCACGACTTCCTCTTCGAAGGGGCCGTCCCAGGCTCCCGAGTAGTAGCTGTGTCGCCCCTTGAGGCAGATGTTGGGATTGGTCACCGTCAGATGCAGGTATTCGACCTGCGACCAGTGTTGGCAGATGGTCATTGCTGTGTTCCTCGTTGAATGGATCGGGATTGGATGCGCGAGTCGGCGCAGCTAATAGATCCAGACCAGCAGGCGGGGCACGCACAGGATGGAGCAGCCCAGCGCCTGGGATGAACGGGTTTTTTGCATGAGGAAGGGGCTCCCGACAGAAGAGGCCAGATGGTAAGGGATGGGGAGGGCGATGCCAAGTCGATGGGGCAGAGGTGGTCAAAACCTGCACAAAGGGTCTGGTTGATATTTATTCTCAATTGGCCATGATACAGGCTCCACTCATGTAGGTAGAGGAGAGGAAGATGACGAATCAGAACTGGCAGCGTTACATGCTGGAGGCGGAGAATGCCCTCGGCAAGGGGGCACTGGGGGCGGCCATCTGCCTCTATCAGCAGGCCCTTGGCGAGGTGTATGAGCTGGCGTCCGGCGATCTGGACGAACTGGCCAGCATGCGGGTCGCCACCTGTCACCGGCTGGCCGATTTCTGGCGCGCCATGGAAGAGCCCGCCTACGAGCTGCGTTACCTCAAGCTCGCCTCCGAACTGGTCACCGCCCTGGTGCCGCAATGTCCCAACCGCGAGTGCGAGAGCCTGATCAGCGAGCTGGGCTGCTGTCGCGCCGCCCTGCTCTCCTTCCTCAAGCGCCACCCCAATCCCGAGATCGCCAGGCTGATCCAGCTGCAGGACAAGGTGCAGGGCTGCGAGCTGATCGGCCGCTTCCGCCTCAACTAGCGGCTGTGCGCCTGAGCTTGTGGGCGATGCGTTCCTGGGCCTCTTCCCCCTGCAGGGCGAGGGAGAAGGCGCGGGCCTCCAGATCGATGACGAAATGCACCGCCTGCTTGAGCTCCTGCCTGAGCAGGGCCTTGCTCTTCTGCAGCGCCTTCGGCGGCTTGGCCGCCAGCTTCAGCCCTTGTGCTCTGGCAAAGGGGAGCAGTTCATCCACCGCCAGCACCCGGTTGGCGAGGCCGAGCCGCAGCGCCTCCGCGGCATCGATAGCCTCCGCCAGCAGCAACAGCTCGGCCGCCTTCAGGTGGCCGACGGCCCGGGGCAGCAGCAGGCTGGAGGCAAACTCCGGCACCAGCCCCAGCTCGACGAACGGCAGCTGCAAACGGGCATTCTGTGCCAGATAGACCAGATCGCAGTGCAGCAGCAGGGTGGTGCCTATGCCGACCGCCGGGCCGGCGACGGCGGCGATGACGGGCTTGGGGAAATCCACCAGGGTGTGCAGGAATTGCAGTATGGGGTCGTCCGCCGCCAGAGCCGACTTGCCGACGAAGTCGGCGAGATCGTTGCCGGCGGTGAAGCAATCCTGCTGCCCCTGCAACAACAGCACATGGACCCGCTCGTCCAGCGCCGCCTGCTGCAGCGCCTGGGTGAGGGCCAGATACATCTCGGTGTTGAGGGCATTGCGCTTGTCCGGCCGGTTGAGGGTCAGGATGAGCAAGCCATCCTGCTGCTCGGCCAGAATTGTGAGGGCCATGTCTGAATCCTTGTTGTCGGGGGCTGTCAAAGCCCTCTCTTGAGGGTAAGCTTCGCTTCGTTTGACAACATCATAAAAGGATTTCAACCATGTTTAAACGTGCGTTCTACTCCATCCTGACCCTGTGTCTGGCGGCCCCCGCCCTGGCCAAGGTCGAGGCCGTCGATGGCTATGTCCGCCTGCTGCCCCCCGGCTCCCCGAACACGGCCGCCTTCATGGTGCTCAAGAATGATGGTGACCAGCCGGTGACCCTGACCGCCGTCTCCTCCCCCGAGGCCGCACGGGCCGAGCTGCACACCCATCTGCACGAAAACGGGGTGATGAAGATGCGCCAGGTCGATGGCATCCAGATCCCGGCCAAGGGCGAGGTCACCCTCAAACCCGGCAGTTTCCACATCATGCTGTTCGAGGTGCGCGACCTCTCGCAGACCGTCCCTGTCCCCCTGACCCTGACGCTGGACGATGGCCAGAGCCTCACTCTGAGCCTGCCGGTGAAGCCGGTTGAGCCGACGAAAGGCATGCAGCACTGACATTAATGGACGCGTGTTCAGCTTTTTACTCTAGGTATTCCCGAAACACTGGGTAAAATGATGGCCTTTCCAGTCCATTAGGGAGCGATATGATGAAAAAGACTTTGATTGCCGGCAGCATGCTGGCCCTGTTCAGCCATGCAGCCATGGCCGCCGATGACTGGCGTTTCGCGGTTGGCGCCGACATGTGGAACTCCCAGGGGAGCGGCCAGGTCAGCGGTGTCGATGCCGATGGCAGCTATGACGACAACTACAACTGGAGCGGCTACCTGCAACTGGAGCACGGCATCATCTTGCTGCCCAATGCCAAGCTCGAGATGACCGACTTCAGCACCAGCGGCGGCGCATTCAACAACGATCTGCTGGCCTATGATCTGAGCCTCTACTACCGCCTGATGAACAACGACATGTTCCAGCTCGATCTGGGTCTGACCGGTCGTCGTTACGATGGTGACTTCAACACCCAGCACTACTCCTATGACAAAGACGTGCTGATGGCCTACACCGGTGGTGAAGTGCGCATCCCGGGGACCGGCTTTGCCGCCTTCGGCGATCTGCGCATGCAGGATGGCGACAACTACGACTACCGTCTGGGTGGTTCCTACAAGTTTACCTCCCTGCCGCTCAAGATCCGTGCCGGCTGGCGTGAAGCCGAGATGGACTTCGACAAGGTCGATCAGAACATCGACGGCTGGTTCATCGGTGGTGAATTCACCTTCTGATCGGACGGGACATGATGATGGGCTCCATCATCGGCATGTGACGAGGACAATATAATGGGCCACATCATAGTGACTGGCGCAGGCTCCGGCCTCGGACGCGCGCTGACAATCGGACTGGTTGAGCGCGGTCATCGGGTCTCCATGATGGGGCGCCGTTATCAGAAGCTGCAGGAGCAGGAGCGGCTGCTTGGCCACGCGGTGGTCGGCATCGCCGCCGATCTGGCCCACCACGAAGAGGTGGAGATGGCGTTTTCCGCTGCCGTGGCCTGGGGTGGTTTGCCTGATCTGGTGATCCATTGTGCCGGCGTGGGCGAATTCGGCCCGGTCGGCGTCTACACCGCCGAGCAGGTGCGCAGGGTGGTGGAGAGCAATCTCATCTCCACCATACTGGTGGCCCAGCAGACGGTGCGCCTCATCGGCAGCAAGGGCGGCGTGCTCGCCAACGTGCTCTCCTCCGCGGCGCAGACCGGCAAGGCCAACGAGAGCCTCTATTGCGCCTCCAAATGGGGCATGCGAGGCTTCCTGGAGTCCTTGCGGGCCGAGCTCAAGGGTTCGCCCCTGCGACTGGTGAACCTCTATCCGAGCGGGATCCGCAGCGAGTTCTGGGATGGATCCTCCCATGTGGATTCGAGCAACTTCATGACGCCGGAAGACGCCGCCGCCTATATGTTGGATGCGTTGGAAGCCAGAAGCAGCTGCCATGTGACCGATCTCTTCATCGGTCGCAACGAGTAAGCCCCGCCTCGCCACGCCTTCCCGGCAGGCAGACAACAAAAAGCGCGCCATTGGCGCGCTTTTTTATTGCTGCATGGCGGCGGTATTAACGACCCGGCTTGCCCTTGAGCAGGGCGACGATGTCGTCGATCGCCACTTCCTGCTTCTCGCCGGAGCGGCGGCACTTGTACTCCACCACACCGTTGTCCAGGCCGCGATCGCCGATGTTCTGGGGCATCGCCAGCGGGGCATGGGGAATATGTTGTGCAATTGGATGTGGGAATGATGGATATATTTTAAGGCCGACAATGCAATGTATTAACTAAGGTAGAAATTATCAACATGTAAAAATAAATGTTTAGAGTGAAATGACAAAAGCACCGATTTTTATAATGCGTTATCGCTACTTACTACTCCAGTATTTAATGTTTAGAATATAATAAACGTATATCCAGTCCCATGCAGAATCATATTTAACTTCTGGTGGAGATTAGCTAATCGTACCTGAAGTTATCATTTTTTAGCCGCATATCCCTGCAGGAAGGACTGAACTGCATGCTTTGATTTTTTGCCAAGGGTTAGCAGCAATTCAAAATCAGGGTTGATAATGCCATGCCGGCACTCTAATTCCTTTAACAGGGCGAGCCACAGGTGCGCCGTCACCTCGGCATCCGCCAGTGCGCGGTGAAATACCCCGTCATTGGGTAAGCTCTGGTACTGTACCAAGGTAGCCAACTTATGGTTCGGCGCCTCGGGGAATAACCGTCTCGACAGCAGCAAGGAGCAGGCGAACTGCCCAGGATAGTGCGTCGAAAGTCGCTCTATTTCAGCATCCAGAAAGCGCTTGTCGAAGGAGGCATTATGGGCGACCAGATTATCATCACCGATAAACTCGACGAAGTCCGCCATCACCTCCCCGCAAGGTGGCGCCTGTTTCAGCATGGCATTGCTGATCCCGGTATATTGCTCAATAAAGCTGCTGACGTTAAAGCCAGGATTCATCAACGCCGAAAAACGTTCACTGATATGGCCGTTTTCAATCCGGACGGCGCCAATTTCGATCGCTCTATCACCTTGTCCCGGTGAGAGCCCGGTAGTCTCGAAATCGAGCACGACGACGGTATTGGCTAAGGCGCTGGACATAATCTCTCGGGCAATCTGGATAAAGAACGTCAGTCTAGGAAATCTGCTACTTCATGTACAGCGCAATATCGCGATACAACTGGAGCCTTGTGTTTGTGATGAGCAGCAGAGACAGGCAACATATAAAAAGCCCCGAGTGCAATTCACACTCGGGGCTTTTTTATCGAAAACGAAAAGCAGAGTTAGCAGGCGCTATTAGCGACCCAGCTTGCCCTTGAGCAGGGCGACGATGTCGGCGATCGCCACTTCCTGCTTCTCGCCGGAGCGGCGGCACTTGTACTCCACCACGCCGTTGTCCAGGCCGCGATCGCCGATGACGATGGCGTGCGGGATACCGATCAGCTCCATGTCGGCGAACATCACGCCCGGACGCTCCTTGCGGTCATCGAACAGCACGTCCACGCCGGCGGCCTTCAGCTCGGCGTAGAACTGCTGCGCCTGCTCGGCGACGCGCTCGGACTTGTGCATGTTCATCGGCACTATGGCCACTTCGAACGGGGCTATGGCCTCCGGCCAGATGATGCCGTACTGGTCGTTGTTCTGCTCGATGGCGGCGGCCACCAGGCGGGAGACCCCGATGCCGTAGCAACCCATCTCCATGGTGACGGACTTGCCGCCCTCGTTCAGCACGCTGGCCTTCATGGCCTCGGAGTACTTGGTACCCAGCTGGAAGATGTGGCCCACTTCGATGCCGCGCTTGAGCAGCAGCTTGCCCTGGCCGCAGGGGCTGGGGTCGCCTTCCACCACGTTGCGCAGATCGGCCACTTCATAAGTGGCGATGTCGCGATCCCAGTTGGCACCGGTCAGGTGGAAGCCGGTCTCGTTGGCGCCGCAGACAAAATCGGCAAGATGGGCGGCGCTGCGATCGGCGATGATGCGACCATTGAAGCCGACCGGGCCGATGGAGCCCGCATCACAGCCGGCGGCGGCCTTGATCTGCTCCTCGCTCGCGAAGGTCAGCGGGTTGGCGACACCTAGCAGCTTCTCGGCCTTGATCTCGTTCAGCTCGTGGTCGCCACGCAGCACCAGGGCGATGACCGCCTGCTGGCCGTGCTCGTCCGCCTCGGCCAGCACCAGCAGGGTCTTGGCGATGACAGCCGGCGCGACACTCAGGAAGGCGGCCACTTCATCTATGGTGTGGACGGCCGGAGTCGCCACCTTGGTCAGGGCGGCAGTGGCTGCGGCGCGCACGCCGGCCGGTGCCAGCGCCTCGGCCATCTCGATGTTGGCGGCGTAATCGGAGCTGTCGGAGAAGGCGATCAGATCTTCACCACTCTCGGCCAGCACCTGGAATTCGTGGGAGCCGGTACCGCCGATGGAGCCGGTATCGGCCTGCACCGGACGGAAATTCAGCCCCATGCGGGTGAAGGCGGTGCAGTAGGCCGCGTGCATCTTCTCGTAGGTCTCGATCAGCGAGGCCTTGTCGATATGGAAGGAGTAGGCGTCCTTCATCAGGAACTCGCGTCCACGCATCACGCCGAAACGGGGACGCACCTCATCGCGGAACTTGGTCTGGATCTGGTAGAGGTTGAGCGGCAGCTGCTTGTAGCTGTTCACTTCGTAACGGACCAGCGAGGTGATCACCTCTTCGTGGGTCGGGCCCAGCACGAAGGGACGGTTGTGGCGGTCGGTCAGACGGCACAGCTCGGGGCCGTAGTCGTCCCAGCGGCCGGACTCCTGCCACAGCTCGGCCGGTTGCACCACCGGCATGGAGACTTCGATGGCACCAGCATTGTTCATCTCTTCGCGAACAATGTTCTCGATCTTCTTCAGTACCCGCAGGCCGGACGGCAGCCAGGCATACATGCCGGAGGCCAGTTTGCGGATCATGCCGGCGCGCAGCATCAGCTGATGGCTGACGACTTCCGCATCGGAGGGGGTTTCCTTGAGAGTGGAAAGCAGATATTGGCTGGTACGCATCGCGGTAGACCTTAGCTAGTTCGGGCGCTGGACCCTGGAAAATTTCAAGGGCCGGATTTTAACATGGGTCCATATCCTAACGCGATTTTCTATCTTCAATAAGTGACTAAATGCGGCCGGGTCGTCGTCATCCTGGCCTTATATGGCGGCCAGAGGCAGACACTGTCATCAGTATGCTGGATACTTATCCAGTAATTATTTAAGCTAAGCGCTACTTTATGGCTGGCTGTGTTGGTTGAGGAGAGATGTCGTGATTGGTCGCGTGAGAGGCATTGTGATTGAGAAGAATCCCCCCGAGGTGTTGCTCGAGGTGGGTGGCGTGGGCTATGAGGTACAGATGCCCATGAGCTGCTTCTATGATCTGCCCGAGCTCGGGAAGGAAGCGACCATTCACACTCATTTCGTGGTGCGGGAAGATGCCCAGCTGCTCTATGGCTTCAACCACAAGCAGGAGCGGGCGCTGTTTCGCGAGCTGATCAAGACCAATGGGGTCGGCCCCAAGCTGGCGCTGGCGATCCTGTCCGGCATGACTGCCACCCAGTTCGTGCTGAGCGTCGAGCGCGAGGAGATAAGCTCCCTGGTGAAGCTACCCGGCGTGGGCAAGAAGACCGCCGAGCGACTGGTGGTGGAGATGAAGGACCGCCTCAAGGGCTGGGTCAGCCACGATCTGTTCTCCCCCGCCACCATCAGTCTGCCCGCCCAGGAGAGCCAGCTGCGCGCCCCCGATGCGAGCGAAGAGGCCGCCAGCGCCCTGGTGGCACTCGGCTACAAGCCGCAGCAGGCGAGCCAGATTGTCAGCAAGGTGGCCAAGGAGGGGATGTCGGTTGAGTCGATCATCCGTGAATCCCTGCGTAGCCTGGTGTGAGGATGAACATGAATCAAGCGGCTCGCCCTGTCTCGATCTTCGGTGTACGTGGGGTAATGCATGATTGAAGCGGATCGTCTTATCTCGGCCGGTGCCGCTCGCGAGGAGGAGGTCATCGATCGGGCCATCCGGCCCAAGAAACTGGCCGATTACACCGGTCAGGATCCCGTCTGCGCCCAGATGGAGATCTTCATCGAGGCCGCGCGCCAGCGCGGGGAGGCGCTCGATCATTTGCTGATCTTCGGCCCGCCCGGCCTTGGCAAGACCACGCTCGCCAATATCGTGGCCAACGAGATGGGGGTCAATATCAAGACCACCTCGGGTCCGGTGCTGGAGAAGGCGGGGGATCTGGCGGCGCTGCTCACCAACCTCGAGCCGAACGACGTGCTGTTCATCGACGAGATCCACCGTCTCAGCCCTGTGGTGGAGGAGGTGCTCTATCCGGCCATGGAGGATTACCAGCTCGACATCATGATAGGGGAAGGGCCTGCTGCCCGCTCCATCAAGCTGGATCTGCCCCCCTTCACCCTGATCGGCGCCACCACCCGGGCCGGCTCGCTGACCAGCCCGCTGCGGGACAGATTCGGTATCGTCCAGCGGCTGGAGTTCTACAACGTCAAGGATCTCACCGACATAGTCGCGCGCAGCGCCCGTTGCCTCGGGCTCGAGATGTCGGGGGATGGGGCGTTGGAAGTGGCGCGCCGCTCCCGGGGTACGCCGCGGATTGCTAACCGTTTGTTGCGGCGGGTACGGGATTTCGCCCAGGTGAAATCTGATGGCCGGATTGATGGACCCATAGCGGCCCGTGCCATGGACATGCTGGACGTGGATAATCAGGGTTTCGACTTCATGGACCGCAAGTTATTGTTGGCTGTCATCGACAAGTTTATGGGGGGCCCGGTCGGCCTCGATAACCTGGCGGCCGCGATCGGCGAAGAGAAAGACACCATAGAAGATGTGCTTGAGCCTTATCTCATCCAGCAGGGCTACCTGCAGCGCACACCCAGAGGGCGGCTGGCGACCCCGAGAGCCTATGCTCACTTCGGCCTGCAACGGCCCGATGAGGGATAAAAACAGCTGATTGAACAAAAAACCGCCTCCAGGGGCGGTTTTTTACTATTCTGACAAAAAAAAGCCCACCGCTGAGCAGGGTGGGCAAAGACAATTCAGGATGGATGTTCACAGACAGTGAGAGTGTCCAGAGACAGACCGGAAAAACACAAAGGAGCCGTCGCGAGGCTTCAGAGTCGGTTCATTTGATAGAGCTGAACGAACGAAAGCTTGTAGTAACGAATGGTCTTGGCAACAAACTTTTTCATCTTAAATTCCAACAAACAGGTTCGAGATGTTCATCGAATACATACCGGGAACCCAGAATGACCGGCCTGTACTCAGGGGCGTACCCTCACTGCGAGGCGCATTGTAGGAGCTCTTTCCGGGCCGGGCAAACAAGAAAATTTACCTGTTTCGGATTAGATAAAGTAATTGATATGGTGGCCGGTCAAATAAGCATAAACATGTGTTTTTGTTGGTTTTAAATTGGAATTGCCGCGGGTGGTTCAGATTGGGAAATACAGAATGAAATCGCCCCGTCACACTATTCTTTTAACAGAATTGAAACTAATATCGATTTATCTAAAGTTGATTTAAATCAAACATTTAAAGGTAAGTGTTTTTTGTGAACAAGCTCTCAAAATTAACCTGCACCCGTTGGTAAGTTGCCTTGAAAAGGCATGTATTGATGATGGTTTTACATTGATTTCAATCAAATAAAGGTGATATAAAACGGCGGTCATTATAGGCGGGAATGGAATTACAGTTCTTGTTTATTAAATGTTAAACATTAGCTTTTTTTGTTCCTGTATATTGCCTTGTTGTTAATGTGGTGGCAGTCGAATCCGGTCACCGGTGTCAACCGGGGTGTGACCGACCATTCGGGGACTTCCAATGGAAGCTTTGTCCTTAAAACTTAAAATAGCCGTGCCAATAATCGGTGAGGAAACATCATGATTGCTGAGCATGTGGTAGACCTATCGCGGTTCCAATTTGCCGCGACGGCCCTTTATCACTTCCTGTTTGTACCCCTGACGCTGGGAATGGCCTTCATTCTGGCGATCATGGAGTCTGTCTATGTGATGACCAACAACTCTGTTTACCGGGACATGACCAAGTTCTGGGGCAAGTTGTTCGGGATCAACTTCGCCCTCGGGGTCACCACTGGGCTCACCATGGAGTTTCAGTTCGGTACCAACTGGGCTTACTACTCCCACTATGTCGGCGACATCTTCGGTGCCCCGCTGGCCATCGAAGGGCTGATGGCCTTCTTCCTGGAGTCCACCTTCGTCGGTATGTTCTTCTTCGGTTGGGATCGCCTCACCAAGCGCCAGCATCTGGCGGCCACCTGGTTGATGGCGCTGGGGACCAACCTCTCCGCCCTCTGGATCCTGGTCGCCAACGGCTGGATGCAGAACCCGGTCGGTGCCGAGTTCAACTTCGAGTCCATGCGGATGGAGATGGTGAGCTTTGCCGATCTGGTGTTCAACCCGGTTGCGCAGGTCAAGTTCGTCCACACGGTGGCGGCTGGCTATACCACGGGTGCCATGTTCGTGCTGGGTATCTCCTCCTATTACCTGCTGAAGAGTCGTGATGTGGCCTTCGCCCGTCGCTCCTTCGCCATCGCGGCCGCGTTCGGCATGGCCTCTATCCTGTCCGTGCTGATCCTGGGTGACGAGTCCGGTTACGAGACGGGTGAAGTGCAGAAGGTGAAACTGGCCGCCATCGAGGCGGAGTGGAACACCGAGCCGGCACCGGCTTCCTTTACCCTGTTCGGCATCCCGAATCAGGAAGAGATGCGCACCGATTACGCCATCAAGATCCCCTATGCCCTCGGCATCATCGCGACCCGTTCCCTGGACGGCCAGGTGACCGGTCTGAAGGATCTGAAGAGCGAGCATGAACTGCGCGTGCGCAACGGCATGGTGGCCTATGACCTGCTGACCAAGCTGCAATCCGGTGACAAGTCCGACGATACCCGCGCCCGTTTCGACGAGGTGAAGCAGGATCTGGGCTACGGTCTGCTGCTCAAGCGTTACACCAGCAACGTGACCGACGCGACCGACGAGCAGATCAAGTCCGCCGTGGATGACTCCATCCCGCAGGTGGCCCCGCTGTTCTTCGCCTTCCGCATCATGGTGGCGTGCGGCATGTTGATGCTGCTGCTGATCGGCCTGGCCTTCTATGACAGCACTCGCCACAAGATCGGTGAGCGCAAGTGGCTGCTCAAGGCGCTGCTGTGGGGTATCCCGCTGCCCTGGATCGCCATCGAGTGTGGCTGGTTCGTGGCGGAATATGGCCGTCAGCCCTGGACCATAGCCGAAGTGCTGCCGACCTCGGTCTCCGCATCCAACATTCCTGCGTCCGAGATCTGGTTCTCCCTGATCGGGATCTGCCTGTTCTACACGGTGCTGCTCATCATCGAGATGTACCTGATGTTCAAGTATGCGCGTCTGGGCCCCAGCAGTCTGAAAACGGGCAAGTACCACTTCGAACAGAGCAAGGCATAAGGAGAGGATCTCATGTTTGATTACGAATTATTGCGCTTGATCTGGTGGGTGCTGGTCGGTGTCCTGCTGATCGGGTTCGCCGTCACCGACGGTTTCGACATGGGGGTGGGCGCTCTGCTCCCCTTCGTCGGCAAGAAGGATGTTGAGCGTCGGGTGATGCTCAACACCATGGGCCCGCACTGGGAAGGTAACCAGGTCTGGCTGGTCACGGCGGGTGGGGCACTGTTCGCCGCCTGGCCCATGGTCTATGCGGCGGCCTTCTCAGGCTTCTACATCGCCATGATCCTGACCCTGATGGCGCTGTTCTTCCGTCCGGTCGGCTTCAAGTACCGCTCCCTGCAGGAAGGCGCCAAGTGGCGCAACAACTGGGACTGGGCACTGTTCATCGGTAGCGCCGTGCCGCCGATCATCTTCGGGGTGGCCTTCGGCAACCTGCTGCAGGGTGTGCCGTTCAGCTTCAACCAGTTCCTGATGCTGACCTACCACGGCAACTTCTTCGGTCTGCTCAACCCGTTCGGTCTGCTGACCGGCCTGGTCAGCCTGTTCATGATCGTGACCCAGGGCGCCGCCTGGCTGATGATGAAGACCGAGGGTGAAGTGCTGGCCCGTTCCCGCACCGCCGCCACTGTGTTCTCGCTGTTGACCTTGGTCACCTTCGCGCTGGCCGGTGTCTGGGTCAGTGGCATGGATGGCTATGTAGTGGTCAGCAACATGGCGACCGATGCCGTCACCAACCCCCTGCACAAGGAAGTGGTGGTGCAGGCCGGTGCCTGGATGCAGAACTACAACCTCTACCCCTGGATGATTGCCGCCCCCGTGCTGGGTCTGGTGATGAGCCTGCTGACCGCGCTTGCGGCCAAGCTGGGCAAGGGCTGGATGGCGTTCCTGTTCTCCTCCCTGGCCATCGCGGGCATCATCTTGACGGCGGGCTTCTCCATGTTCCCGTTCATCATGCCTTCCAGCCTGGAGCCATCCCAGAGCCTGACCATGTGGGATGCCACCGCCTCCTTCAACACCCTCAAGGTGATGACGGTCGTCGCGGCCATCTTTGTCCCGACCGTGCTGGCCTATACCATCTGGACCTACATCAAGATGTTTGGCCGGGTGAGTAACAAGCACATCGAAGACAACCAACAATCGCTCTACTAAGAAGGTGCCCTGATATGTGGTATTTCACCTGGATACTGGGTCTGTTGCTGGCTTGCGCGTTTGGGATCATCAATGCGCTCTGGCTGGAACACACCGAGAACCTGGATCGTCAGATCGATGAAAACAAGTGATCGCCTCGCCCGGTTGGCCGCTCCGCTGGAGCGCCAACCCTGGCAAGGAGCGATGCTGGTGGCGGCGACCCTGCTGGCCGTCGCCATCTTGCAGGCCCCCAACCTGATCGCCGCCAACACCAGCGAGCACGGCCTCTGGCTAGCGCCCTGGCTGATGTGGGCGGTCTGTTGCGGGGTGATGCACGGGCTGGGGTTCCACCCCTGCAGCCTGGTCGGTCGTCTGTTGTTTTGCCCCTGGCTCGCCATGCCAAGTCTGTTGTACGGACTCTGGTTGACCAGCGGTTATTTCCTGCCATAACAAACGGGGGAGGCGAGAATTGCTCTGTCTCCCTCTGTCTCCCTCTGTCTCCCTCTGTCTCCCCCTGCTTACCGACCATCGGTTGGCTGCTGTTTTGCTCCCTGGTTTGCCCTGCCAGCCCGTTGCGTGGGCTCCGGTTGACCATGAGCTATTCCCTGCCATAAAAAACGGGAGGAGGTGGGATTTCCCTGTCTCCCCCTGCTTCTTTCCTATTCAGCCCTGCGCTATGATAGCCCCCCATCTGACTGTCGAATGGATCACAGATTTTTATGGGGGAAGTCTCTGAGTTTCCGGTACGTGTCTACTACGAAGACACAGACGCCGGAGGCATCGTCTACAACGCCAACTATCTCAAGTTTATGGAACGGGCTCGTACCGAGTTCCTGCGCGCCGGCGGCATCGAACAGGATGTCCTGCTGCAAGAGGGGCTTGCCTTCGTGGTGAGTCGCACCGAGATCGATTTCCGCTCTGCGGCCCGCTTCAATGAACTACTGACCGTATTGACGCAAATGACTGAAGTGAAACGCGCCTCCATGCGCTTTTCACAACGGATCCTGGCGGCTGATGGACGACTGATCACCCAGGCCATGGTACAGATAGCCTGTGTCAGTCATCCGCATATGAAACCTGTTGCAATACCTGAAAATGTGAAGGGAGTGCTGTTAAGTGCACGCTGAAATTTCGTTTATTGGCCTGTTTTGGCAAGCCAGCCTGTTGGTAAAACTGGTCATGATGACCCTGATGGGTATGTCGGTCGTCTCCTGGGCGCTGATCTTCCAACGCTCCAAGGTCATCAAGGCGGCCAATCTCGCATCGGAGCAGTTTGAGGACAGATTCTGGTCCGGGGTCGACCTCAACCGTCTCTACCAGGAGTCCTCTTCCCGCCGCGATGACATCGAAGGCATGGAAGACATCTTCTATTCCGGCTTCAAGGAGTATGCCCGTCTGCTCAAGGCCGGTGCCCGTGGCCAGGATGCGGTGATGGACGGTACTTATCGTGCCATGAGGGTCTCTCTGTCCCGCGCGGTGGACGAGCTGGAATCCAACCTGCCGGTGCTGGCGACCGTCGGCTCCATCAGCCCTTACATAGGTCTGTTTGGTACAGTATGGGGCATCATGAACGCCTTTATCGCCCTGGGTCAGGTGCAGCAGGCCACCCTGCAGATGGTGGCTCCGGGTATCGCGGAGGCGCTGATCGCCACCGCCATGGGCCTGTTCGCGGCCATCCCTGCGGTCATCTTCTACAACAGGTTCACCAACAAGGTAGAGAAGCTGGAGAACGCTTACGCCAACTTCATGGACGAGTTCACTACCATTTTGAACCGCCAGATTGCTCAACAGCAGGGTGAGAAGTAAATGCAAACCTATCAGCGGATCCGGCGCAAGAAGGTGTGCGAGATCAACGTGGTGCCCTATATCGACGTCATGCTGGTGCTGCTCATCATCTTCATGGCGGTGACGCCGGTGATCACCCAGGGGGTCAAGGTTGACCTGCCCCAGGCGGAATCCGAGCAATTGCCGGAAGATGCCAAGCCCCCCTTCATCGTCAGCGTGAACACCGAGCGGGAGTACGTCATCAAGGCCGGCGAGGCGGATGACGAGCCGGTACCGAGCGGCACCCCGGAGGCGATGCAGCAATACATCACCGAGAAGGCCATGGGCTATCTGGCCATCAACCAGAATGCCCCCGTGGTGGTGGCGGGTGACAAGTCCGTACGCTACGAAGAGGTGATCCTGTTGATGGTCGCGCTCAAGAAAGCCGGTGTGCCTCAGGTTGGCCTGATGACGGATCCGGTGAACTGACGGAGATGGATGTGAAGCGTGGTATTTCCGGTTATCTCATCGCGTCGGTGCTGCTGCATCTGATCATCGGCATCATCCTGTTGGTTGGTGTCGACTTCAGCAAGCCGAAGCGACCCGAGTCGAAGGGCCAGATCGTCAATGCGGTGATGCTGGACAGCGAGTTCCTGGAGCAACAGGCGCAGCAGATCCAGCAGCAGAAGAAGGCGCAACCCAAGGCTGCGCAGCAGCAGAAAGAGAAGGACAAGGAAGACGCCGAACAGGTCAAGCGTGAGCTGGCGCAAGAGCAGGAGCGACTGCGCATCGCCGAGACCAAGCGTAAGGAAGCCGAGGAGGCGACCCGCAAGGCGGAGACCGAGAAGCAGAAGAAGGTAGCCGAGCAGAAGCAGGCGGAGGAGCAGGCACAGAAAGCCGAGGAAACCCGCAAGCTGGACGCCCAGAAGACCAAGCAGGCCGAGGCCAAGCGCGAGCAAGAGGAATTGGCCAAGGCACTGGCGCTGAAGAAAAAGAAAGAAGAGTTGGAGAAGCAGCAGGCCGACGAGAAGGTGAAGGAAAAAGCCAAGGCGGATGCGGCCAAGAAGGCGGAGGCTGACAAGAAAGCCAAGGCCGAGGCGGAGAAGAAAACCAAGGCGGAAGCCGAGAAGAAGGCCAAGGCCGAGGCCGATAAAAAGGCTGCAGACGAAGCTGCCAAGAAGGCAAAAGCTGACGCAGAGAAGAAGGCGAAGGCGGAGGCCGACAAGAAGGCCAAGGTAGAGGCGGAGCGCAAGCGCAAGGCCGCCGAAGAGGCCAAGCTGCAGAAAGAGATGGAAGCCATGATGCAGCAGCAGCTGGAGGCTGAGGCCAATTCCCGCAGTCAGGCCGCCTCGGCGGCAGCCAAGGGTGAGGTCGACAAGTATGCCGCTCTCATCAAGGCCACGGTCGAGCGCTACATGATTTTGGATCCCACCATGCGGGGCAAAACCTGTACTATCGGTGTCAAATTGGCCAGCAGCGGCTTCGTCATTTCGGTGGATAGCGGCCAGGGTGACCCGGCGGTCTGTCGCTCCGGCAAGGCGGCGGTGTTGAAGGCCAATCAGCTACCTGTGCCGAAGGATCCGGCGGCATTCGAGATGTTGAAGGAGTTTAACCTCAAGCTGGAGCCGAGCATCTAAGCGGACTAGCGCGGGGGCATTGAACGTGGTTGGCAGCATCTTGCTGATAAAGGAACTTACCTCTCATTTTTATTGGAATAGAGTACTAAAGCCATGATAAGAAAAGTATTGTTTGCTTTGGTTGGCTGCCTTCTGCTGGGCCAGAGCGCTCAGGCGGCCTTGGACATCGTCATTACCGGTGGGATTGACAGCGCACGCCCCATCGCGATTGCGCCCTTCAAATGGGAAGGCAATGGCCAGCTGCCGCAGGACATCGCCGAGGTGGTCTCCAACGATCTGATGCGCAGCGGCAAGTTCAAGCCGCTGGCCCGTGGTCAGATGCCGCAGACCCCGAGCAGCAGTGGTGAGATCAACTTCGCCCCCTGGGCCTCCCAGGGCGTCGAGGCCGTGGTGGTCGGTACCGTCTCGGCCGTGGGCGATGGCACCTACAAGATCAACTTCGAGCTGGTTGACGTGCTGAAGGGCCAGCTGGCCAAGACCCAGGGTGGGGAAGCCAACGGTTACATCCTCGATAGCCGCATGGCGACTATCCCGGGTGCCCAGATGCGCCAGTTTGCCCACCGCATCTCCGACATCGTCTATGAGCGCCTGACCGGCGAGCGTGGCGCCTTCCTGACACGTCTGGCCTATGTCTCCGTCCAGCAGGGGACCCAGTTCCCGTATCAGCTGCGGATCTCTGACTACGACGGTTACAACGAGAAGACCCTGCTGCGCTCCCGCGAGCCGCTGATGTCGCCGGCCTGGTCGCCGGATGGCAGCAAGCTGGCCTATGTCAGCTTCGAGAACCAGAAATCCGAGATCTACGTGCAGGACATCTACACCCAGCAGCGCAGCCTGATCAGCAGCTTCCGCGGTATCAATGGTGCGCCGGAATGGTCACCAGATGGTCGTCGATTGGCTATTGTTTTGTCCAAAGATGGGCAGCCTGATCTCTATGTCATTGATGTGGCAAGCAAGCAACTCACTCGAGTCACAAATAACCGCACCATAGATACCGAACCCTCCTGGTTGCCGGATGGCCAAACTTTGATGTTCACCTCTGAACGTGGTGGCAAACCCCAGATTTATAGCGTAAATTTGGCGACTGGCGTCACTCGCCGGATGACCTGGGAAGGGGATTCCAACCAGGGGGCATCCATCACGCCGGACGGCAAGTCCATGGTGATGGTGACCCGGGTTCAGGGACAATATCGCATCGCTCGTCAAGATATGGAAAGCGGGGCCATGTTGGTACTGACTCAGAGTGCTCTGGATGAGTCGCCAAGTGTGGCTCCCAATGGCAGCATGATTATCTATGCCACCATCTATCAGGGTCGCAAGAGCCTGGCTTTGGTATCGACCGACGGTCGTTTCAAGGCAGTGCTCCCGACCAGTAGCGGTGAAATTCGTGCACCAGCTTGGTCGCCCTTCTTGAATTGATAAAAAAAATCGATTGTTTTTTGTTTTGTTATAAAGGTTTAAGGAAATAGCATGCAACTCAATAAACTGCTCAAGGGTCTGGCCATCGCACTGCCACTGTTCACCCTGGCTGCCTGTAGTTCTTCTTCCGACTCCGACGCCGCTGGCGCCGAGTCTGGCATGACCGACGGCATGGGCGGTGTACAAACCGGTGGCGCCAACGGCATGTTGTCCCCGGAAGAGCAGATGCGTCAGAAGTTCGAAGCTCTGCAGCGCGACAACGTGATCTACTTCCCGTACGATGGTTACGACATTCAAGGTCAGTACGCCGACCTGCTGGATGCCCACGCCAGCTACCTGCGTGAGCGTCCGTCCGTCAAGGTGTTGATCGAAGGCCACGCCGATGAGCGCGGTACTCCGGAATACAACATCGCTCTGGGCGAGCGTCGTGCCAAGGCCGTTGCCAAGTATCTGCAAACCCTGGGTGTGCAGGCTGAGCAGCTCTCCATCGTCAGCTATGGCGAAGAGAAGCCGCTGGACATGTCTCATACCGAGGATGCCTTTGCCAAAAACCGCCGTGCGGTTCTGGTTTACTAAGGTTTGATCCGAATGAAATTCGTGTTTAAGCAAGCGGCCATTTCGATGGCCGTTTTATTTGCACTGAACGCTCAGGCGGCCGCGCCGGTGAGCGACCTCAGTGGCGATAGCGGCGGTGTGGTCCTCAGCGGCAACAACGGCGCCATAGTGCCCACGGGCAGCCTGGAAGACCGAGTTGCCTTGCTGGAGCGCACCCTCAATGCCCGTTTGCGTCTGCAGGCCGAGCTGCAGCAGCAAGTCGACTCGCTGCAAGGGGAAGTCTCCGAACTGCGTGGTCAGCTGGAGCAGCAAACCTATCAGATGGAGCAGTCGCAAGAGCGTCAGCGCCAGCTGTATCAGGAGCTCGACAAGGTGGCCAACAGCCAGCCTGCCGCTGCGTCTGCAGCTTCCGCTGCGGCCGCCCCGGCTCCCGCAGCTGCGGCCAACTACTCGACCAATCAGGACGAGAACCAGGCCTACGATGCTGCCGTGAACATGGTGCTCAAGGAGAAGAACTACGACAAGGCCATTCCCGCCTTCGAAGGGTTCATCAAGCAGTACCCGAGCTCCAGCTACGTGCCCAATGCCCATTACTGGCTCGGCCAGCTGATGTTCAACAAGGGTGACAGGAGTGGCGCCGCGGCCCAGTTCTCCACGGTGGCGAACAAGTACAGCAAGTCGCCAAAGCGGGCCGATGCCCTGCTGAAACTCGGCATGCTGGCACAGCTCGACGGCAAGAAAGCGGAAGCCAAGACCTTCTATGAACAGGTGATCAAGGGTTACCCCAACACCTCGCCGGCCCAGCTGGCCAAGCAGAGCCTGAGCAAGTTGTAGTATTGCTGTAGGTCACTGTTTTCGTAACAGTCTTGTAAATACGACGGCGCTTTGTATGCGCAGTGAACAAACAGATTTAATTTAAGAATTTTCTATTGCGCCAGGATGATAAATCCGTAATATAGGCCGCCGTCAGAGCCGGTGCAGTAATGCAGTCGGACCTGGTCGTGGTGAGGGTCGTTAGCTCAGTCGGTAGAGCAGTTGACTTTTAATCAATTGGTCGCTGGTTCGAATCCAGCACGACCCACCATTTCTTCACTCAGGGTGAAGACAGAATTCCCAGGTCGTTTAGCTCAGCTGGGAGAGCACCTCCCTTACAAGGAGGGGGTCACTGGTTCGAGCCCAGTAACGACCACCAGTTTTGTAAGTAAAGCGTTAGAGCTGTTTGCCGAAGGTGAGCAGTGTCAGGTGAAGGTGGGGGTCGTTAGCTCAGTTGGTAGAGCAGTTGACTCTTAATCAATTGGTCGCTGGTTCGAACCCAGCACGACCCACCAATCTGGCAACATAGAATCCCAGGTCGTTTAGCTCAGCTGGGAGAGCACCTCCCTTACAAGGAGGGGGTCACTGGTTCGAGCCCAGTAACGACCACCACTTTCTTGAAATAGAAAGAAAAAATGATACAGATGGGTCGTTAGCTCAGTCGGTAGAGCAGTTGACTTTTAATCAATTGGTCGCTGGTTCGAATCCAGCACGACCCACCATCATTTAGCCTTATCCCAGGTCGTTTAGCTCAGCTGGGAGAGCACCTCCCTTACAAGGAGGGGGTCACTGGTTCGAGCCCAGTAACGACCACCAGTTTGTAAAAATGATATAGATGGGTCGTTAGCTCAGTCGGTAGAGCAGTTGACTTTTAATCAATTGGTCGCTGGTTCGAATCCAGCACGACCCACCATCATTTAGCCATATCCCAGGTCGTTTAGCTCAGCTGGGAGAGCACCTCCCTTACAAGGAGGGGGTCACTGGTTCGAGCCCAGTAACGACCACCAGTTTGTAAAAATGATACAGATGGGTCGTTAGCTCAGTCGGTAGAGCAGTTGACTTTTAATCAATTGGTCGCTGGTTCGAATCCAGCACGACCCACCATCATTTAGCCTTATCCCAGGTCGTTTAGCTCAGCTGGGAGAGCACCTCCCTTACAAGGAGGGGGTCACTGGTTCGAGCCCAGTAACGACCACCAAGTTTGTAAAAAATGATATAGATGGGTCGTTAGCTCAGTCGGTAGAGCAGTTGACTTTTAATCAATTGGTCGCTGGTTCGAATCCAGCACGACCCACCATCATTTAGCCATATCCCAGGTCGTTTAGCTCAGCTGGGAGAGCACCTCCCTTACAAGGAGGGGGTCACTGGTTCGAGCCCAGTAACGACCACCAAGTTTGTAAAAAATGATATAGATGGGTCGTTAGCTCAGTCGGTAGAGCAGTTGACTTTTAATCAATTGGTCGCTGGTTCGAATCCAGCACGACCCACCATCATTTAGCCTTATCCCAGGTCGTTTAGCTCAGCTGGGAGAGCACCTCCCTTACAAGGAGGGGGTCACTGGTTCGAGCCCAGTAACGACCACCATATTTCGAGCCGATCGCTTGTGATAGAACGTCAAGAGCCCGCAGCATAGCGGGCTTTTTTGCATCCAGCGCCTGCCGGCCACCGGCGCGGCCGAGAAATTCACGAACCTATTTAGGCACTTGTATCTCGCCAGATTTGTTGGTGGGCTTGCGCTCGGCTTCTGGTTATAATTTTTGCCTTTCCAAGCGTTGATGGAACAGTCGCAATGAGCAATGCACTGAGCAGTGTCCCTCCGGCTATCGAGATGGACTACCCCTTTCCGGCCAAGCCGGCTCCGCTGACCAGCGAACAGAAAGCGGCCCTGATCACCGAGATCAAGGCCCTGCTCGAATCGCGTCAGGCGGTACTGATAGCCCACTATTATACGGACCCCGAGATCCAGGCGCTGGCCGAGGCCACGGGTGGCTTCGTCGGTGACTCCCTCGAGATGGCGCGCTTCGGCCGGGATCACGCGGCCCAGACCCTGATCGTGGCGGGGGTGCGTTTCATGGGGGAAACCTCCAAGATCCTGAGCCCTAACAAGCGGGTGCTGATGCCGACCCTGGAGGCGGAGTGTTCCCTCGATCTGGGTTGCCCCATCGACCAGTTCTCCGCCTTCTGCGATGCTCACCCCGATCACATAGTGGTGGTCTACGCCAACACCTCGGCGGCGGTCAAGGCGCGCGCCGACTGGGTGGTGACCTCCAGCATTGCGCTGGAGATCGTCGAGCATCTCGACAGCCAGGGTCACAAGATCATCTGGGGCCCGGACAGACACCTCGGGGCCTACATCGAGAAGCAGACCGGGGCCGAGATGCTGCGCTGGCAGGGTCACTGCATAGTGCACGACGAGTTCAAGGCCAAGGCCCTGCGCGAGCTCAAGGCCCAGAACCCGGACGCGGCCGTGTTGGTGCATCCGGAGTCACCGGCCTCGGTCATCGAGCTGGCCGATGCGGTGGGCTCCACCAGCCAGCTGATCAAGGCGGCGAGGGAGCTGCCCCAGCAGATGCTGATCGTGGCCACCGATCGCGGCATCTTCTACAAGATGCAGCAGGCCTGTCCGGACAAGGAGATGGTCGAGGCACCGACCGGGGGCGATGGTGCCACCTGCCGCAGCTGTGCCCACTGCCCCTGGATGGCGATGAACGGCCTGGTGGCGATCAAGGAGGCTCTGACCGATGGTGCCGAACGCCACGAGATCCTGGTCGATGAAGCGCTGCGGCTGAAGGCGTTGATCCCGCTCGATCGGATGCTGAACTTTGCCGCCGAGCTCAGGCTCAAGACCCAGGGCAATGCCTGATCCATTAAGGCATCGCATGTAGAGAGGGCACCCAATGGGTGCCCTCTCTTGTTATTGCTGTCGCTCGCAGCAGGGGCACATGGCGCGCCGCGGTTCCCTGGGATCAGATGATCACGGTGGAGAGGCTGTGTTCCTCGCCAGCGGCGACCGTGACACCGGCCTCATCGGTGATGGCGGTCTCGACACAGAGCATGGTGCGATAGCCGTCATCGCTCATGTCGGCCATGGCGGTGGCTCCTTCCAGCCAGGGGGTCCACACCACCACGCTGTCGTGATTGCCGCTGGTCACCCCGATGCGATGATCCCCATCCTGGACGACAACTGTGGTCTCTGCGTCCAGATAGATGCGATCCAGGGCGCCTGAGAGCGTCAGGGAACCCTGTTGCTGCGCGTGCTGGCCGCCGACCACCTTGTCCAGGTAGGGTTCGCCCAGACCGGTCACGCTGACGGCCTCTGGCGCGCTTATCTGCAGATAGGTATGCAGGGCTCCGCTGTAGACGAGGGGTTCCTGCCCGGTGTTGCGGGTGGTCAGCACCAGGGAGAGCTCCTTGCCGACCAGCACATCCAGATCCAGCTCGAAGGGGTGGGGCCAGAGGGTGCGGCTGGCATCGCTGTCGGTCAGGGAGAGGTGCACCAGAGTGCCCTCCTCGTGGTCGGAGACGCCATCCAGCGTCCACAGGCTGGTGCGAGCGAAGCCATGGGCAGGCTTGCCGCTGCCAACGCGCGCGGGGGCGGGGCCGAACCAGGGCCAGCAGAGCGGAATGCCGCCGCGGATGGGCTTGCTGCCATCCAGCACGGCCTTGTCGCTGAGCCAGAGGGAGGCGGGCTCGCCGTGGCGCTGATAGCTCAGCACATGGGCGCCAAACAGGCTGATCTCGGCCTTGGCGTAACCATTGTCGATAGAGAGCAAGGGTTGGCCCGTCTCGTGGCTGAGGCTGCAGTGGGCGGTCAGAGTGCGTGTCGGTTGCATGAAGACTCCTGTGCTCGCGCACATTCAAGGAAGAGGTCGGCGGATCCAGAATACAAAAAGGCGGCCAATGGCCGCCTTTTTTCAAGCTACTTGATTGCGCATCCCAAATTACTTGGAGATGTGAGCGATCAGGTCCAGAACTTTGCTGGAGTAGCCCATTTCGTTGTCGTACCAGGATACAACTTTAACGAACTTGTCGTTCAGTGCGATACCAGCTTTGGCATCGAACACGGAAGTCTGACGCTCACCCAGGAAGTCAGTGGAAACCACTTGATCTTCGGTGTAGCCCAGCACGCCCTTCATGGAGCCTTCGGAGGCTGCTTTCATGGCTGCGCAGATTTCGGCGTAGGTAGCGGCTTTCTTCAGGTTGACGGTCAGGTCAACAACGGACACGTCCGGAGTCGGTACGCGGAAAGCCATACCGGTCAGTTTGCCGTTCAGTTCCGGGATAACGACGCCAACAGCCTTGGCAGCACCGGTAGAGGACGGGATGATGTTCTGAGCCGCACCGCGGCCACCGCGCCAGTCTTTGGCAGACGGACCATCAACGGTCTTCTGGGTAGCAGTGGTAGCGTGGACGGTGGTCATCAGGCCGGATTCGATACCGAAGGTATCGTTCAGAACCTTGGCGATCGGGGCCAGGCAGTTGGTGGTGCAGGAAGCGTTGGAAACGATGTCCTGGCCAGCGTAGGTAGAGTCGTTAACACCCATGACGAACATCGGGGTAGCGTCTTTGGACGGGCCAGTCAGTACGACTTTCTTGGCACCGGCAGCGATGTGCTTACGTGCAGTCGCGTCGTCCAGGAACAGACCGGTGGCTTCGGCAACAACGTCAACACCGATGGCATCCCACTTCAGGTTTGCCGGGTCACGCTCAGCGGTAACACGTACGGTTTTGCCGTTGACAACCAGGTTGCCGTCTTTGACTTCAACGGTGCCATTGAAGCGGCCGTGAGTGGAGTCGTACTTCAGCATGTAAGCCATGTAGTCAACGTCGATCAGGTCGTTGATACCAACCACTTCGATGTCGTTGCGCTCAGCGGCCAGACGGAAGACGAAACGGCCGATGCGGCCAAAACCGTTAATACCTACTTTGATAGTCATAATTGGTTACCTAACTGTTCAGTAGTCAAAGAAAATTCCGTTTGTAAATTTACTAGAACTCACCCGTGAGTCAACCAACAATCTGCGCGAAATTGCGCTATATCATGAAAAACTGTGAAATTTATTTTCGGTTTATGTAACTGACTACCAACTTTTGTCGAAAGTGTCATCGGCTGGTTCGCGTCACAGAGATCAACAATAGTGCCTGTCTGGTCACACATCCAGCCAGGGAGATATGTAAAAATGTGCGCGGTTTAGCATGGCCAAAGAGCCACTGTTCAAGTACCACCCATAAAAATTAATCATATAGATAGAATCCACAGCGGGAATTCTCAAACTATGACCACCCTGATTGAACAGCTGGCTGCCGCCAAAGGTATCGCCAGCGAGTATGTTGATGCCTGGGGCCAGCCGGCTCTGGTATCCGAAGAGAGCAAGGCCGCCATGCTCGGCGCCATGGGTTACCGCGTCGATGACGAGGCCGCCCTGAGCGAGCAGCTTGAGCAAGAGCATCGCCAGCACTGGTTGCGTCCACTGGATCCCGTGATGGTGGTGCGCAGCGGCGAACCCATCAGCCTTGAAGTCCGTCTGCCCATCGAGTTCGTCAACGACGCCCTCCACTGGCAACTCAGCCTGGAGCAGGGCGCGCTCCTGACGGGCCAGATCACGCCGATCGAGGGTGAACTGGTCGGCGTCGCCGAATTTGAAGAGATGGAGTGCCAGGCCTATCGCGTGGCGTTGGCGGTGCAGCCCGAGCTGGGCTATCACCAGCTGACCCTGCTGGAAGAGGGCAATGACGAGCCGCTGGCCAGCATGCGCCTCATAGTCGCCCCCAAATCCTGTTACAAGCAGGCTCCCATTGCCAACGGCCGCAAGGTGTGGGGCCCGAGCGTGCAGCTCTATTGTCTGCGCAGTCGCCACAACTGGGGCATGGGGGACTTCAGCGATCTCGGCCAGCTGGTTGAGAAGGCTGCCGCCTGGGGGGCCCACTTCGTCGGCCTGAACCCCATCCATGCCCTCTATCCGGCCAATCCGGAGAGCGCCAGCCCCTACAGTCCCTCCTCCCGTCGCTGGCTGAATCTGGCCTACATCGACGTGGAGGCGGTGCCCGAGTTTCTGGCCAACGACAGCCTCAAGGCGGAAGTCGCCAATCCGGCGTTCCAGCAGCACCTTGCCGCCCTGCGGGCCAAGGAGAGCGTGGACTACACCGGTGTCATCGAGACCAAGCTCGGCATCCTGCGCCAGGTGTTCGACCAGGCCAGCCTGGGTGCCGTACGCCAGGCCGAGTTTGAGCGTTTCGTGGCCGCCGGCGGCGACAGCCTGCAACAGCAGGCGGCGTTCGATGCGCTGCAGGCGCACTTCTATGCCAAGGGCGAAAACGCCTGGGGCTGGCCGGTGTGGCCCGATGCGTTCCGCGATTATCACAATCCCGAGGTGGCGGCCTGGATAGCCGATCACAGCCAGGATGTGAACTTCTATCTCTACCTGCAATTCCTGGCGGACGAGCAGCTGGCGCAGGCGGATGCCCGTGCCAAGGCGGCCGGCATGGTGATGGGGATCTACCGGGATCTGGCGGTGGGTGTCTCCGAAGGATCCACCGAGATCTGGGCCAACCGGGATCTCTACTGCCCCAAGGCCTCGGTCGGCGCGCCGCCCGACATCCTGGGCCCGCTCGGTCAGAACTGGGGCCTGCCCCCGATGAACCCGAGCCAGCTGTTTGAGGCGGCCTATCAGCCGATGGTGGACCTGTTCCGTGCCAACATGCGTTCCTGCGGGGCGCTGCGCATCGACCACGTGATGGCCCTGCTGCGTCTGTGGTGGGTACCGCCCGGAGAGTCCGCCGCCAAGGGGGCCTACATTTATTATCCGGTCGACGATCTGCTGGGGATACTGGCGCTCGAATCCCACCGCAATCAGTGTCTGCTGATCGGGGAAGATCTCGGCACAGTGCCGGAAGGCATAGACGTTACCCTCAAACAGAACGGCGTGCACTCCTACAAGGTGTTCTTCTTCGAACGCTCCAAGGCCGACGGTGGCTTCATCTCGCCGGCGCACTACACCGAGCAGGCGATGTCGGCGCTGACCACCCACGACATGCCGACCCTGAAGGGGTTCTGGCATTGCGACGATCTGGCGTTGGGTCGCGAGCTGGGATTGTATCCGGATGAAGACGTTCTGAAGACACTGTATGCTGATCGTCATCAGGCCAAGCAGCGGATCCTCGACAGCCTGCATGCCCATGGCGTCATCTCTGGCAACATCAGCCATGATGTGAACTGGGTCGGCATGAACACCGAGCTCAACCATGGCCTGCAACTGCACATGTCCCGTGGCAGTTGCGCCCTGTTCAGCACCCAGCTGGAAGACTGGCTGGAGATGGACAAGCCGGTCAACGTGCCGGGCACCAGTTACGAGTACCCGAACTGGCGTCGCAAGCTCTCGAAGGATCTGGAAGATATTTTTGCCGATGAGGCACTCAAGGTGCTGGCAGGCAAGATGAGCCAGGCCCGTGATGAGGCCAGTCGTTGAGCCACTGTCGCCAACCTGTGACTCACTCTCACCCACTCCGGCTTCGGCCGGAGTGGGTGTTCAGCCATGAAAGGAAATGTCGATGCCCGTTGAACGTTTGGTTGCCGCCCGCTGTGCCGATCCCTTCTCCCATCTAGGCCTGCTGGCTAACCCGGATGGACCAGGCCTGAAACTGACCGCCTGGTTGCCCGATGCCCTCGAGGTTCGCGTCCAGGATCTCAAGTCCGGCAAGCTCGTTGCCACCCTGACTGCCGCCGATGAAGCGGGCCTTTTTGAAACTGTTTTCACCCGTCGCAAGAACCCCTTCCCTTATCAGCTGATCGCCAGCTACCCCGATGCCAGCACCGAGTGTGTCGACCCCTATCAGTTTCAGGCTGCCGCCTGGGAGGGACTGGCGGAGCTGACGTTCCAGCCGGAAAACCTCTATCACACCCTGGGCGCCCAACTGCGCACCGTGGAGCACCTCGGCCAGCGGGTGGAGGGGGTGCGCTTCGCCGTCTATGCGCCGAGTGCCACTGCGGTGAGCCTGATCGGCGACTTCAACTTCTGGGACGGTCGCCGCCACCCGATGCAGCGCAGCCAGTGTGGTCACTGGGTGCTGTTCGTACCCGGCCTCAAGGCGGGGGATCGCTACAAGTTTGAGCTCAAGGATCCGGCCGGCCATCGGCTGCCCCACAAGAGCGATCCGGTCGGCTTCTACTGCGAGCAGTATCCGTCCTTCGCCTCCGTCATCTATGACCACGAGCAGTACGGCTGGCAGGATGCCGCCTGGCGCGAGAGCCAGCGCACCGACAAGCGGGAGCAGCCGCTCTCCATCTATGAGCTGCACGTGGGCTCCTGGAAGCGTCATCCCAACGGCGACAGCCTGAGCTGGCGCGAGCTGGCGGTGGAGCTGGTCCACTACGTCACCGAGATGGGGTATACCCATATCGAGTTGATGCCGGTCTCCGAGCACCCCTTCAGCGGCTCCTGGGGCTACCAGCCGGTGGGCATGTTCTCGCCCACCAGTCGCTACGGCAGCGCCGATGACTTCAAGTATTTCGTCGACCAGTGCCACCAGGCCGGCATCGGTGTGATCCTGGACTGGGTGCCGGCCCACTTCCCGTCGGATGCCCACGGCCTTGCCCGTTTCGACGGCACGCCGCTCTACGAGTACGAGGATCCGCGCCGTGGCTGGCACCCGGACTGGAACTCCTACATCTACGATTTCGGTCGCAACAATGTGCGCCAGTTCCTGGTGGCGAGCGCCCTGTTCTGGCTCGACAAGTTCCACATCGATGGCCTGCGGGTGGATGCGGTCGCCTCCATGCTCTACCTGGACTACTCCCGCAATGCCGGCGAGTGGGTGCCGAACGTCGACGGTGGCAACCACAACTACGAGGCGATCAGCCTGCTGAAGTGGACCAACGAAGAGGTGTACGGCAAGTATCCCCACACCATGACCATCGCCGAGGAGTCCACCGCCTTCGCCGGCGTCTCCCGCCCCACCTTCCTCGGCGGGCTGGGGTTTGGCTTCAAGTGGAATATGGGCTGGATGCACGACACCCTGAGCTACATGCAGAAGGAGCCGGTGTATCGCCGCTATCACCACAACGACATGACCTTCTCCATGGTGTATCACTATGACGAGAACTTCATCCTGCCGCTGTCCCACGACGAGGTGGTGCACGGCAAGCACTCCCTGCTCTACAAGATGCCGGGGGACGAGTGGCAGCAGGCCGCCAACCTGCGCGCCTACATGGGCTTCATGTACGGTCATCCCGGCAAGAAGCTCAACTTCATGGGCACCGAGATAGCCCAGAGCAACGAGTGGAATCACGACGCCCAGCTGCCCTGGCACCTGCTGCAGTATCCCAAGCACGGCGGCCAGCAGCGGCTGATCCGCGATCTCAACCGGCTCTATCGTCATGAAGTTGCCTTGTATCAGGGCGATTATGAACAGCGCGGCTTCCGCTGGCTGGATCACAACGATGCGGACAACAGCGTCTTCGCCTGGCTGCGGGCCGACAAGCAGGGCGCTAATCCCATCATGGTGGCCTGCAACTTCACGCCGGTGCCGCGCCTCGCCTATCGGCTCGGGGTGCCGGCGGCGGGCCACTATCGGGTGGTGCTCAATACCGACAGCGAGCATTACTGGGGCAGTAACTATGATGTGGGTCTGACCTTCGTCGCCGAGCCGACCCCCTGGCAGGGGATGGCGCAGAGCATAGTGCTGGATCTGCCGCCGCTCGCGACCTTGTTCATCAAACAGGAGTCCTGATGTTTGCAATGGAAAAAGGGCAGGACCACCCGTTGGGGGCCCTGCTCGACGAGACAGGTTGTCACTTCTGCATCTGGGCGCCCCAATCGGACAAGGTGGAACTCTGCCTGTTCGACGAGCAGGAGCAGGAGCTCGCCCGGCTGGCCCTGCCCGGCCGGCGTGGCCAATACCGGTTCGGCTATGTGCGCGGCGTCAAGGCCGGCCAGCGCTACGGCTACCGGGTCCATGGCGCGCCCCAGGAGGGCATGCTGTTCGATCCCGAGAAGCTGTTGATCGACCCCTACGCCAAGGCGCTCAGCCGGGCGACCCACTGGGATGACAAGCTCTATCAGGGGGACAGCGCGGCCATGGTGGCCAAGTCGGTGGTGGTGGCTGACGACTTCGACTGGCAGGGGGTCGGCAAGCCCGGCATCCCGCCGGAGCGCGTCGTCATCTACGAGACCCACGTCAAGGGCTTCACCCGCCAGCACCCGGGCGTGCCGGCGGCGCTGCGCGGCAGCTACCTCGGCATCAGCCATCCGCTGATGATCGAGCACCTCAGCTCCCTCGGCATCACCTCGGTGCAGCTGATGCCGGTGGCCGCCTTCATGTCCGAGCCGAGGCTCGAACAGCTGGGGCTCACCAATTATTGGGGCTACAACCCCATCGCCTTCTTCGCCCCCGAGCCGCGCTATGGAACGGGGGAGGCGGTGACCGAGTTCAAGACCATGGTGCGCGAGCTGCACCGGGCCGGGCTCGAGGTGATACTGGACGTGGTCTACAACCACACCGCCGAATCCGGCTTCGATGGCCCGGTGCTGTCGCTCAAGGGCTTCGACAACGCGGGCTATTACGCCTTCGAGGCGGGCGCCCATGGCCCCGACTACCACCGTCACGCCAACGTGACCGGCTGTGGCAACAGCGTCAACCTGGATCATCCCAACAGCCTGCGGCTGGTGCTGGATGCCCTGCGCTACTGGGTCACCGAGATGCAGGTGGACGGCTTCCGCTTCGATCTGGCGGTCACCCTGGCGCGGGAGGCGGGGGAGTTCGATCCCATGAGCGCCTTCTTCAAGGCCATGATGGCGGATCCCGTGCTGGCACGGGTCAAGCTGATTGCCGAGCCCTGGGACATAGGCCCCTTCGGCTACCGGCTTGGCCAGTTCCCGAGCCAGTGGCTGGAGATCAACGACCGCTATCGCGATACAGTGCGCGCCTTCTGGCGCGGGGACGCGGGCAAGATGGGGGATCTGGCCACCCGGCTGGTGGGATCGCGGGATCTGTTCCCGAAGAACTGGCGCGCCCCCCATACCAGCGTCAACTACCTCTGCTATCACGACGGCTTCACCCTGGAGGATCTGGTCTCCTACAACCAGCGCCACAATCAGGCCAATGGCGAGGACAACAGAGACGGCCACGGCAACAACCTCTCCTCCAACCATGGCGTCGAGGGGCCGACGCTGGATCCCAGGATCAACAACCTGCGCCAGCAGCAGAAGCGCAACCTCATCGCCACCCTGTTGCTCTCCCAGGGCACTCCGCACTTCCTGGCCGGGGACGAGATGGGTCGCAGCCAGCTTGGCAACAACAACGCCTACTGCCAGGACAACCAGATAAGCTGGGTCAATTGGCAGTGGCGGCCGGAGGATGAGCGGCTGCTCGCCTTCACCCAGCAGATGATGGCGTTGCGGGCCGAGTCCGGGGTCTTCTCCAACCTGCAGCTGAGCGACGACAGCTGGAATGGCACTGCCACCAGCTGTCATAGGGTCAACTGGTACCATCCCGATGGCCATCAGCTGACGGATCAGGACTGGCACTCCCCCATGGGCCAGGCATTCGCCATGGACATCGGCATGATCGACTGCGAGGGGGAGCGCTGGTATGTGCTGTTCAACGCCAGCGACTACGACATCCAGTTCCGGCTGCCACCGCCCGGGGAGGGGCTGGAGTGGATCCAGACCATAGACACAGCCACCAACGATGGCCTGCCCTTCCTGCCCGACGACATCAAGCGGCAGGTGACGGTGGGACGCGCCCACTCCCTCAAGTTGCTGGAGCGGGTCGCCCTGTCGGCGGCGACCCTGGCCAAGGAAGGGGTGGTGGCCGTGCCGGATGTTGCCGTCTTGTTGCCAACGGGATCACAGTTCCCGCTGGCGGGGTAGAGTCGGGGCGTCCGAGTGGGTATGCTGGGCGCCGTGATAAATGGCAAGGAGTCAGTATGAGCGGCAACAATCCCGAGCAATGGCGCAATCGACTGAGCGCCGAGCAGTTTCATGTCTGCTGGGAGAAGGGCACAGAGCGCCCCTACAGCGGCGCCCTGCTCCATAACCGCAAGAGCGGTGACTACCTCTGCGTCTGCTGCAAGAGCGTGCTGTTTCACTCGGATGCGAAGTTTGACTCGGGCTGTGGCTGGCCCTCGTTCGACAAGGCCATCGAGGGCACAGTGACCTACACCGAGGATGGCAGCCACGGCATGAAACGGGTGGAGATCACCTGCAGCCAGTGCGGCTCCCACCTCGGCCACGTCTTCCCCGACGGACCGACCGAGACCGGCCAGCGCTACTGCATCAACAGCCTGAGTCTGGACTTCGAGCCCGACCCCGAGTAAGCCATCAGGATGCGAAACAACAACGGCGCCTCTTTGCGAAGAGGCGCCGTTATTTTATGGGGCTGGCGTGATGGCCGCGCAGGCCGGCGGGTCAGATCTGCAGCAGGGCGGCGCCGACCAGCAGTCCGGCGAGCGCCAGTATGGGCAGCCTGATGACGCGCAGCAGATAGAAGGCGATGGCGGCGAGCGCCAGATCGGCCGGTGCCAGCACGGCGCTCTGCCACACCGGCTGATAGAGGGCGGCCAGCAGCAGCCCCACCACGGCGGCGTTGATGCCGGCCACGGCCCCCGCCAGCCTGGGGTGGGCCAGCCAGCTCTGCCAGCAGGGGCCCAGGGCCCACAGCAGCAAAAAGCCCGGCAAAAATAGTGCGAGGGTTGCCAGCAGGGCGCCCGCCAGCGGCGTGGCGGGCAACAGCTGGGCGCCGAGGTAGCTGGCCAGGGTGAACATGGGGCCGGGCACCAGCTGGGCCAGGCCATAGCCGGTCAGGAATTGCTGCTGGCTGAGGCTGTGGCCGACGCTCTCCTGCAACAGCGGCAGCACCACGTGGCCGCCGCCAAACACCAGACTGCCCGCTCGATAGAAGTCGGCGACCAGCTGGCTGGCGGGACCCTGGGCCAGCAGCGGCAGGCCGACAAACAGCAGGGCAAACAGCAGCAGGGTCGGCCAGTGGGGGGCGCGACGGGCTTGTGGCGCCGCAGGAGAGGCGCCGACCGCCTCCCGCTGGGCGCAGAGCAGGGCCGCCCCCAAAAGCATACCCAGCTGGGTCAGCAGGCCGGGCTGCCACCAGAGGGCGGCGGCGGTCGCCACCATGACCCCCTGTTGCAGCACCGTCTTGCAGAACTGGCGGCTCATGGTGAGCACGGCATCGGCCACCACCACCAGCGCCAGCAGCTTGAGGCCGTGCAGGGCCCCATCCAGCCAGAGGTTATTGCTTAGCTGGCCCACGCCGATGGCGGCGACCAGCAACAGCAGGAAAGAGGGCAGGGTGAAGCCGATGAAGGCGGCGAGCGCTCCCCCAAGGCCCGCCCGGTGGCGGCCGATGGCGAAGCCGAGTTGGCTGGAGGCGGGGCCGGGCAACAGTTGGCACAGGGCCAGCAACTGGGCAAACTCGGCCTGGCTGAGCCAGCCAAGCCGCGTGACTAAGGTGCGCTGGAAATAGCCAATGTGGGCGGCGGGCCCGCCGAAGCTGATACAACCCAACCACAGAAATTGAATGAATACCTGCCCCACCTCGTCACTCCCTGTTCGTCATCATCGACACCGGGGGATGATATGACAAAGCGGTGACTCTTTTATGACAAATCGGGGTGTGCTGCAGGCAGATAGCAGTGCCCGGCCAGCCAGCAGGCGATGGTCACTCTGTCGGCTGGCCTGGTTGTGGCAGATAGCAGCGCCCGGCCAGCCAGCAGGCTATCGATTGGCGACTGGCATCGAAGTGGGGCTCGGGCAGCTCGCGGGGATCGCACCAGCGCCAGCCCTCGCATTTTTCCGGCTCCAGCAGCTGCGGCTCGCCCTCCACCTCGGCCAGCAGGGTGACCGAGACGTAGTGCAGCCCGCTCTCCCGCCAAGTCTCCAGGTTGTTGGTGACGGCGATGACGCTGGGGCTGGTGATGACGAAGCCCGTTTCTTCGGCCACCTCCCGGATCGCGGCCGACTCGAAGCTCTCCCCCAGCTCCAGATGACCGCCGGCGATGGACCAGTAGGGGGCATGGCTGCCCTTGCGCTTGCCGAGCAGCACCTGGCCCTTGGCATTGGTCAAGATAACGCCGACACCGACGCGAGGATAAGGGGTGGAAGACATACGAGAGGCTCCTTGCTGGGACGAGATTTCACCATAAAAACGGGCCCACCTTAGGTCGGATGGGCCCGTTGTGCAAGTCGTCCGCGAGTCGGGGCGGGGGAGTTAATCCAGTCTGTTCAACTGCTTGCCACAGTGGCACCTTCGGCAGGGGCAAGGGATGCTGGCCGCGACCGTGCGGCTCCCGCGGCCGGTGGCGGGCTTAGAGCCTGACCAGCATCTTGCCGGTGTTGCGTCCCTCGAACAGCCCGATGAAGGCCTGGGGCATGCTGGCCAGCCCCTCGCTGACGGTCTCCTCGGCCTGCAGGGTGCCCGCCTCGAAGGCGGGGATGGCCTCGGCCAGGAAGTCACCATAGTGCTGCCAGTGATCGGAGACCAGCAGCCCCTGCATCAGGATGCGCTTGCGGATTATTTGGGAGAGATTGCGCGGCCCGCTCGCCCCCCCCTCGCTGTTGTACTGATCGATGAGGCCGCACAGCACGATGCGCCCGTGCAGGGCCATGTGGTTGAGGGCCGCCTCCAGCATGGCGCCGCCCACGTTCTCGAAGTAGACATGGATCCCTTCCGGGGCGAGCCTGGCCAGCTCGGCATCGAGATCCGGCGTCGCCCGGTAGTTGATCACGGCATCGGCGCCCAGCGTCTCGAGGTAGGCGACCTTGTCGGCCGAGCCGGTGGAACCTATCACGCGAGCCCCGGCTCGCTTGGCGAGCTGCACCGCCATGGTGCCGACCGCGCCTGAGGCGGCCGAGACCAGCAGGGTCTCACCGGCCTGCAGGCGGGCGACCTTGTGCAAGCCCGCCCAGGCGGTCATGCCCGGCATGCCGAGGGCGCCGAGGAAGAGCTGGGCCGGCAAGCCGGTCTTGGGCAGGCGGGTGAGCTGCGCGGCATTGGCGACGAAGCTATCCCGCCAGCCCTGCATGCTGCTGACCCTGTCCCCTGCGGCGAAGTCGGGGTGGCGCGAGGCCAGCACGGTGCCGATGGCGCCGCCGTCGAGGGGGCCGTTGAGCGGGAAGGGGGGCACATAGCTCTTGGCCTCGCTCATGCGGCCGCGCATGTAAGGATCCACCGACAGCCACTGGTTGGCGACCAGCACCTCAGCCTCCTGCAACTCGGGCAGCGGGACCTCTCTCAGGGCGAAGTCGGCGGGGGTGGGCAGGCCGCTCGGGCGACGCAGCAGTTGGATCTGATGACTGAGCTGACTCATGGTATTTCCTCCAGTGGGGGGCCGCTCGGCGACAGTGGATCACACTGCCCACCTGGGCGATGGCCCGGGTACGACAGGGCGTTTGCAGATCGGGCTCGCCGACTTGCTTTGTGTGCAAATTAAAACCAGACTAGTCCCGAATGCGCGTGTTGACAACTGTTTTGCGTGCAAATTATTCGGCCCCCCAGGGTCCTGGGGTATACTGGGCCCACTTGCCAACGAGGTGCCTCATGAGTGAATTGAAAAAGCAGGTCTGTTTTGCCCTCTACAGCGCCTCCAATGCGGTGATGCGTGCCTACCGGCCGCTGCTGGACAGACTGGATCTCACCTACACCCAGTATCTGGTGATGCTGTCGCTCTGGCGACGGGACGATGTCAGCCTCAAGGAAATAGGCCAGGAGACCGGGCTGGATGCGGGCACCCTGACCCCCATCGTCAAGCGCCTGGAGAGCAAGGGCTGGCTGACCCGGGCCGTCTCCCTCGAGGATGAGCGGCAAAAATGCATCTGCCTGACCGAGGCGGGGCGTCAGCTACAACAGGAGGTCAGTGCCTGCTGCCTGGCAGACAACTTGCGTAACCAACTGGATCTGGACGATGCTGAGCTGGCCCAGCTCAAGCAGCTCTGCGATCGTCTCGCGGCGCAGCTGGGACGCTGAATCCCCCATGCCCAGGAGCCCTATGATGAAACCCTTGCTTCCTCTGCTCGTGTTGTTGCTGAGCGCCTGTACCAACGGTGCTCACCCGCCTTCCTCCCTGGAGATCGATGATGCTGACGCCTGGCAGGCCATCTGCAAGGACGGCGTCCGGGTTCGGGCGATCACAGATGAGGGGATCTGTGCGGATCATCGCGGCGTGGCCATGTGGATGAATAAGCCAAGAGCCGAGCGAATGGCAGAGAAAGCCGCCAAATAGTGTGACCCAGGCACCATAAAATGACAGAACCGGCCCCTTGGCCGGTTTTTTTCGCGATCTCGCCTGCACTTTGCCACCTTGTTCATGGTGCGCTCATTGTTCTCTTCCCATACTGGCCCCACAGTTTCAAAGAGAGGAGAAGCAAGATGCAGTCATCCATCGTCGGGCTCTCCATTCTGTGGGGGCTGGCCAGTTTTGGTGTTCAGGGGGATTTCATCGAGAGCCGTGATTCCGTTGCGCCGTCCTGGCAAGCCGAGTCCAGAGTGGAGATGGAAGGTTATCTGATAGAGTCGTTGGGAGAGGATCGCTGGTTGTTCGACAACGGCAGCGAGAGCCTGCTGGTCTCCCTGCCTGAGGGGCAATGGGTCCCTGCCGGTGAGCGGCTGCGATTGAGCGGCGAGCCCCAGCAGGAGCAGGCCGGCTGGCTGCTGCAAGTGCAGGATATCAGCCAGGTTGCCGTCTGATCCCGGTCAAAGCATGACAGTCGATGAATAGAAAAGAGGAGGCCCAGGCCTCCTCTTTGCATGCTGACGCTGCCGTGCCTGAGCGCAGCGGCTGGCGGTTAACCCAGATGATTCAGCGGCAGCGCCGTCTTGTGCTTGATACGGCGCAGCACGAAGCTGGAGCGCACGCCGGTCACGCCCGGGATGTGGGTCAGCTTGTCCAGCAGGAAGTGCTGGTAGTGCTCCATGTCCCGCACCACCACCTTGAGCTGGTAGTCGGCGTCATTGCCAGTGATGAGGTCGCACTCCAGCACCTCGGGCAGCTCCCTGATGGCGGTATCGAAGTTCTCGAACCGCTCCGGGGTGTGCCTGTCCATGGAGATGTGGATGTAGGCGGTGAGCGTGAGCCCCAGCTGGCGGGCGTTGAGCAGGGTGACATGGGTATCGATGAGACCGGCATCCTCCAGCGCCTTGACCCGGCGCGAGCAGGGGGAGGGGGAGAGGCCGACCAGCTCGGCCAGCTCCAGGTTGCTGATGCGACCATTCTCCTGCATCAACTCCAGAATGTGCCTGTCTATACGATCAAGTTTCAGCATTCTCCATTCCTCGTTGCAATTAATAATTCACTTTTCCTAGATTAAGGGTGAACTATTGCAAAAACAACTGAAAATACCTGCTACTTCGCAACCACTCACCGGGACGGGAGGGATATGATGGTTGCATCTTCCGGTGGCAAGACAGATACCCAACCAGGTCTCTGTGGTGAAGGACCTTACCGGGTCACCCGCCCCATCAGCCGTCCGACCTTATCGGGAAGCGACGGGCTGGAATGAGAGCACCCCCTCCCCGAAGGCAACAAAGCAGGCATCCCGGCGCCTGCTTTGTTGTTTCTGGCGTTCAGCCCCTCAGGACGACGGAGTGATGCGATGTTGTTGTCGGCGTTCGGCCCGTCAGGATCCCGGGGTGATGCGATGCTGTTGTTGGCGTCCGGCCCCTCAGGACCCCGGGGTGATGCGATAGAGACAGCGCCGATCGCCGTCCAGCAGATACTGTTCCCGCTCCACCCTGGCCGGCGCCAGCAACTGGCGAAACAGCGCCAGCTCGCTGCGGCAGAATCCCCGGCAGGCCTGCGCCGCGGCGCAGATGGGGCAATGACTCTCCCACCATAACCAGCTGCCATCCTCCTCCTGGCGCATGTCCGCCATATAGCCTTCCCGGGTGCGCAGCTCCTTCAAGCCCGCCAGTCGATCGGCCAGCGCCGGCTGGATCAGCTGTGCCTGATAGCGGCCCAGCTGTTGCTGCTCCCGCTGCTGGATCAGGCGCTCCATGCCGACCTCGCCAAACAGCTGCTGGATGTTGTCGATAAGCTGCAGGGTCAGCTCGCTGTGGCTGTCGGGGAAGCGCTGCCAGGCCTGCTCGGTCAGGTGCCAGAGCCGCACCGGGCGACCACGACCACGGGCCTCGTCATTGAATCCAATCCAGCCTTCGGCCTCCAGCGCGATCAGGTGCTGGCGGGCGCCCATGGAGGTCATCTGCAGCTGCTCGCCGAGCGCGGCCGCGCTCTGGGGGCCATGGGTCTTGAGCAGGAACAGGATTTTATCGGTGCTGGCGTTCATTCGGTGGCTCTCGTTATCGACAGGCGTGCTCTGGGGGATCTATGGCATCTCGAGCAGGAACAGGATCTTGTCGGTGCTGGCGTTCATTCGGTGGCTCTCGTTATCGACAGGCGTGCTCTGGGGGATCTATGGCATCTCGAGCAGTAACAGGATCTTGTCGGTGCTGGCGTTCATTCGGTGGCTCTCGTTATCGACAGGCGTGCTCTGGGGGATCTATGGCATCTCGAGCAGGAACAGGATCTTGTCGGTACTGGCGTTCATTCGGTGACTCTCGTTATCGACAGGCGCGCTAAGGATCCAGGGTATCGGAAGAGGATCTTGTCGGTGCCGGTGTTTATGGGGTCATTATGGATAGCGGGCTCATTTAAATCAATAATTCACTTTACTTAATAATGCGCCTTGCTCAGTATAAATAAACTAATGAATTTATTTAATGAGGCTGACATGGATGGGATCAAGGGAAGGGCGACCCTCTGGGTATTGGTGATGACGGTGATACTGGCTATAGCGGGCTTCAGCCTGCCGTCGCCCGTGCTGGCGCCGCTGATGCTGGATCCGGCCCAGGGGATGCTGACGGCGGAGGCGTCGGACTGGAGTCGCAAGGTGTGGCTCGGGGTCATCATGGGGCTCTATCCGCTGTTCCAGTTGCTGGGGGCCCCCTGGCTGGGGCGACTGTCCGATCGCTATGGCCGCAAGCCCATACTGCTCGTCTGCCTGGTCGGCGTGCTGGCCGGTTATGCCCTGATGGCACTGGGGATCGCCTGGCGTTCCCTGCCGTTGCTGCTGCTGAGCCGGGTGCTGGAGGGCTTCTTCAACGGCGACATCGCCATAGTGCAGGCGATGGCGGCCGACATGAGCACCACCAGGACCAAGGCGCGCAACTTCGCCAGGATCAACATCGGCATGAACCTGGGCTGGGTGCTGGGCCCCATGATAGGGGGCTATGCCGCCGTAATGTCGGGGGATTACAGCCTGGCGGCCTGGTTGGCGGTGGCCATGACGGCGGGCAACCTGCTGCTGGTGCTCTGGCTGATCCCCAATCGGCCACCGGTGCCGCCAGCGCAGGAGCTGGAGCCCCTCTCGACCCGCCAGCTGCTGGTGCAACCCCGCCTGCTGCCCTACTTTGTGCTGACCCTGCTCAGCTACGGGGCTGTGCAGCTCTATTTCAGCTACTTCAACGTCTGGTTGGTGGAGCGGCTGGCCTGGGATCCGGTGCAACTGGCCCAGGGGGCGGTGCTGGTGAGTGTGCCCATGATGCTGGGTTCCTGGCTGGGGGCGCTGCTCGCCCGCCACTGGCGTGGCAGCAGCCTGGGGATAGTCGGTCATCTGTTGATGGCGGCGGGCATGCTGATGTTCGTGCTGCCGGGCCAGTGGTGGGGGCTGGCGCTCACCTTCATCCCGGCCGGCATCGGCATGAGCCTGGGGGAGCTGGCCACCTCGGTTGCCGTCTCCAACCGCAGCCACCCCCAGCAGCAGGGGCAGGCGATGGGGCTCTACCGCGGGCTGGCGGTGGGCAGCGAGATCCTGGCGGTGCTGGTGGGCAGCCTGGTGCTGTTGGTAGGCACCGAGTGGCCCTTCTATCTGGCAACGATCTTCGGGCTGATCTGTGCCCTCGGCTTCTATGGGCTGCGCCGGGCGGCGGATCGGCGTGAACGGGTGGCCGCCTGCGCCGAGCCGGGCTGAGCCCGGGCGGGACTGGATCACAGATCGGCGGCGGGGCGGCAGGCGGGACTTGCATCGTGGCGCCGACTCTGGGACGGTATGACTCTTTGCTCCGCCCTGCCTCGCGCTGAGCCGAGCCGGTATCAGGACATAGAACGAAATGGCGCTGCTTTGTGCCAGCGCACGTTGGAGGAGATATGAGTCATTACCAGGCCATCGCACTGGATATGGATGGCACCCTGCTGACCCGGGATCACAAGATCTCGTCCGCGACCCGGGCCGCCCTGGCCCAGGCGCGAGCCCACGGCATCAAGGTGCTGCTGGTGACGGGTCGCCACTTCATGACGGCGCGCCCCGTTCACCATGAGCTGGCGCTCGATACCCCCATCATCTGCAGCAACGGCGCCTACCTCTACGATCCGGCGCAAGACAGGATCCTGGCCGGCGATCCGCTGGCGGTGGCCCCGCTCACGGCGCTGCTGGCCGAGGTCGAGGCGCAGCAGATGGAGGCGCAGTTCCACCTCGACGACGGCATAGGTTACATCGGCTGCGACGAGTATGTTGCCCGGATACAGCGCCGGTCGGATGACCTGCCGGCGCACCTCAAGATCTCCCTGCTGCCGGCCCAGGATCTGGCCGCCTGGCTGCAAAGGCCCATCTGGAAGCTGGAGCTGTTCAGTCAGGATCCGAGCCGCCTGCACCGCTTCGTGAGCGAGGTGGTGCAGGGACTGCCCTTTACCCAGGATTGGGCGGCCCCCTACGCGGTCGAGCTGGTGCAGCCCGGTTGCAGCAAGGGCAACCGGCTGGCCCAGTGGGCCGCGAGCGAGGGGATAGCGATGGAGAACGTGGTGGCCTTTGGCGACAACAACAACGACATCAGCATGTTCGAGCAGGTCGGGCTGGCGGTGGCCATGGGCAATGCCGCCCCCCAGATCCAGGCCCATGCGGACCGGGTGACCGCGGATCACAACGAGGATGGCATAGCGCTGGCGCTGCAGCGCTGGGTGCTGCCGTCCTAAGAGGCCGCGGGTTGAGGGGAGGGGACGCCTCCCCCGAGGCTCAGCTCCCGAAGGAGAACTGGATCACCCGATCCGGGAAGCGGATCCGGTTGTAGTCGCGGCGCACTCCCTCGTAATGGCGGATGGCGCGATCGCGCTGGGCGCGGTAGTAGTCCCGCTGCTTGCTGTCACTCTCATTGCGGATCTGCTGATCCAGCTGGTTGATGGTCCGTTCGGTCTGCTCCAGATCGCGCTGGAGCTCGCCGAGCCGCTGCTCCAGCAGGAACTCCTTGCGGCCGCGCTCGAACTGGGTGAGGAAAGTCGTGTCATGGGGGCAGACCCCCAGGTATTCGTTCCCCTCCCGCCCCTTGCTGTAGGCCAGCTCGGGGATGCAGTAGAGCTCCAGCCCCTTGGCGTAGCCTCGCTTCCACTCTGCCTCGTCCACCTTGAGACCATATTCGCCGCAGCTTTTCGCGTAGTCGCGGGTGGCCGCCCGGGTCTTGCCCTGCTCACCATCCTGATAGCCCAGGTTGTACCAGCTCATGGCGCGGCACTCCTCCTCCGACAGCGAACTGCAGCCGGCGAGCAGGAAAGGCAGGGTCAGTAACAGGATCTTGGGGGACATGGGATGGGCTCCGGACGGGATGATACCGGCATTCTAGAGAGGAAGCGGGGGCAGGACAAGGGCTGGCAGTGCGCCGTGCCAGTCTCGCCATCATGATGTTTTTATCAGTATTTTCAATCTGTTGCAGCCGTGGCGCCGGCAACCTTTTCTTGCCGGGGGAGGCAGGGTAAACTGCGCCTACTTTTAACTGGCACGTAACAAAAACAATGAAAGTCCTGACCGTCGATTATCGCTCGCCCGATGCGGCCCAACGCTTCACCGAATCCCTGCGCACCACCGGCTTCGGGGTCTTGACCCACCACCCCATCCCCAGGGAGCTGGTGCAGTCCATCTATGACAACTGGTATCGCTTCTTCATGAGCGAGCAGAAGCAGGATTTCCTGTTCAACCGCGAGACCCAGGATGGCTACTTCCCGCCGTCGGTGTCCGAGGTGGCCAAGGGCAACACCCAGAAGGATCTCAAGGAGTACTTCCACCTCTACCCCTGGGGTCTGATGCCGGAAGAGCTCAGGGCCCAGGCGATGGAGTACTACCGCCTCGCCAACGATCTGGCCGCCGAGCTGCTCTCCTGGGTGGAGCAATACACCCCGAGCGATATCGCCGCCCACTACAGCTGCCCGCTCTCCTCCATGATCGAAGAGAGCCAGAAGACCCTGCTGCGGGTGCTGCACTATCCGCCGTTCGACGGCACCGAGGCGCCGGGCGCCATCCGTGCCGCCGCCCACGAGGACATCAACCTGCTGACCATACTGCCCGCCGCCAACGAGCCGGGCCTGCAGGTGAAGGGCTCGGATGGCGAGTGGATGGACGTGCCCTGCGACTTTGGCACCCTGATCATCAACATAGGTGACATGCTGCAGGAGGCCTCCCACGGCTACTATCCCTCCACCACCCACCGCGTCATCAACCCGACCGGCGGCAGTGCCAGCAAGTCCCGCATCTCATTGCCGCTGTTCCTCCATCCGCGCCCGGACGTGGTGCTCTCCGAGCGTCACACCGCCCACAGCTACCTGATGGAGCGGCTGCGGGAGTTGGGAGTCATCTAGTCGCCCGCGCAGTAGCGACCAGCATAAAAACCGGAGCAAAAACGCTCCGGTTTTTATTGGTTGGCAGGATTGCGCGTATAACCGAATTTTATTGGTTATTGATGCCAATAAATCGTTTTTAAGCCAGATAAGCGTCGTTGTGATTGCGCGGTCTCGACCGTACTCTGAGCGCCATTCCGGGCCCCTGTGGCGGGCCCATCGATTGGAGTTCTTATGAAGCAGTCCCAATGGTCATCCCGGCTCGGTTATATCCTGGCCGCCGCAGGCTCGGCGGTCGGTCTCGGCGCCATCTGGAAGTTCCCCTATGTGACCGCCGCCAACGGTGGCGGCGCCTTCCTGCTGGTGTTCCTGCTGTTCAGCTTCACCCTGGGGGGGGCGGTGCTGATGGGGGAGACCCTGCTCGGCAGCCTGAGCCGGCGCGGGGTGGTGGGGGCCTTCGAGGCGCTGCTGGGCAAACGCTGGCGCTGGGTCGGTGCCATGGGCCTGCTGTGCAGCCTGCTCATCTTCAGCTTCTACAGCGTGGTGGGCGGCTGGACACTTGGTTACACCGGCATGGCGCTGGCGGGTAGCCTGCAACACGGAGATGGCGCGGCGCTGACCGCCCGCTTTAACGACTACGTCGGCGATCCGCTCTGGCCTGTGCTGACCCATCTGCTGTTTGCCGCCCTCACCTGGTGGTTCGTGCGGGGCGGGGTACAGCAGGGGGTGGAGCGCACCCTGCGCTGGATGATGCCGGCCCTGTTCATCATGATGCTGCTGCTGGTGGTGTTCGGCCTCACCCTGCCCAATGCCATGGCCGGGGTGCGCCACTTCCTGATGCCCGACTTCAGCAAGCTCGGCATGTCCGGGGTGCTCGATGCCATGGGGCTGGCCTTCTTCTCCCTCTCCATCGGGCTCGGCATCCACACCACCTATGGCGCCTATCTGCCGAGCAGCGACGGCGTGGGCCGCTCCAGCCTCTGGGTGGTGCTGCTGGCCAGCCTGATCGCCGTGCTGGCGGGACTGATGATCTTCCCGGTGCTGGCGGCGACCGGCATCGATCCCGCCGCCGGCCCCGGCCTCACCTTTATGACCATGCCGGCGGTGTTCCAGCAGTTGCCGTTCGGCCAGGGGCTGGCGGTGGTGTTCTTCGCCCTGCTGGTGGTGGCGGCGCTCTCCTCGGCCATCTCGCTGCTGGAGCACCTGCAGTGCTTCGTTTGCGAGAGCCTGGGCTGGTCGCGGCGGGCGGCCTGCAGCCTGATCACCGCGCTGGTGATGGCAGGCGGCATCCCGGTCAGCCTGTCGTTCGGCCCCTGGGCCGAGGTGACCCTGTTTGGCAAGAACATCTTCGAGCTGCTGGATTTTGTCACCTCTAACCTGCTGATGCCGCTGTTCGGGCTGGCCCTCACCCTGTTGCTGGGCTGGCGGCTGGGTCGCAAGGCCCTGCCCCAGGGGTTGGCGCCGCACTGGCGTGGCCTGGTGATGGGCTGCTGGCGCTGGCTGGCGCCGCTGCTGATCGGCGGCATCCTGGTGCGGGGGCTGCTGTAACCCGGCTTGGGGCAGGCTGGTCTATAGGCCCGTTTGCCCTCTGGTGGCCAGGGTCGCCGCCAGGGGGGCAGGCCATCCCAGGTGACGGTATTGACTGCATCGAAAAATCCATAAAACGGCTGATATTGAAATTTAAATTTATAAAATGCAGATATTTTTGATCAATATTCTGTTTTATGGAGAGACAGGGAGGATTGGCTGTCAACTTCTCTTGCCGTGGTTTAGGCTGTGGCTCCATTTTTGCGCTCGAGTCACCCGCCCTATGTCACCCCTCATCGCCCGATCTGGCCGATTTTTTAGCTCGCAAGAGAGGTGACCTTGCACGCGCAGTCTGTCTGAATGTTCATTGCAAAGGTCGCCGCCAGGCGGCCTTTTTTGTTGCGACCCAGGTTGCACTCACCCATGGAGTATCGATTCGATGTTGTCTTCCCCGGAGGTTGTATGAGCCAGGTTCAGTGGTCTTCCCGTCTCGGTCATGTGCTGGCGGCGGCCGGCACGGCCATCGGCCTCGGCGCCATCTGGAAGTTTCCCTATGTGACCGCCACCAACGGCGGTGGCGCCTTCCTGCTGGTGTTCCTGCTGTTCAGCTTCACCCTGGGGGTGGCGGTGCTGGTGGGGGAGACCCTGCTCGGCAGCCGTAGCCAGCGCGGGGTGCTCGGCGCCTTCAACCGGCTGGTGGGGCCGAACTGGCGCTGGATGGGCTACATGGGGATACTGTGCGGCTTCTTCATCTACAGCTTCTACAGCGTGGTCGGCGGCTGGACCGTGGGCTATGCGGCGCTGGCGGTGATGGGCAAGCTCAACCTGAGCGAGGGTTCGGCGCTGACCGCCCTGTTCAACGGCTATGTCAGTGATCCCTGGTGGCCGGTGCTGACCCATCTGGTGTTCGCCGGGCTCACCTGGTGGTTTGTGCAGGGGGGCATCCAGAAGGGGGTGGAGCGGGCGCTGCGCTGGATGATGCCGGCCCTGTTCATCATGATGTTGCTGCTGGTGGCGGTGGGGCTCTCCATGCCGGGCTCCATGGCCGGGGTGCGCCAGCTGCTGCTGCCGGACTTCTCCATGCTGACTGGCCAGAGCGTGCTGGATGCGCTGGGGTTGGCCTTCTTCTCCCTCTCCATTGGCCTGGGGGTGCACACCACCTATGGCGCCTACCTGCCCAATAGCGAAGGTGTGCTGCGCTCCGGGGTCTGGGTGGTGACGCTGGCGAGCCTCATCTCGGTGCTGGCGGGGCTGATGATCTTCCCGGCGCTGGCTTCCACGGGCATTGACCCGACTGCCGGGCCAGGGCTCACCTTTATGACCATGCCCGCGGTGTTCAGCCACCTGCCGTTCGGCCAGGGGCTGGGGGTGGTGTTCTTCCTGTTGCTGCTGGTGGCGGCGCTCTCCTCCTCCATCTCCATGCTGGAGCACCTGGTGCGCTTCACCACCGAGGAGTGGGGCTGGTCCCGTCGTGGCGCCTGCCGGGTGCTGACCCTGCTGATCATGGCCTCCGGCATTCCGGTCAGCCTGTCGTTCGGTCCCTGGAGCGAGCTGACCCTGTTTGGCAAGACTATTTTCGATCTGCTCGACTACCTCACCTCCAACCTGATGATGCCGCTGTTCGGCCTGGTGCTGACCCTGCTGCTGGGCTGGCGACTGGGAGACAGCATCTTGCCCGCCGGCCTGTCACCCGTGCTGCGGTTCTGCCTGCTCTGGTGCTGGCGACTGGTGGCGCCGCTATTGATCGGCGGAATCCTGGTGCGGGGCCTGTTCTGACCCCGAGTCGATCGGGTTGCGGATAGCCAGAAGGCGCGGGTGACTGGTGATGTCATTGCCGATCGCCGGGATCCTGGTGCGGGGTCTGTTCTAAGGTCGGCTGGCAAACAGGGACAATAAACACAAGGGGTTGGCCACTGGCCAACCCCTTGTCACATCTGCCCGCGGTGCGGTTATTGCAGACCGGGCCCCATGGCCGAGAAGCGGCAGTCAGACTGATAGAGGCGGCGGCGACCCTGGTGGTCATCCGCCTGCCAGACCAGATCGAGTTGACCGAGGCGGCCGAGGTGGCGCAGCTCGAACTCGTAGCGCAGGCAGGGATTATCCAGGGGCAGCCGGGCCATGCCGGTCGGCAGGCGATAACGATAGCGCAGCAGGGGGCCGTCCAGCAGCTGGCTCTGCTCTGGCACCAGCCCTTCCGCGGTCGGGGCGGGGGCGCTCAGGTAGCGGCGCAGGGCGGCGGGGGCATCGATGGCTTGCTGGTAATGGAGCCCGTTCATGGCGGCCAGCTCCTCCTCCAGCCGCTCCAGCTCACCCTCCAGCCCGCTCAGGGTCTGGCCCAGTTGCTGATGGGCGGGCGAGGCGCAGCCCCCCAGCAGCAGGGTCAGCAACAACAGGGTGGCGCGGGGTGGGAACATGAAGACTCCTTTATAGCAAGGGATTGGTCGGCGGCGCGGCGCGCAGCAGGCTGGCGAGCCGCTCCAACCCCTCGGCGACCCGGGAGTCGGTGGCGGGCTGGCTGAGGCTGAGGCGTACCCCCTGGGGGGCGGCAAACTGGCCGGCAGCAAAGTGTTCCCCGCTGGCCACCCCGACGTCAAGGGCGTTGGCCGCCTCGGCGAACTCCTGGCTGCGCCAGGGCTCGGGCAGCGGCAGCCAGGCGTGCATGGAGCCCGCCTGCCAGCGGGCGCCCGGCAGCAGGTGGCGCAGCAGCTCGCCACGGCGCGCCAGGATGCGTCTCTGCTGCTCGATGAGCGGCATGATCTGGCGCTGGCTCACCAGCTTGCAGGCCAGCTCGATTAGCAGCGGGCTCACCATCCAGCTCGACAGCCGCATCGCCTGGGCGAAGCCGTTGCGCAGGGCCGGCGGGGTCAGCACGAAGCCGACCCGCAGCCCGCCACAGGCGATCTTGGCCAGGCTGCCGAGGTAGATGACCCGCTCCGGCGCCAGGTTGACCAGGGGCGGGAGCGGGATCTCGGGCAGCAGGCCGTTGACGTCGTCCTCGATGATCAGCAGATCGTGGCGGCGGGCGATGGCGACTATGGCCTCGCGCCGCGCCAGGCTCATGATGGCGGTGGTGGGGTTCTGCAGGGTAGGGGTCAGATAGAGCAACTTGGCCCGCCGCTGGCGGCAGGCGGCATCCAGGGCCGCGGGGATCAGTCCCTCCTCGTCCATGGGCAGGCCCACCACCTGGTTCTTCAGCTGGCGGGCATTGCCCAGCATGCCGGGGTAGCTGAGCCCCTCGCACAAAATGGTCTCCCCCACGCAGCCGGTGGCCAGCAACGCCAGCATGATGCCGTGCTGGGCGCCGTGGCTGAACAGCAGCCGCTCCTCGTTGCCGTTGATCCCCTGCTCGGCCAGCCAGTCGACAAACAGCTGCCGCTGCGGGAGCCGTCCCGCCTCCTTGTCATAGCCGAGCAGGCCGTTGAGATCGCCGTCCGCGAGTTCGGTCAGTATGGGCCTGATGATGGCGGCCCGATCCAGCTGGACCGGCAGGTTCTGCCACAGCTCGATGCGGTGATTGTCCTCGTTGCGGATCACCCATTCGTTGGCCGGATCGGTGCCCGCCTCCTTGACCCAGGTGCCGTGGCCCACCCTGGCGGCCAGCAGGCCGCGCCGCTCGGCCTCGGCGTAGGCGCGGGTGATGGTACCGACCGTCACCCCCAGCCGGTCCGCCAGCGCCCTGTGGGTCGGCAGTCGGGTCTGGGGGGGCAGGGTGCCATCGGCGATGGCCTGCTCTATGGCCTTGACCAGTTTCAGGTAGAGGGGCCCCTCGAAGGGGGCGAGGTCCGGAGTCCAGATTGTCATGGTGACAATAAATCCATTGATCGCATAATTGTCTCAATATAGCGTGAATGTCAGCCCCTAAACAATCTGGAACTGCATATTGTACCGATACAATGTGCAGCCATATGGAGATGACCCTATGACCCTCGAATGGTATGTCACCCTGGTGGGATTCGCCCTGCTCACCTGCGGCACCCCGGGCCCGAACAATCTGATGCTGACCGCCTCCGGCGCCAACTTCGGGGTGCGCCGCACTCTGCCACACCTGATCGGGGTGGCCGTGGGTCAACCCGTGCTGCAGCTGGTGCTGGCGCTGGGGCTCTATCCTCTGTTCGAGCGCTGGCCCTTGCTGCGGCTGGGGCTGCAGATCTTCGGCAGCCTCTATCTGCTGTGGCTGGCCTGGCGCATCGCGGTGGCCGGTGCCCCCGGCGATCCGGCCAGATGGGCACGTCCGCTGACCCTGCTGGAGGGGCTGGGCTTCCAGTTCCTCAATCCCAAGGCCTGGATGATGGGCATCTCCGCCATCAGCCTGTTCAGCCTGGCGGGCACTGCCTACTGGCCGAGCCTGTGGGGTATCATGCTGATCTTCCCCCTGGTCGGCTTCCCCATCTGCTTTGTCTGGGTCCTGTTCGGTCACCAGCTCGGCAACTGGATCAGCTCTGATCGCGGCTGGCGCCGACTCAACGGCAGCCTGGGAGTGCTGACCGCCCTCTGCGTGGTGATGCTCTGGTATTAATGGCTGTCTGATTATTCATGCAAAGAAAATGCATCGGTGAGCTTGTCGTCAGGACGCTGACTCTGCATATTAGGACGCTTGCTCTATATCGATGAGGTTGAGATGGATCTGAACTGGTTGCTGCCCCTGGCGGGATTTGCCCTGATTACCTGTGGCACGCCGGGCCCCAACAACATGCTGCTCACCAGCGCCGGGGCCGCCCAGGGGTTTCGCCGCTCGGTACCGCTGCTGGTGGGGGTGGTCGGCGGCATCAACCTGATGATCCTGGCCACGGCGCTGGGACTCGGGGTGATGTTCGAGAAGCTGCCGCTGCTGCACGAGGGCCTCAAGCTCATCGGCTCGGCCTACCTGTTCTGGCTGGCCTGGAAGGTGGCGACCGCCAGCGGCCCGGCCGAGGGCAGCCGGCCTCTCATTCCGGCCCATCAGGGGGCCATGCTGCAACTGCTCAACCCCAAGGCCTGGATGATGGCGCTCTCCGCCATCAGCGGCTTCACCCTGGCGGGGGAGTCGTACTGGCCGTCCGCCGGCTGGGTGCTCGGCATCTTCTTCGTCACCGGCCTCTACACCGGTGCCTTCTGGGTGCTGTTCGGTGCCCAGGTGCGCCGACTCATCCGCACCGCCAGGGGCTGGCGTCGTTTCAACCGAACCATGGGGATCGCCACGGCGGCCTGCGTGCTGATGATCTGGATTTAGGCCCTCGGCCTTACCTTCTGTCTTGTTGGCCCTTCGGGGCCTTTTTTGTCTGTGGGTGGCCGTCACCCGATGTGAAAAGGAGCGGTTATGAAATGTATCGGTCTGCTGGGTGGCATGAGCTGGGAGTCCAGCGTCAGCTATTACCAGGCGCTCAATCGGGGCGTGCGGGCGCGACTCGGTGGTCTGCACTCGGCCAGGGTGTTGCTCAACAGCGTCGACTTCGCCGAGATAGAGCGGCTGCAGCACGCCGGTGACTGGCCCGCCACCGCCCGCCTGCTGGCGGCCGAAGCCCGTGCGCTGCAGGCGGGGGGCGCCGATTTCTTGCTGATCGGCACCAACACCATGCACAAGGTGGCGCCCGAGATAGCCGCCGCCATCGACATTCCGTTGCTGCACATCGCCGACGCCACCGCCCAGCGCTTGCTGGCCGATGGCGTGCAGCGGGTCGGGCTGCTCGGCACCTGCTTCACCATGGAGCAAGATTTCTACAAGGGGCGACTGGAAGATCAGTTCGGGCTGGAGGTGCTGGTGCCGCCGGCGGCCGAGCGGGAGCGGGTGCATCGCATCATCTATGACGAGCTCTGTCTGGGGCAGATCCTGGCGTCATCGCGGGCCGAATACCTGGCCATCATAGCGGCGCTGGCCGAGGCGGGGGCCCAGGCGGTGATCCTGGGCTGCACCGAGATAGCCCTGCTGATGGGGGAGGCGCAGGCCGCGGTGCCGCTCTACGACACCACCGCCATTCACGCCGACGCCGCAGTGGCGTGGGCGCTTGGCTGAAGGGGCCACCCAAAAAAGAGCAAAAAAGAGAGGCGCCGCGGCGCCTCTCTTTTTATTGGTGTGTAGTCAGGTCGGATCAGGCGTGGCTGTGCTCAGACATGGCTATACATGGCTTCGATCTCGTTCTGGTACTTGGCCTCGATGATCTTGCGGCGCAGCTTCATGGTCGGGGTGATCTCCCCCAGCTCCATGGAGAAGGCGCTCGGCAGCAGGGTGAACTTCTTCACCTGCTCGAACTTGGCCAGCTCCTGCTGCAGCTCATGGATGCGTGACTCGAAGAACTCCACCACCCGGGAGTGGCGCAGCAGCTCGGTCTTGCACTGGTACTGCAGGTTGATGGAGCGGGCGTACTCCTCCAGCGACTCGAAGCAGGGTACGATCAGCGCCGACACGAAGTGGCGGGCGTCGGCGACGATGGCGATCTGCTCGATGAAGCGATCCTTGCCGAGGGTGCCCTCCACCAGCTGCGGTGCCACGTACTTGCCGTTGGAGGTCTTCATCAGCTCCTTCAGCCGCTCGGTGAAGTAGATGTTGCCCTCGGCGTCCAGCTCGCCCGCATCGCCGGTGCGCAGGAAGCCATCCTCGGTCATCACCTCGGCGGTGGCCTCCGGCTTGTTGTAGTAGCCGCGCATCACGGTGGGGGAGCGCACCAGCAGCTCGTTGTTCTCCCCCAGCTTCACCTCGATGCCGCCAAGCGGCGTGCCGATGGAGCCCAGCCTGAACTGTTGATCCTCATAGCAGCAGACGGTGGCCGTGGTCTCGGTCATGCCGTAGCCGTACTTGAGGTTGAGCCCCATGGCCTGGAAGAAGAGGTTAACATCGTCGGCCAGGCGGGCGCCGGCCACCGGCAGGAAGCGGGTGCGGCCGCCGAAGCGGGCGCGCAGCTTGCGAAACACCAGCCGTTCGGCCAGGGCGAGCTTGGCGTAGAGCAGGGGGGAGGCGGACTTGCCGGCCTGACGGGTCGCCACCATCTGCTTGCCGACCCCGGTGGCCCAGCCGAACAGGGCGCGGCGCAGGCGCGGTGCCTGGGCGACCTTGGCCTGGATCATGGCATAGGCCTTCTCGTAGAGGCGCGGCACGGCGCACATCACGGTCGGCTTCACCTCGTCGATGACCTCCATCACCTTCTGGGGATCGCGGATGTAGACATTCTCGGCGCCGCAGTAGAGCACGTAGTAGGTCCAGGCGCGCTCGAACACGTGGCTGAGCGGCAACATGCAGAGCGACACATCCTGCTCGTTCAGATCCAGGCGGCTGTCATGCATCTCGAAGCAGGCGGCGATGTTGGCGAAGTCGAGCATGACGCCCTTGGGCTCGCCGGTGGTGCCCGAGGTGTAGATCAGGGTCAGCAGATCATCCATCCGGTAGCGGCATTCGCGCTCGCGCAGCACCAGCTCGCTTGGCTGATGGTTGCCGGAGACCAGGAAGGTCTGGAAGTGACTGGCCTGCGCGCAGCCGCGCAGATCGACGCCGCCATCGAGGGCGACGAGCTGGCTGATCTCGCCCTCATTCAACAAGACGAGGGCCTGATCGAACTGTTGCTGCTCGCCCACGAACAGCAGCTTGATGCCGGCGTCGCGCACTATGTAGCGCAGTTGGTCCAGGGTGCTGGTGGGGTAGATGGGCACGCTGACCCCGCGGGCGGCGAGGATGCCGAGATCGGCCTGGGTCCACTCCGGCATGTTGCGAGCATAGATGCCGACCATCTCGGTGGGCTGGTGGCCGGCCCGGATCAGGGCCTGGGCGCAATAGTCCATCGCCTGTCCCAGGGTGCGCCAGCCGATGGCACGCCATTGGCCATCCTGCTGGACGCGCAAGGCGGCCTTGTTGCCAAGACGGGCAATGCGCTCACGCATCAGTCGAACCAGATGAAGCTGCGACATGGTCAATCATCCTCAAGTAACAGTTGTACGCCCGTGAGGGCACTAAAAATCGGACTGGAGTTTAAACTCTACCATTCCGGCTTACAAGTGTGCGCTGTTTGCTTGGGATCACAAAGTCGTCAAGTCGGTTTGGCTCAGGCATGATGGGGGCTGACAGACTGGATTCGTTCAGGGAGGTGTGCCATGAGTGTCGGGATCAAGAGCCTGGTTACTGGGGTCTTGCTGGTACTGGCGGGCGCCGGCGCGCTCTGGTTCGTCCTGGGGCCACCGGCCGGGGAGGACAATCCCTGGCTCAGCGGGGCCGAGGGCTATGAGCAGGCGCAGCAACGGGCGCTGAGCGAGGGTTACCCCCTGCTCTATGTGATAGAGCACGCCAAGTGTCGACGCTGCAAGACGCTCGATGCCCTGCTGTGGCGCGCCCCCGAGATGCAATCCACCCTGGCCGGCCTGGTCAAGGTGCGGCTCAACCCGGATGCGGGGGATGGCAGCGAGCACATACTGCGCCGCTTCCCGCCGGTGGCGACGCCGCCAGGCGTCTATATCCAGCGACCGGGAGAGCCGCTTCGGCCCATCAAGATAGTGGTGGATCTGCAGCAGGTCTGGATGCCCGGAGTCACCTACGGCCGCGGCTTCTTCATGCCGCTCTCGGGGGCCGGTTTCGACGCCGTGCTGCGGGTGACCCTCAGCCTGGAAGACCCGGCCATCGACAATGCGCCGCTGCCTTAGCTAAGAGAAAGGCTCAGCCGAAGTCGAACAGCCGTGACATCAGCACGGCGTCTTCCCTGTCCTGGCCGGTGCCGTAGTAGTCGGCGCGGCGGCAATATTCGGCGAAGCCTTCACTCTCGTAGAGGGATATGGCGCGCTTGTTGCCGGCGCGTACCTCCAGGAACCAGGCCTCGGCGCTCTTGGCCTTGCTGCGGGCGAGGTACTCCTTGAGCAGTGCGCGACCCAGCCCCTTGCCCTGAAAATCGGGGTGGACGCAGATGTTCATCAGTGAGCTGTCGCCCGCCACCAGATCCGCGATATAGAAGCCGGCGGGGCGCCCCTCTACCAGCATCAGGCCATTGAGATAGCGCGGCCCGAAGCAGGAGAGCAGGTTGGCCTGGCTCCAGGGCTCCTGGTGGGCGGCCTGCTCTATGGGGTAGATCAGCTCGAAATCGGTGTCGAGCAGGGGGCGAAAGCTGGGCATGGGGTCAGACATGGGAACTCCGGATCGGATTCGTGCTTGCGAGCGGGGCCGCGGCCATGCCATGGTCTTGGCACTAGGGGCCCGGGGTCGCAAGCCGGGATGAGTAAGACGGCATAGGGGCCGGCAGGCCGCTGATCGGTTGGCTCAGCCGGGCGTGTGCTGGCGCAGCTGCTGCCACAGCGCCCGCTTCTGGGCCGCATCCGGGGTCAGCGGGCAGATCAGGGCGTCGGGCCAGCGCGCATCGGCGGCCGTCAGCCAGAGCCGGGGCGGAGTCAGCCCCTCGGGCAGCCGATCCAGCACCGCGACCTCGTCGGTGCGGATGCCGAGCCACTGGCAGATGTCCGCCAGCAAGCTCGGGGCGGGCCGCCCGGGGGCCAGCAGCCAGAGCTTGCCTTCGGGCATCACCGCTACCGCCGGCGTGCGGGCTGCGCTATCTTCCTGAACGGGCTGAACGGGCGCGGGCGCGTCACCCAGCAGGGTCGGCACTCTCAGTTGCCAGCTCGGTATGCCCATCCGGGCCAGGATGCGCTGACGCAAAGGGTCCAGCAGGGGATCTTGCATGGCGAAGGCTCACTCTTGATCTGCGTTGGGGTAAATCGTGACGGGCAGAGTACACTTTCGCGGGTTTTGCTGCACCCCGGAGTTTGCGTTTGATCCTACGGGCTCAAGCCGTCATGGGGATGCGGCGCACGCCAGCCCATGTTTACGGGTAGATGCGATCCCTCTGATTCGCTATGTTAACCCTGTTTCCCGGCGCCCTGCGGCGGGGATGACCAGAATCAACAGACCATTGCAGTGGTGCAGGGCCAGAGGCCGGACTGCGCAGCCACTCATGACCACCCAGCTTCGGAACCGTGCCTATGCCGCCTTTAGCCCAGAATACTGTTCGTGCCGTCCCCATTCATGAGCGTCTGCCCAGATTGCTGGCGGCCCTCGGCGAGGGACTCTACGAGCGGCAGGACGCCTTGCGGCTCGGTCTGCTGGCCGCCCTCAGCGGTGAGAGCGTCTTCCTGCTGGGCCCGCCCGGTATCGCCAAGAGCCTGATCGCCCGCCGTCTCAAGCTGGCCTTCCACGATGCCCGCCACTTCGAATACCTGATGACCCGCTTCAGCACGCCGGAGGAGGTGTTCGGCCCGCTCTCCATCCAGGCGCTCAAGGAGGATGGCAAGTACCTGCGGCTGACCCGCGGCTACCTGCCGGAGGCCGAGGTGGTGTTCCTCGACGAGATCTGGAAGGCGGGCCCGGCCATCCTCAACACCCTGCTCACCGCCATCAACGAACGCCAGTTCCGCAACGGCGACAGCCAGCACCCCATCCCCATGCGGCTGCTGGTGACTGCCTCCAACGAGCTGCCCGCGCCGGACAGCGGCCTGGAGGCGCTCTACGATCGCATGCTGGTGCGGATCTGGATGGACAGGGTGCAGGAGAAATCCAACTTCCAGGCCATGCTGGCGAGCGATGGCCAGTCCAGGCAGAACCTGCCGTCCTCGATCCAGATCCAGGGGGAGGAGTATGAGGCCTGGCAGGAGCAGATCGAGCAGGTGCGGCTGCCCGCCGCCTGCTTCGAGCTCATCTATCAACTGCGCCAGCAGCTCGACAGCCAGCTCGGCCATAGCTGCTACGTGTCGGATCGACGCTGGAAGAAGGCGGTGCGGCTGATCAAGGCGAGCGCCTTCTTCAACGGTCGCGACGAGGTCGCCCCGCTGGATCTGCTGCTGTTCAAGGATTGCCTCTGGCACGATGAGGCCTCCCGCACCGCCCTGCTGGAGATGATCGGCGAGTTTTCCCGCCTCTACGGCTACCAGCAGCTGGCCATGACCCGTCAGCTGCTCTCCCTGCGCGAGCAGTTCAAGCAGCTGAAGGGGGCCGTGTCCCAGCGGCTCGGCTGCAAGGCGGTCAAACGCAAGCAGTGGTTCGGCCGCCGCGCCCGTGGCATGCAGCTGCCGCTGCTCAACGCCAAACCCTTCGGCAAGCAGGTGCACTTTCACCTGCTCACGCCGGCCCCGCTCGATGGCGGCGACCCCGAGCGCCTGACCGAGACCCTCACCTTCGATCGCACCCTGCTCTCTCACTGGCACCCCACCGGCGAGGCGCTGGTGGGCTGGCAGCTTGGCAATCCCAAGGAGGGCCACTACGAGCTGGTGCTGGATGAGCAGCTACGGCTGCACGTGCTGGATATCCAGCGCCAGCCGGTGCCTCTGGTGCTGGTGGAGCGGACCGCGATCCCTGAGCTGGTGATCACCCCCTGGCAGGCCGAGCTGGACGTCCTGGCCGCCGAGGTGGGCAAGGTGCAGCAGGCCCTCAAGGGGCAGCGCAGCCTGTTCGAGCGCCATCAGCAGCACCTGTTCATCGGCGATCACTGGCTGCAGCAGGTGGAAGACAGCTTCTTCGTGCTGAACCGGGATCTGGACCTGCTGCGCGGCGATCTGCTGCAGTGGCGGGATCGCCTGCCCAGGCTGGATGCGTGAGGCTGACCATGGGTGACGCGACTGCAATGAGCAAGCCGGGGCCGTGCCTGTGCAGCTGATGGCGCGGGATAGCGGGATGAGGGCTCATCATGCTTGAGATCGGCATGATGGATCTCGGGCTCCTCATGGGGGAGGGGGAGCTGGCGGGGGAGATGGCGCTGCTGCTGGCCTCGACCCCCAAGATCTCCGAATTCCTCAAGCGCTCCCCGCTGCAGGGCAAGCTGCTCAAGAAACGCATCCAGAGCTGGAGTGAACAGCTCGGCGAGGAGATGCGCCACAAGCCGGTGCCGGTGGCGCTGGAGCGGGAGTATCTGCTCTATCAGGCCCATCGCTTGCTGCCCCTGTCCGAACTGGTGGGGCGCCTGCCCAGCCTGCTGGAGGCGCTGGAGCAGCACAGCCCCTTCGCCGGCGATGCCCGCAGCTTGGTGCGCCAGATCATGGTGCAGCCGACCGAGAGCCTGCGTCAGCTGTTCATCGAGAAGTGGCGGGGCAGCCTGGTGGGCAGCCTGTTGCAGCTACAGCAGCAGATCGCCGAGGCGGAGCGGGAGAAGCAGCGCCAGGAGATAGAGGATCAGCTGCTGGCGAACCGCACCCTGGCCGATGCCCTGGATCCGCACCAGATCTCCGCCGGCGGTCTCTGGGATCTGGCCCAGGGCAGCTGGCACAAGCGCAGCCTGGTGCTGGTGAAGCAATATGCCCGCATGTTGCAGCAGGAGCCCCTGCTGGCGGAGATCGCGGCCCTGCTGGGGCGCAGCGAGCGGGATCGGCGCACCGACGCCCGGGTCCTGCCGCCGGTGCCGGTGCACGAGCTGGAGGAGGTGCAGACCGACGACGTGCCGGACGATCTGGTGGGGGTGCATCCCGCCAACGATCTGATGCGGCTGCTGCCGAGCGAGGCGGTGATGCTGGCCCTGCCTGAGCTGGAGCTGGAGTTCTATCGCCGCTATCTGGAGCGGCGCCTGCTCAGCTACCAGTCGCGGGGCACCCTGCCACGCCAGCGTCTCATGCTGCGCAGCCCGGAGCAGGGCGGGCAGGAGCCGCAGCCGCGCGGCCCCTTCATCGTCTGTGTCGATACCTCGGGCTCCATGGGCGGCTACCCGGAGGAGTGCGCCAAGGCGCTGTTCCTGGCCCTGCTCAAGGTGGCGATGGACGAGCAGCGAGGCTGCTATCTGATGCTGTTCTCCACCGAGGTGGCGACCCTGGAGATCACCGCCGAGACCGGGCTCGACAAGGCGGAACGCTTCCTCTCCATGAGTTTTCACGGCGGTACCGATCTGGTGCCCTGTCTCGAGAAGGCGCTGATCCGGCTCGAACAACCGGACTTTGCCAAGGCCGATGTGCTGGTGATCTCGGACTTCATCGCCCAGAGCCTGCCCCATGCCCTGCTCGATCGCATGAACCAGCGGCGCAAGCAGGGGACCCGCTTCCATGCCGTCGCCATGTCCAGGCACGCCAAGGCGGCGATCCTGCGGGTGTTCGACAACAGCTGGCTGCTCGACTGCGGCCTGCGTGGCCGCCTGCTGCGGCGCTGGCAGAGAAAATAGATTTTATTATTTTATCTTTTTTGAGAGTCTTAAAAATATAACAAATTGCCTCAGTGTAATGTTTTTTTAATATTAGCAATAAATATTGAAAGCTATTTTTATCTAGTATTTCCCATAGGTGGTATATTATCGTTAAGGGAGTCTGGCAATGAGGTTTATTATGGCGCGCTCTCTATTTGGTAATGAACTAATTAGGGGGTAAATATTATCTTTTTTGCCGATCAAAGATGAGTTTCTACCTTTAGAAACGCATCTTTCTCTTACTATAGACAGGCCAAATAAATTGGCCTAGAACCCTTGTCCTAGCTGACATGTGATAGCAAGAAGGAGGCATAACAACTGCTCCGTCTTTTAGTCATAGAACTATGCGGCTCGGGGTTAACGCTCTCTTAACTGAATAATATTAGCTAATTGAGGTCCCTTAGTTCTTCATTAGATCAATGAAATAGGGCGTTGCGACTTTCTAGCAACTCCCATACGTGACGGATTCGCCAACGTTGCGTTATCTTTCGAATACTTCGCTCGCATTTCACCCGTAAGAGTGAACAGGCGAGCGATAAATTCGCTATCGCGAATAGCTCCTGCTTCATGCATTTCTACTAAATCCTTAATTGCTTTAATTTGATTGTTCATTTTATAGTCTCGCTGATTAATTTAATGAAGTAGTTAATTCCAGCTCTTGATTCCGAAGAGAATCAACAGATTGAAATTACAATAATTAAATTACATTGGCAACGTTAAATGTTTAAATAAATGCCGAGATGGATTTACATTGGCGTTGTTTCCCAAATCAGCCATCAAGGCATTACTTCCTCAACCCCAAGTGACCGCTACATACGGGGCTTTCTGACAGGTAGACCAAGGGCGTTCAGTTTGTCTATCGCGCTCATACATGCCATTACTTCTCCCACTTGGCCGTTGTAGTTACGCAGACTGATTTTTCTGTTATCAACTGTTTAAACCGGCACATCACCGTCTCAGCCAGTGAATGACGGTGATACCTCGGCACCAGCTTCCAGTGAGCCAGTCCTTGTTTGAGCATCACCAACACAGCCTCATTTCTCAGATGTTCCTTTTTCCATCGCCCCGCATTCTTGCGAGGCGATATAAAGACGGTAACTCCTTTACGAGCTATCAGCTGATGGCTTTGCTGTCATAGGCGGCATCCAGCTTCTCACGGGCATCCTCGGCCACCCGCTTCAGGCGCTCATTCTCCTGCAGCAGCCTGTCATAGGCCTCCCGCAGCTCTTCATATGTCATCCATAGGCCCTTACCCGTTCCAGCTTTGTCTATAGTCGATGCAGATTTTCCTCCTGTAAAGAATGAGATAGCGGGAGTGAGAGCGAGTCGATGCTGGTTGTCAGCGCCCTGTGGTGACTGTGCGGCCACCACAGGGCGGGATATGATGGGCATCTGCATTGCGTCAGCGCTATCGAATGGGGAAACGGAACCGGCATGAAGATCCTGATGAACCTGATCCTGCTGCTCGGGCTGTGCGCCACCCCGGCCCAGGCGGCCCAGGCCCTGCTCGCGGAACCCGCGCTGTCCCGGGAGCTGCAGCAACTGGAGGACGATTTTCATCCCGCCAGGGAGTTTCGGGAGCGGGTCGCCAGCCTGGTGGCCCAGAGTGACAGCTACCCACCGGACGTGCAGGGGCGGATCGCCCGCCTGCAGTGCTGGGCCATGCCCGCCGAGCGGGACAGCGAATACCGGCGCATCGTGGCCTTCGCCAGCCAGGAGCTGGCCAGCGCCCGCGCCCGCAAGGACAGGATCACCGAGAGCGGCCTGCTCGCCTGCCGCGCCCTCCATCAACAGCTGCTCGGCAACATGGCCCAGGCCAGTCAGGATTACGACGACGGGCTGACCCTGGCGCGCCGGCTGGGGGATGACCGGCAGCGCGCCGATATCCTCAGCCTGCGTGGCGAGATGTACTCCTATCAGGGGGAGATGGCCGAGGGGCTGATGGAGCTGATAGATGCCCATCGGCGCTACGAGGATCTCGGGCTGGACAACAAGGGGCGCGAGGTGCTGGCCAAGATCGCCAACGCCTATCGCCGGATGGGGCTCTATGAGCGGGCGGAGGGCTACTTTCAGGAGCTGGAGCACGACTACCGCAGCCGCAACGAGCAGGAGCACCTGATCGACATCCACTCCCAGCAGGGGCTGCTCTACAGCGAGATGGGGGAATATGACAGGGCCCTGCCCCTGCTGTCCCGGGCCGAGCAGTTTTACCAGGCCCAGCATCGGGACGGGATGCTGGCCTGGAGCCAGATCGAGATGGCGACCATCTTGCTCAACCAGGGCAAGACGGCGGAGGCCATGAGCAAGCTGGAGCAGGCCTCCTCGCTGCTGAACCAGCGGGAGGGGGCCGACACCGTGACCCGCGGTCACTGGCACATAGTGATGGCCATGGTGCTGGATGCCATGGGGCAGTCGGCCAAGGCGCTGGCGCACCTGGCGCAGGCCGAGCCGATCTTCGGCAGGGAGCAGAACCTGCGCTTCCTCGCCTGGGTCCACGAGGTGCGGGCCAGGGTGCTGGAGCGACAGGGGCGCATCAAGGAGGCGCTGGCCAGCCTCAAGCAGTTCGTGAAGGCCAATCAGGATCTCGAGCGGGTGCTGCAGGAGCAGCGCTCCTTGCAGATGCGCTTCGAATTCGATCTGGCTCGCAAGGAGCTGGAGAACCAGACCCTCAAGACCAAGCAACTGCTGCAGGAGGAGAAGCTCAAGCAGCTGCAGGAGCGACGGCAATGGCAAGCGCTGGTGGCTGGGCTGTTGGTGCTGGTGATGGCCATGCTGGTGCTCTATCAGCTCGGCCGCACCCGCAAGATGCGCCGGCTCGCCATGACAGATGAGCTCACCGGCATCCACAACCGGCGCCAGATCCAGGCCAAGGGGCGCAAATGGTTCAGCCAGGCGCGCGAGAGCGGCAAGCCGCTGTGCGTGCTGCTGCTGGACATCGACCACTTCAAGCGGGTCAACGACCGGCTGGGCCACCACGTCGGCGATCTGGTGCTGACCGCCGTGGCCCAGTGCATCGAGGATCAGCTGCGCAGCCTGGACAGGGTGGGGCGCAACGGCGGCGAGGAGTTCCTGGTGCTGCTGCCGGAGACCCGGCTCGACGAGGCGGCCGAGGTGGCGGAGCGGATCCGGCTCGAGGTCGCCCGGCTGCGCATCGAGGGGGTCCCAGAGGATCATCCGATCCGGGTCAGCATCGGCTGTGCCCAGTACCGGCCGCAGGACGACAACCTGGGGGAGCTGATCCGCCGCGCCGACGAGGCCATGTACAAGGCCAAGCAGACCGGGCGCAACCGGGTGGTGAAGGCCGAATGATCCCGCCAAGGCGGCGTCCCGCGCCCCCATCATACCGGGCTGGGTATTTTTCACTCGCGCGGGTATAATGTCGCGCAATTTTGCTTTGGCTCAGGCGAGAAAACCCATGTAACGCAACGCTCCTCCTTCTTTCCACCGGCTTGGCCAGATGCCAGCCAGCGTGGTGCTGTTGCGTGTATGTGTGCCGTGAGTTGAATGCGGCAGCCCGGATTTATTCCCACGGTGGCCAAGGCCACCGCTCAATAGAAGAACGTCGAATCATGTCAGCTGAATTTCTGAGTGAAGTCTCCAAGAGACGCACCTTTGCGATCATCTCGCACCCGGATGCGGGTAAAACCACCATCACCGAGAAAGTCCTGCTGTTCGGACAGGCCATTCAGCGCGCCGGTACCGTCAAGGGCCGTGGCTCAGGCCAGCATGCCAAGTCCGACTGGATGGAGATGGAGAAGCAGCGCGGTATCTCCATCACCACCTCGGTGATGCAGTTCCCCTACAGCGAGTGTCTGGTCAACCTGCTCGATACCCCGGGTCACGAGGACTTCTCCGAAGATACCTACCGTACTCTCACAGCCGTGGATTGTTGCCTGATGGTCATCGATGCCGCCAAGGGTGTCGAAGACCGTACCCGCAAGCTGATGGAAGTGACCCGGCTGCGCGATACCCCCATCCTCACCTTCATGAACAAGATGGACCGCGAAGTGCGCGATCCCATGGAAGTCATGGACGAGGTGGAGCGCGAGCTGAAGATCATGTGCGCCCCCATCACCTGGCCCATCAGCTGCGGCAAGTCCTTCAAGGGGGTCTATCACCTCTACAAGGACGAGACCTACCTGTACCAGACCGGTCAGGGCCACACCATCCAGGAGAAGCGGGTGGTGAAGGGGCTGCACAACCCCGAGCTGGATGCCGCCATCGGTGAAGACCTGGCGGCCCAGCTGCGCGGCGAACTGGAGCTGGTGCAGGGCGCCTCCCCCGAGTTCGATCACGAGGCCTTCATCGCTGGCGAGATGACCCCGGTCTTCTTCGGTACCGCGCTCGGTAACTTCGGTGTCGACCACATGCTGGACGGTCTGACCGACTGGGCGCCGTCCCCCATGCCGCGCAAGGCCGAGAGCCGTATCGTTGCCGCCACCGAGGAGAAGTTCTCCGGCTTCGTGTTCAAGATCCAGGCGAACATGGATCCGAAACACCGCGACCGCATCGCCTTCATGCGCATCGTCTCCGGCACTTACAGCAAGGGCATGAAGATGCGCCACGTGCGCATCGGCAAGGACGTGAACATCTCCGACGCCGTCACCTTTATGGCCGGTGATCGCGAGCAGGCCGTCGAGGCCTGCGCCGGCGACATCATAGGGCTGCACAACCACGGCACCATCCAGATCGGCGACACCTTCACCCAGGGTGAGGATCTGAAGTTCACCGGTATCCCGAACTTCGCTCCCGAGCTGTTCCGCCGCATCCGCCTGCGCGACCCGCTCAAGCAGAAGCAGCTGCTCAAGGGGCTGGTCCAGCTCTCCGAAGAGGGTGCGGTGCAGGTGTTCCGTCCGCTCATCAGCAACGATCTCATCGTCGGTGCGGTCGGTGTGCTGCAGTTCGATGTGGTGGTTTCGCGTCTGAAGAGCGAGTACAACGTCGAGGCCCTGTACGAGGCGGTCAACGTCTCCACCGCCCGCTGGGTGGAAGGGACCGACGTCAAGAAGTTCGAGGAGTTCAAGCGCAAGAACGAGCTGAACCTGGCGCTGGATGGCGGTGACAACCTCACCTACATAGCCCCGACCATGGTCAACCTGCGCCTGGCCCAGGAGCGTCACCCTGACGTGCAGTTCCGCCAGACTCGCGAGCACTGATACGCCGCGATGCCGTGATCACGGATAAACAAGACCCCGCCTCGGCGGGGTCTTTGCTTTATGGGGTTCTCGGGCGTCGGTCAGGGGCGCCGGGCGCTCAGAAGGCGCGCAACAACCGGGCGGGATTACCGGCATAGGTGCCGGGGATCAGGATATCCCGGGTCACGACAGCCCCGGCGCCGATGACGGCACCCCGGCAGATCCGCACGGGCAGGATGGTGGCATTCGATCCTATGGCGACGCCGTCTTCGATGACAGTCCGTCCCCAGCTGGCGGGATCCGGATCGGGCGCCCCTCCCCGAAACAGATCATTGGCAAACATGACCCCGTGGCCGATGAAGCAGCGCTCGCCTATGGTGACCTGTTCGCAGATGAAGCTGTGTGACTGGATGCGTGAGCCGCGGCCAATCGACACATGGGCCTGGATCTCCACGAAGGGGCCGACGAACACATCGTCGGCCAGGGTGCAGCCGTAGAGGTTGACCGGCTCGATCAGCGTCACGCGCTCACCGAAGCTGACATCGCGGATCCCGGCGGAGCGCAGTATGGGTTCATTCATGGCGGGCGCCCTGTTCCAGCGTCATCACCATGCAGATCTCGCAGGCGTCGTGGCCGGTGCAGCCGAGCGGGCCGGGCAGGTGTTCGAAGCCCAGCGACTCATAGAGCGCGGTCGCCTCCCGCAGCACCGCCGTGGTCTCCAGGTAGCAGCGCCGGTAGCCGAGGGTTCTCGCCTCAGCCTGGGCCTGCAGCACCAGCCGTCGCCCCAGTCCCAGTCCGCGCAGGGCGGGCAGGAAGTACATCTTCTGCAGCTCGCAGGTCTCGGTCTCCCCCGCCAGCGGGGCTATGCCACCGCCGCCGAGGATGGTGCCGTCCGGCCCCTCGATGACCCAATAACGGCTGCGCTCACCCTGATAGGTTTCATGGAGGAAATCGAGATTCGGATCCGTCACCCCATAGCCCTTGTCGGCGGTGAGGCCGTATTCGGCGGAGACGGCCCGCACCACGGCGGCGATGGCGGCATTGTCATCCGGGGTGATGGGGCGAATGCGATAACCCTGCTGGCGGCGGGCGCGGGAGAGGGCGCTGCGATAGAGGCGCAGGCCGTCCCACAGCTGTTCACACTCGGCCTGGCTGAGCTGGGCCAGGGCTTGCTCGGTGGCGCCGTCCATCTCCTGATGCAGAGCCTGCAGCTGGATCTCGCCGGCCCGGGTGAGCCGTGCCTCCTTGCTGCGCCCATCCGAGGGGTGGGGGTGCCAGTCGATGAGGCCCCGTTCGGCGAGGCGAGCCAGCGGCCGGCTGGCGTTGGACTTGTCGATGCGCAGCCGCTCGGCCAGCTGCTGGTTGGTGGCGGGGCCGCTCTCCAGCTCGATCAGCAGGTGGGCCTCGAGGGGGGTCAGGGCCAGTGCGCCGCACTGCTGGGAGAGCATGCCGAGTTCGCGTACCAGCTCCCGTGACAGGGCGCGCAGGGGACGGGGATCCATGTGTCATTGTCCTTTTGGTTGTAACCAGCAACCAATATAGCCAACAGGTTGTTACTGGCAATCGCTTTCTTGGGAAGTGAGGCTGGCGGACAGACATAAAAAAAGGGCCCGGGAGGGGGCCCAAACATTGGAAACCCGCGCCGGGGCGCGGATCCCATCCTTGGTCAGAAGAAGAGCCGGTGACACCGGTTCGGCCAACGTGGCGTCGGCCGTGGTGTCACCCGCGGTTCGATTTTCTTTTTATTCCCGGCTTACACCAGCTCAGCCAGCATGGCGTCGGCCGTGGTGTCACCAGCGGTTCGATTTTCTTTTTATTCCCGGCTTACACCAGCTCAGCCAGCATGGCATCGGCATAGGGCACCAGCGGCTCGGCCTGTTTCACCTTGCTTAGGTAGTCCGGGTTGGCGATGAGCGGGCGGCCGATGGCGATGAGATCGAAGCGATCGGCCTTGATGGCTTCGGCAGCGGTCTCGGCACTGTAGTTGCCGACCCCGACCAGGTGGCCATCGTAGTGGGCGCGCAGGTAGTCGGAGGCGCGACCATCCAGGTAGTCGAAGGTGAGGCTGTCATCGAAGATGCCGAGGTGCACATAGGCCAGGGTGCGGCGGTTGAGCTCGGCCAGCAGATGGTCGAACACGGCGCGGTCGCGTTTGTCCCCTGCCAGATGCACATAGGCACCGGGGGAGAGGCGCAGCCCCACGCGTTCGGCGCCGATGCGGGCGCTGATCGCATCCACCACCGCCAGCGCGAAGCGACTCATGTTTTCCGGCGTGCCACCGTACTGGTCGTCGCGCAGGTTGCTCGAATGGTGCAGGAACTGATCGATGAGATAGCCGTTGGCACCGTGGATCTCGACCCCGTCGAAGCCGGCTTCGATGGCGTTGGCCGCGGCCGTGGCATAGTCCTCGACCAGCTGCTCGATCTCGGCCACCGTCAGGGCGCGCGGCACCTGATAGACCAGCTCGCGCATGCGCGGCACAGTCCCCTCATGGGCGACGGCAGACGGCGCCAGCACCTCGGCATGGTGGAAGAAGGGGTGAGAGAGGCGACCCACGTGCCACAGCTGGGCGAAGATCTTGCCACCCTTGGCATGGACGGCGCCGGTGACCTGTTTCCAGCCCTCGATCTGCTCCGGGCTGTAGAGCCCAGGGGTGTTGGGATAACCCTGTCCGTCCGGGCGTATGATGGTGGCCTCGGAGATGATGAGGCCTATGTCGGCCCGGCGCGCATAGTAGGCGGCCATCTGCTCGGTGGGCACCAGACCGGGACCGGCCATGCAGCGGGTCAGCGGGGCCATCATGAAACGGTTGGCCAGGGTCAGGGTGCCGTTGAGACGGTAAGGTTGAAACAGGGTATCCATGGTCATCGTCCTCGGGAATGATTCTTGAACGTGCATTCAAGACTCTTTTTGTTTTGCACGCAAGTATTTTTTGAGCGAATATTTAACCAGGATTGGTCTTGCCTGACCGCTGGGGTAAACTTGCCGCCCTTTTCTACCCTCATCGCCAAGGCGCGATGAGGCCTGCCAACGGAGACCCCATGCGCATCGCCGAATTTGATCGTGACCAGGTCCTGCGACATGCCATGGAGGCATTTCGCGCCAGGGGCTATGCCAAGACCACCATGCAGGAGCTGGTGGCCGCGACCGGGCTGCACCCGGGCAGCCTCTATGCGGCCTTCGGCAACAAGCGCGGCCTGCTGCTGGCGGCGGTCGATCACTATGTGCAGGAGAAACGCACGCTGCGCCACGCCAGCTTCGATCGACCCAGCCCGCTGGCCGGGCTGCGGCACTACTTCCAGCAGCTGGTGAACGATGCGCTGCAGGGCTCCTGCCTGGTGACCCGCGCCCTGATGGAGCTGGCGGAGCAGGACGAGGAGCTGCACCTGCGCTTCAAGGCCATCTATGCCGAGCTGGAGTCCGATCTGACGCTGATCCTGCAACGGGCGAGGGAGCAGGGGGAGCTGGCCGCGGACAGTGACATCCCGACCCTGACCGCCTTCCTGCAGATCAACATCCAGGGGCTGATCACCTTCGCCCAGTGCCGCCCCGACCGCCCCCTGCTGGACGCCGTGGTCAGCCACCTGATGGCCGCCCTGACGCCTCGCTAGATCCTCTGTCGTGCCTATAGCGCCATTTTTTCTCCCGGCGCTTGCCCCAGTCGGTTCCCTCTTCCATCTTCATGTGAGGTCTGATGGCGGGGGAGAAGGATATGATAAGGAAGGCAAGGTCCCGGGCTATGCTGGCGCATTTCACCTCGCCACGGCTCTCCATCGCGGAGCGTTTCGCCGCCGGCAAACAGCTGCGTGAGCAGGTTCCCCGTGAATCGCATGCACTGCTGCCGGAGGTCCTGCCCGGGCGGGATCCCATCGCCGTGCTCAAGGCGCAGGCCGCCACCCGCTTGCAGAAGCTGGTACCGGTGCGCCATGCCAGGATGCAGACCTCCCCCTTCGCCTTCCTGCGCGGCGCGGCCGCCATCATGGCGGCGGATCTCGTCGACACGCCCCGCTCCGGCCTGATGGTGCAGGCCTGTGGCGACATGCATGTCGCCAACATCGGCCTCTATGCGAGTGCCGAACGCAATCTGGTGCTGGCCATCAACGACTTCGACGAAACCCACCTCGGCCCCTGGGAGTGGGATCTCAAGCGGCTGGCCGCCAGCGCCCTGGTGGCGGCCGAATATATCGGGGCCGATGCCGCCCGCCAGCGGGAGGCGGCCAGGATGATCGCGGCCAGCTACCGCATCAGGCTGCGGGAATACGGGAAAATGGGCTTCATGCGGGTTTGGTATGATCACATCGATCAATCCACAGTGCTCGACGCCTTCTCCACCGATGCCCATCAGCGCATCGAGGCCACCTTCCTCAAGGCCCGTGGCCGCAACCATCTGCAGGTGCTCGGCAAGATGACCGATCTGGTGGACGATCAGCACAGGATCCGCGAGATCCACCCCTTCGTCATCCGTGAGACCCATACCGAGGATGGGGAGCCCGTCTACGAGGTGCTCGGTGAGCTGCTGGAGGCCTATTTGGATTCCCTGCCGGAGGACAGGCGCATCCTGCTGCAGCGTTACCGGGTCGTGGACGTGGCGCGCAAGGTGGTGGGGGTCGGCAGCGTGGGCACCCGCTGCTGGGTGATCCTGCTGACCGGGGCCGACGACGATGATCCGCTGTTCCTGCAGGTCAAGGAGGCGCAGCCCTCGGTGCTGGCGCCCTATTTCACCTCGGCGGACGACAGCGGCAGCCAGGGGCGGCGGGTGGTGCGGGGTCAGCGCATGATCCAGGGCTCACCGGATATCTTCCTCGGCTGGTGCGAGCTGAAGGGCCGCCACTTCTACGTGCGCCAGCTGCGGGACATGAAGGGGGGCATAGACATCAGCCCGGGCGCGGTCAAGCCGCGCCACTTCGTCGAGTATTGCCAGCTGTGCGGCTGGGCGCTGGCGCTGGCCCATGCCAAGTCGGGGGATGCGGCGCAGATCGCCGGCTACCTGGGCAAGTCGGAGGTGATGGATGAGGCCATCGCCGACTTCGCCGTGGCCTATGGCCAGCGCACCCGTGATGACCACGCCACCCTGCTGGCGGCCATCGCCCGTGGGGATCTGCCGGTGGCCAGCGAGATGCGTTGAGGCATACCGGTTGAGCCATTTTATCCTTCAATCGTATCGGCGCGGCAGTTGAGGGCCCTGTCAGGCTGGTATGCACAGTGGTTGATTGATCGTCATCGGGCTTTATTTGCTCCCTTCTCCCCTTGCGGGAGAAGGGCTGGGGATGAGGGGTGATCCAGTCACTGCAATGAGAACCGAATAAACGCCAACACGGCATCCATCTGGCCCAGTACCTCGTTATTCCACACCCTGATCACCCGAAATCCCTCGCCATTGAGATAGGCCGTTCTGGTGTCGTCATGCCGTTGACCCTCAGGCTGATGATGCTGCGAGCCATCGACCTCGATCACCAGCCGTTGTTCCACACAGACGAAGTCCACTATGTAGGGGCCTATCGGTAACTGACGGCGGAATTTGAGGCCCATCAACCGGCGATTGCGCAGCTGAAACCAGGGCAGCTGCTCTGCCAGCGTAGCCTCGGCTCTTAGTCGCTTGGCAAAGAGGTGGGTCTTCATGGGATTGATCCAGCGCTGTTTGACTCACTAGGTATAGCCACTCTCTATATCGCTGAGTTTGTTCTTCGCCGTTGTCCCTCACCCTAGCCCTCTCCCGGAGGGAGAGGGAACCGATCGAGGTACAGTTTGGATCGAGCTCCATCATGAGGCTAGTCGGTTTGCTGGTTATCCACGCTCGCACTGTTGGCGACGTATCGCTCCCTTCTCCCCTTACGGGAGAAGGGTTGGGGATGAGGGGGCGGTATCAAGATTAGTGCTACCTAAGCCAGACATCACTCGTTCCGTTAGTCCGGCTCCTGGCTCACCAGCTCCTTCATCAGATCCTTCAACCAGACCAAGGCGGGTTGCTGGGCATGGACCGGATGCCAGACGCAGTTGAGGTGGTAATCGGGCACCGCTTCGGGCAGCGGCAGGCTCTTCAGCGGCCAGTGGCGGGCCAGCAGCTCGGCCACCATGCTGGGCAGCACCAGCAGGTGGTCGCTCTGGCTGACGATGGCGGCGGCGGACATATAGCTCTGGCTGTTGACCGAGATGGTGCGACTAAAGCCCTGGGTCTGCAAGAACCTGTCCAGGCTCGCCTCCGAGGTGCCGAGCGGCGAGTGGAACACGTGGGGCATCTCGATCAGCTGTTGCAGCGTGATCCGCTCCTCGGGAAGTGCCATGCTGGCGCGCACCAGCCCGGCCAGCGGCTCGGTCAGCCAGGTCTCCTTGCCCAGATAACCCGGCACCTGCATGTACTCATCGAACCCCAGCACCAGATCGATCTCGCCGCTGGCGAGCTCAGCCTCCGGCAGGCTGTCGCGCAGGATGCGGATCTCTATGGTGACCCCGGGAGCCAGATCCTTGAGGCGCTGGATCAGCGGCGGGATCAGCACGCACTCCACATAGTCGGTGGTGCAGAGCACGAAGCGGCGCCTGGAGTGGAGCGGCTCGAATTCCTCTTCCTCGCTGAGATGTTGCTCCAGCAGCCGCAACGCCTGCTGCACCCCCAGGTGCAGCCGCTGGGCGCGGGGGGTCGGCAGCATCCCCTGGGGGGTGCGCACCAGCAGCGGATCCCCGAAGAAGGTGCGCAGCCGGCCGAGGGCGTGGCTCATGGCAGGCTGGCTGATAAACAGCGATTCGGCGGCGCGGGTGACGCTGCCCTCCGTCATCAGGTTGTCAAAGGCGAGCAGCAGATTGAGGTCGAGCTGGTGCAGTTTCATGGGAGGATTATTCGCCGTGCTTATGGGACAATCCATCCTATTCATTTGATGGATGGGAGCGCAACTTCTTACACTGCGTCCCACTCTTATTTTTCCAAGGTTCCCGGGTAAATTGGGGGGCCTCAATCCATGCAAGGAGCCTTGCGATGAGCATCAAGACCATGAACACCACTCCGGCCGCCGACGGCTTCACCATGCCCGCCGAGTGGGCGCACCAGCAGGCCGTCTGGATGATCTGGCCGTTTCGCCCGGACAACTGGCGGGTAGCCGGTCGTTTCGCCCAACAGACCTTCGCCAAGGTGGCCGACGCCATCGGTGGTGCGACGCCGGTCTTTATGGGGGTGCCCGCCGAGTTTATGGAGCAGGCCCGCGCCATCATGCCCGCCCATGTCACCCTGGTCGAAATGGCCAGCGATGACTGCTGGGCCCGTGACAGCGGCCCGACCGTGGTCACCAACCGCGCAGGCGAGTGCCGCGGGGTGGATTGGGGCTTCAACGCCTGGGGCGGCCTCAATGGCGGTCTCTACCATCCGTGGAACCAGGACGAAGAAGTGGCCGCCAAGATGCTGAGCCAGCACGGCATGGCGCGCTACGATGCGCCGCTCATCCTGGAAGGGGGCTCCATCCACGTCGATGGCGAAGGCACCTGCATGACCACCGCCGAGTGCCTGCTCAACGCGAACCGCAACCCGCACCTCAGTAAGGAGCAGATCGAAGCCTTGCTGCGCGATTACCTCGGCGTGCAGAGCTTTATCTGGCTGGACGAGGGTGTCTACATGGACGAGACCGACGGCCATATCGACAACATATGCTGCTTCGTGCGCCCGGGCGAAGTGGCCCTGCACTGGACCGACGACGAGAACGACCCGCAATATGCCCGCTCCCAGGCCGCCTTCAAGGTGCTGAGCGAGACTCGGGACGCCAAGGGGCGTGAGCTGAAGATCTGGAAGCTGCCCCAGCCGGGCCCGCTGTTCTGCACCCAGGAAGAGTCCGCCGGTGTCGAGAGCGGCAGCGGCGTGCCGCGCGAGGCCGAGGGTCGTCTGGCCGGTTCCTATGTGAACTTCCTCATCACCAATGATCGCATCGTCTACCCGCTGCTGGATGTCGCCACCGATGGGCAGGCCCAGCAGATTCTGGAAGAGATCTTCCCGCAGCATCAGGTTGTCGGCGTGCCCGCCCGCGAGATCCTGCTGGGCGGTGGCAATATCCACTGCATTACCCAACAGATCCCCTCAGGCAAGTAAGAACCGGTTCCAAGCCAGCCGAGGTTGGTATTCAAAACCCCACGCTGTGGGGTTTTATCTCTTGATGGTGTGATGGTCGAAGACGCTGATGCGGCGACCACCATCACCAACAATCACCTGCGATATGTCCGCTTTGCGGCAGATATCGCACAGCGTCACCCTTTTACAGGAGATCCAGCATGATCGAAGTGACCGAGGTTTCCATTGCCGAGCTGCGTCAGGCGCTCGAATCCGGCCGCACCACCGCGGTCGAACTGGTCAAGGCCTATCTGGCCCGTATCCATGCCTACAACGGCCCCGAGACGCAGACCAAACTCAATGCGGTCGTGGTGCACAATCCCGATGCGCTGAAAGAGGCGCAAGATTCTGATGCCCGCCGTGCCCGTGGTGAAACTCTGGGGCCGCTGGACGGCATCCCCTACACCGCCAAGGACAGCTATCTGGTCAAGGGGCTGACCGCCGCCTCCGGCAGCCCGGCGTTCAAGGATCTGGTCGCCCAGTGCGACGCCTTCACCGTCGAACGGCTGCGCGCCGCCGGTGCCATCTGCCTGGGCAAGACCAACATGCCGCCGATGGCCAATGGTGGCATGCAGCGCGGCGTCTATGGCCGTGCAGAGAGCCCCTACAATGCCGACTACCTGACTGCGCCCTTTGCCTCCGGCTCCTCCAACGGCGCTGGTACTGCGACTGCGGCCAGCTTCTCCGCCTTCGGTCTTGCCGAGGAGACTTGGTCGAGCGGTCGAGGGCCTGCCTCGAACAACGGCCTGTGCGCCTACACCCCGTCCCGCGGCGTGATTTCGGTGCGCGGCAACTGGCCGCTGACCCCGACCATGGACGTGGTGGTGCCCTACGCCCGTACCATGGCCGACCTGCTGGAAGTGCTCGATGTGGTGGTGGCGGACGATACCGACACCCGTGGCGATCTCTGGCGTATGCAGCCCTGGGTGGCGATCCCCAAGGCCTCGGAAGTGCGCCCGGCCTCCTACCTTGAGCTCGCCGCCCAGGCCGACACCCTCAAGGGCAAGCGCCTCGGCGTGCCGCGCATGTTTATCAACAAGGATGAGCTGGCTGGCACCAGCGAGAATCCCGGCATCGGTGGCCCGACCGGCCAGCGCATCCACACCCGTCCCTCGGTGATCGCGCTCTGGGAAGCGGCCCGCAAGGCCCTTGAAGCGGCTGGTGCCGAGGTGATTGAGGTGGACTTCCCGCTGGTCTCCAACTGCGAAGGGGACAGACCCGGCGCGCCGACCGTGTTCAATCGCGACATCGTTAGCCCCGAGTTCCTCAATGACGAGCTGTGGGAGCTTTCCGGCTGGGCCTTCGACGACTTCCTGCGCGCCAACGGCGATCCCAAGCTAAGCAAGCTTGCTGACGTGGATGGCCCGAAGATCTTCCCCCACGATCCGGGCACCTTGCCGAACCGCGAGGGCGATCTGGCCGCCGGCATGGACGAGTACGTCAATATGGCCAAGCGCGGCATCAAGCTGTGGAATGAGATAGCCACCGTGCCGGACGGCCTGCGCGGCCTTGAAAAGACCCGCAAGCTGGATCTGGAAGACTGGATGGACGAGCTCAAGCTCGACGCCGTGCTCTTCCCCACGGTCGCCGACGTCGGCCCGGCCGATGCGGATGTGAATCCGGCCTCCGCCGACATTGCCTGGAGCAACGGCGTCTGGGTCGCCAACGGCAACCTCGCCATTCGCCATCTCGGCGTGCCGACCGTCACAGTCCCCATGGGGGTGATGGCCGATATCGGCATGCCGGTGGGCCTGACCTTCGCCGGTCGCGCCTATGACGACAATAACCTGCTGCGCGTCGCCTCCGCCTTCGAGTCCACCGGCAGCAAGCGCAAGGTGCCGCCGCGCACTCCGCCGTTGGGTTGATTGGTGTTGTGAGTTAAATATCACTAATTTGTCTGGTGATAGAGAAAAAACCACCCGCATAATGGGTGGTTTTTTTGTTCCTATCCTTTAGTTTTAGATGCTTCTATTTCTAATAATTTTATCTTTTCAGCGAGAGATGCATTTTCTGCCTTTAAAGTTTCGATTTCGGTCTGTAGTATTTTCTTTTTATTAGGTATGTTTAGATTTAAGCCTATTTCCAATTCATCTTTATATGGAATGATTGGCTCAAATAATTGCTGATATGCTCGCCCTACCGCACCTGAGAAAAGTTTAAGGTTTGGTATGTTTTTACCACAATTTAATATATGGTCATTAGCTATACCGGGATATGGGTCTATAAAAACAACAGTGTTTATACCTAATTGATATGCTTTTTTTGCACAGAGTTCACATGGGCTTGCTGTTGTATATAATCGTCCCCCTTTAATGGACATTCCACCATGCTTTGAAATTTGCAAAAAAGCATTTTCTTCTGCGTGTAAAGCTCTTGTGTGAACTTGATTTTTTTCTCCATCAATAGAGTTTTTAATATCTTTAAAGCAAAATGAAACAGGTTTTCCACCAAAATGTATACTTTTTCCTGGTTGGAATGAATATATTTCACTAATTCTTTCTTTGAAAATAGTATTGTTTTTTTCAAAAAAGCTGAAAGCCGATTCATCTTCGTTGTTTATTAAGTCCTCGACTCTTCTTAGATTACATGGCGTTTGTCCTTGAGCGACATTGTTCCAGCCAATAGACTTGATAGATAACTCCGCATCAGTAACAACTGCCCCAACCTGACGAGATAAACATCCTGAATTTAGTTTTGCATTAAATGCAATGTGCATGCATCTCTCATCTTGAGATGGTGTAATAATGCCAGGATGCATGATCAATGAAAGATATTTTACAAGTTGTATTTTTAGTTCCTTGAGCTTGCCAGCATTATCTGGGTTATAGAGGTGGATATCTGAGATCTCTATACAGCGTTGAATATCTAAGGACCAGAATCTATCCTCACCCTTTAACGAACTGGGGTTTTCTCTTTCGTCGATACCAGAAACTTCTAAATTTGATATTCCGGGTTGGCTGAGTAAACGGTTAACTCGCATTTGATGTTCGGTTGAAACTGATATGAGATAGAATGCCGAATATCTTTCCTTAAAGAAAAATGCCTCATATGGATTTCTTATGGCATCTAAAACAACACAAACATTCTCATTTGTTACTTTGGATTTATGCCTTAATATTTTTATTAATTTATTTGCTCTTTGAGCAAATAAATATATTTTCTCTCCATCATATCTGTCACTATCTGCGCGGCCTGACTTTCTTATATTGTTACCTACTAGTTGATATAGTTTTGTGTAAGACCCAGATTGGATTTTATTTAGAAATCTTTTAAGTTTGCTTGTAAAATCAGGAACTTGTTTGAAATAGAAATCATATGTTACTGTATTATAGAGGTTGTCTTGTTTATTTTGAGCAAATTCTTTCGCATGTATACGAGCTTGATGGTGTTCATCATAATAGGCTTTTATTTTTTCATCTAAGCTTGGGTCGTTATCACCGACTTTCCCATCTAAAACAGATTTGTAAAGTGCATCGAATTGTTCAAATGAAAGTTCTAAAATAAAAGTTGATACGATATCACTCATCCTGACGTGGTAAAATTTTACCCATTGCATTTTTAGGTAATCATAAACCACCTTATATTTCCTCTCCTCATCATTAATAAATAGACTGGATTTAGGCCTTGGTGGGTTAAACTCTCCAAAAGTGTCATGAGTAAGAAGATTAGCTAACGTTGTACATCCTGAACCTGTTCGTCCAGTTAGACCTAAAACAATAAATCGCCTTCTCTCTTTATATATGGTGTCTAGTCCGCTAGTAGTAGTCATAAAAACCTCTGTAAAATTTACTTATATATATGTCAGTTGTAATTTGCTGTGCAGTTTACCGCTGTATGGGCTTTGCATGAAGCCTTTGTGTGCGGAGGTGTGAGGCTCCGCATCTTCATGACAGGAACGGAGGTTCGAATAGCGAAGCGTATTCGGACGATCGCGAAAGGGAGGTCGTTGGTTTCCAAGGTTTCTTGATTGTATTGTCATCACCATGGTCGCGGTAAACGGACGATTACGCTGCGCTTATCGTTCCTACATCAAGGCGGTGATTGCATGCTTTGACCATTAACCTCTCTCCATTCCCCACACTGCCAACCGCACTTTCTGTCGTGGTTTCTTCCGGGACTTCCCCCAGACTTCACTTTGTCTTCACAGAAGCTCATTTTCCCCTCACAAATCCCCCGTATCTTCTGCTCACTGCTTAAAAGGCCCGGCTAGATTGGCCCCTGGAGGATCCTGACACTTCGCCCCTCTTAACTTAAGAGGTAGTCTTGGAACTATGTTCAGTACTAGTCGCAACGAGAAGATGGTCGAAGTGTTAACAGGAGCCGAGCGCCGTCGACGCCGGACTCCGCAAGAAAAAATCACCATTGTGCAGCAGACCTTTGAGCCCGGGATGACCGTCTCTCATGTTGCTCGCTTGCACGACGTCAACGCCAACCAGCTTTTCAAATGGCGCAAACAATTCCAGGAAGGCTCTCTCACGGCGATCACCGCCGGTGAGGATGTTGTTCCAGCCTCAGAGTTGGCTGCTGCCATCAAGCAGATCCGAGAGCTCCAGCGTCTGCTCGGGAAGAAGACCATGGAGAACGAGATCCTCAAAGAAGCCGTGGAGTATGGCCGAGCAAAAAAATGGATTGCGCATGCGCCCTTGTTGCCGGGGGACGACGATTAAGTGCTGTGAGCCAGGCCCTTAATGTATCGCGTGCGCAGCTATCCGTTCGTGTTCATCGAAAACCGGGTTGGCAAGATGGTCGTCATCATCGCCAGCGTGATGATGCTGCCTTACTTGGCCGGATCATGGAGGCGATGGCAGAGCTTCCCTCCTATGGCTATCGCCGAGTCTGGGCGCTGTTACGGCGTCAGTCAGAGGCAACACGACAGCCTGTGGTAAACGCCAAGCGGGTATATCGCGTCATGCGCGATCATGGCCTGCTGCTCGAAAGAAAACCGGCAGCATCATTGACCCAGCAGGCACATAAGGGGCGTGTTGCCGTCAAAGAGAGCAATCGACGTTGGTGCTCAGATGGCTTCGAGTTTCGCTGCGATAACGGTGAGAAACTACGTGTCACGTTCGCCATGGACTGCTGTGACAGGGAAACCTTGGACTGGGCTGCCAGTACTGGGGGTTACGACAGTGACACGGTGCAAGATGTCATGCTGAGGTCTGTCGAACGTCGCTTCGGGGATGTGTTGCCGGCATCACCGGTGGAGTGGCTGACTGATAATGGTTCGGCGTATCGAGCCCATGAGACTCGCGCGTTTGCACGAGAAATCGGCTTGGAGCCCAGAACGACTGCGGTGAGAAGCCCACAGAGCAACGGTATAGCGGAGAGTTTCGTGAAGACGATGAAGCGAGACTATATCGAGATGATGCCGAAACCAGATAGCCGAACAGCGGTAGGCAATTTGGCCATCGCGTTTGAGCATTATAACGAGCACCACCCGCACAGCGCCTTGGGATACCGTTCACCCCGGGAATTTCTGCGCAGTCGGGTATCACAACCCTAAGCGGGAAAAAGTGTCTGGATCTATGGGGTCAAATCCAGGTGAGCGGCCCCGTCTATGTGGTGGAGGATGACTACTACCTCAGGGAGAACTCCATGGTGTACTTCGGCGTCGAGGGGGTGACGGTGGTGGGGGCGACCTGGACGCCGGATACCGCCCGCGAGTTGCACAAGCTTATCAAGAAGGTCAGTCGCAAGCCGGTGCTGGAGGTGATCAACACCAACTACCACACCGATAGGGCCGGCGGTAACGCCTACTGGAAGTCCATCGGCGCGAAAGTGGTCTCGACCCGCCAGACCCGGGATCTGATGCAGAGCGACTGGCAGACCATAGTCGACTTCACCCGCAAGGGGCTGCCGGACTACCCGGACCTGCCGCTGGTGCTGCCGAACGAGGTGCACGACGGCGACTTCAGCCTGCAAGATGGCAAGGTGCGCGCCTTCTACCTGGGCCCGGCCCACACCCCGGACGGCATCTTCGTCTACTTCCCCGATGAGCAGGTGCTCTATGGCAACTGCATCCTCAAGGAGAAGCTGGGCAACCTCGCCTTCGCCGATCTGAAGGCCTATCCGCAGACCCTGGCGCGGCTCAAGGCGATGAAGCTGCCGCTCAAGACGATAGTGGGTGGTCACGACTCGCCGCTGCACGGGCCCGAGCTTATCGATCACTATCAGGCCTTGCTGGCCGAGGCGCCCCGTTCCTGACGGGCCCTTATCCTGTTCGCTAATAGCAGAGGGCCCGTATCGGGCCCTCATGCATTCAGATCAGGAGCGGCCACCAGAGCAGGCCGATGGCCATCACCACGGCGAAGCCTGCCAGGGCGATCACCAGGCCGATACGCATCCACTCGCCGCTGGTGTGATAGCCCATGCCGAGCAGCAGGGGGATGCGGGCATGGGAATAGGTGGCCAGGTTGCAGCCCACGTTGGTGATGGCGGCGATGCTGAAGATGGCCATCTCCTTGGGCACGCCGACCGCCAGCAGGGCGCCGGTGATGACCGGGGCCAGCGCAACCACCTTGGCGGTGCCGGAGGCGAAGGCGTAGGAGGTGAAGAGGTAGAGCCCCATCACCACCAGTAGCATGGACATGGTGCCAAAGCCGCCGAGGGTGCTGTGCATGAACTGGGAGAGTGCGTTCCCCAGCCAGTCTGTGAAGCCGACCTGCTTGAGGTTGTCGGCCATCCCCATCAACACGCTGAACCAGATCAGGGTATCAAAGGCTGCGCCGTTGCCCTTGACGTCGTTCCAGGTCAGCACGCCGAGCAGCAGCAGGGCGGCGAGGCCGAGAAAGGCGACCGTGGTGGCATCCAGCCCCAGGCTGTTACCGCCGATCCAGAGCACCACCAAACCGACAAACACGCCAAGCAGGCTCTTCTCGTGCCGTGACAGGGGGCCCATCTTGGCCAGCTCGGTTCGGGCGAAGCGAGGCACGTCTGGGGTCTTTCTGGTCTCTGGCCGGATCACCAGATAGAGCACCAGCGGAATGATCAGCAGCAGACCTATGGCCGGTGGCAGCAGATAGAGTGCCCATTCGCGAAAACCGACGGCAAGGCCCGCCACGCTGGCGGCAATACCAACCAGCGCCAGATTGCCCGCAAAGCCGGTGCTGAAGGCGACGGCGGAGGCATCGTTCATGGCGCTGACGCTGGAGAGCAGGAACTGACCAAGCTTGCGATCCTGCTGGTTGATGGTCTTGGCCAGGGAGTCGGCAATGGGCGCCACTATGGCGGCCCGCGCCGTGTTGCTCGGCGTGGCGGGGGCCAGGATAAAGTCAGCGACGGCCAGGCAGTAGGCCGAGCGCAGGGTGGATTGCCCGAAGCGGCTCAGCAGCAACAGCGCGATCCGCTTGCCGAGCCCGGTCTTGGCAAAGGCGCTGGCAATCATGAAGGCGATGACGATGAGCCAGATCAGCGGGTGATTGAAATCGACCAGCGCGCCCTCGATGGCCGCCTTGGGTGTGACTTCGCCACCCGCATGGAGCACGGCATAGAGGGCGAGGGAGACGATGGCGATATAACCGGTGGGGGCGATGTTGGTGACGATGACAAGGATGGTGGAGATAAACAGGATGGCGGTGTGGTAGGCCGCCGGTGCGAGTCCTGCCGGGGTAGGCAGTGACCAGCAGAGCGTCGCCAGCAGCACGATACAGAATGCCGCCAGCTGGGGTAGTGTGGGTCTTTTCATGGGGAAGCCCTCGTTCTGAACATCAATGGGAGACGGCTGGAGCCGTTATGCCAGCCCACTATAGGAGGTGTGATCAGTGCAATCCGGGAACTCACCAGTGGTTTTTGACAAAAAGATCAGTAAGATCGCGACAACCTTACCCGCCATTCAGCAACGGGAAAGCATTGGGCTGAGGGCTGAGGGCTGAGGGCGTTACGCTTCTGCGGTGATGGGCGCCCCCATGCTTCCGTGTGGGAGCAGAGGGGCGGTTCTATGGGAGGGGGGAGGCCGTCTTTGGCCGGGATGGGTGGGCTTGAAACCAGATGTGGGGCTTAACGCTTGCCCTTGCCACTCTTGGTGCCCAGGGCCTGTTTTCTGGCGCGCTGCTTCTGGGCCGCCTTGCTGTTGCGGCGCGGCTCGGGCTCTGAGCGGGTGAGATCCGGCTCGAAGCCGGGGAACCACTGCTGGGGCAATCGGGTGTCGAGCACGGCCTCAACCTTCTCCAAGAGTGGCGCATCCTCAGAGCTGAACAAGGTGATGGCGAGCCCCTTGTTGCCGGCGCGACCGGTGCGGCCGATGCGGTGCACGTAATCCTCCGGCTGATGTGGGAATTCCAGGTTGATCACATAGTTCAGCTCCTGGATATCCAGCCCGCGGGCGGCCACGTCGGTGGCGACCAGGGCCTGCAGGCTGCCCGCCTTGAACTCCTGCAACACCTTCTCCCGCGCCCCCTGGGAGAGATCCCCATGGAAGGCGAGGGCGTTGATGCCAGCCTTGCCGAGCCGCTGGGCCAGCTGATCGGCCCCCTGACGGGTGCGGCTGAAGATCAGCGCCGGCGCCCAGCCCTTCACCTTGAGCAGGTGCTCCACCAGTGCCAGCTTGCGATCGCCGTCCACCGCATAGACCCGCTGCTCCACCTCCGCCGCCGTGGTGTTGCGCGGTGCCACCTCGATCAACTCGGGGTCGCGCAGCAGCACACGGCTCAGGGCAAACAGGTTGTCATCGCAGGTGGCGGAGAACAGCAGGGTCTGGCGATCGGCGGGGATCTGGCGCAGCAGAGCCTTTATCTCGTCCATAAAGCCCATGTCGAGCATCCTGTCCGCCTCGTCGAACACCAGATGGCCGAGCTGGGACAGGCTCAGGGCCCCCTGGCGCAGATGATCGAGCAGCCTGCCCGGGGTGGCGATCAGCAGATCGACCCCGTTCTTTAGCGCCTCCACCTGGGCCGCAATGCTGACGCCGCCGTAGACCAGGGCGCTGGTGAGACCTGTGTCCTTGCCATAACGCAGCACGCTCTCGTGCACCTGCACCGCCAGCTCGCGGGTCGGTACCAGCACCAGGGCGCGGATCGGTCTGCCCTCATCGGCCTCCCTCGGCGTGGTCAGCAACTGCTGCAGGATGGGCAGCACGAAGGCGGCGGTCTTGCCGGTGCCGGTCTGGGCGCCGGCCATCAGATCGCGCCCGGCCAGAATGACCGGGATGGCGCTGGCCTGAATGGGGGTCGGCGTCTCGTACCCCAGCTCGGTCAGGGTCTGCAGCAGGCGAGGGGAGAGGGCCAATTCGGCGAAGGAGGCAAGGGACATAGGGGCACCAGTATGGGGTCGTCGCGGCCGGGACCGTGACGGAAACAGGATAGTGACCGTGATGGTAGCAGAAGCACCCCCCACAGCAGAAGGCGATTGCCCCTGCCGACACCTAGGGAGCGGCAAGGAACATCAGAAGTGCGGGATCAGCCGGTCGGGCTCTCGGGAGTCCTGATGAGCTCGATGTGCTGCCCTTGGTAGTGGGCGATGTTGTGTTTGCCGTGCTGCTTGACGTGATAGAGCAGCTCGTCGGCCAGGGTGATGGCGTCGGACACCGTCAGATAATCGCGGATGCGGATGATGCCTGCCGAGAAGGTGATGGGGCCGGGCAATTGGGGAAGCCGGAGCTCCTGCTCCAGCAGGCGGGCGACCGCGTGCCGCATCGCCGCCTCATCCTCCAGCCCCTTGTAGAGCGCGATAAACTCCTCGCCCCCCCAGCGGATGGCGCAGTCCCCCTTGCGGATGTTCTCCTGCAGATGGCGGGCGAAGGCGGCGAGGGCGATGTCCCCCACCGCGTGGCCATGGATGTCGTTGACCGACTTGAAGTTGTCGATGTCCAGGATCATCAGGTAGTCATGCTCCTGCAGCAGGGCATTGTCCAGGATGTCCCGTCTTGGCAGCCGGGTCAGATGATCGGTGTAGGCCAGGGTCCGCAACCGGGCATAGGCCCGCCGCCCGGTCAGCATCAGCAGCAGCAGGGCGATCAGGTAGAGCTTGAAGGCGGGGCCATAGAGCGCCACCCGCACGAAGTCGCCGTAGCCGTAGGACCACTTCAGATAGAGATCCGCGCCGGCCTTGGTCTGCATGAGGCGGGTGCTCAGGCAGAGGTGCCAGGAACGGCAGGGTTCGGCGGCATCGAAGGAGATGACGGTGCGGCTCGGGTTGAGGGTCTCGAAGGGGCGAAACACGGCCTTGAAGGCCTCATGGATGTCGATGTCTATCCCCGACAGGCCATAGCGATAGTCCCTTTTCGCCTGGTCGTAGAAGACGAAGGGGAAGTACATGGTGATGGTCTGCAACTGGGTGAAGGCGTCGGTATAGATCTCGGATACCTGGGCCTCGTCCGCACTGCAGGGAACATGGGTGGAGGCGAAGGCGGCGCAGCCAAAGTAGTGACGCCAGGGCTTGAGGTCATCCAGCCTGGTGTTGCTGGGCAGCAGTCGCCTCGGCAGGATCTGCTTGTCGGCCACCATGCCGAGCAGGCGATAGTCATCGTAGAAGGCATAGAGATTGATGACATCGGGATAGGAGAGGGCATATTGGTAGGCGATGAGCATCTCGCTGGTGGGCGGCAGTATGGGGATGACAGCGATGCGATCGCGGAACTTGACGTCATAGCCATAGACATAGACGGTCGCATCCTGGTTCTCGCTGAAGATGGGGGCCTTGATGCTGCTGCCGTCGACGAACTGGGCCAGATGTTCCGGCTCCAGAATGCGGGCCCGTTGATAGTAGACCTCGAACACGTTCTGCTGCTTGGCGGTGATGAGCTGCATGTCATGCCGGATGCTGAGGTAGGTGTAGTAGAGCACCAGCGCCAGACCCGACAGGACCAGGCACAGCAGGGCCAGCCGAAGCAGCCATTTGCGGGGTATGTCGCGCATTCTCGATACAGACATGCCTATGGGTTTCCTAGGGGGCTATATGGAGCCGTTCATCAACTGATTCGCCCCAGTATAAACAAGTTGTAGCGCAGAGCATCCGCCAATGATGCCTTTGTTAACTGACGCGACGATAAATATCAAGGAGATAGCGAGTCAGGCTATTGGTATGGCGAGGAGTGGGTATTGATTGGCTCTGCATGGCTTTCTTTGAAGCCATGGCGCTTAGCTGTTGCGCCCTGTCGAAGATTCCACGATGGATGATCTCATATGCGGCGCTGTCATGAAAAAGAGGGCGTTGCACCCTCTTTGATGATCAATAAGGTCGGTTATTTTTTCTGGTATTTGGGGGAATAAGGGCCGTAGAGAATGCTATTTGGCATATCGGCACTCAGCAGTCGGAAGCTGGTGATCCCCGCAATCTCATGACCCTTGTCGGTGACTGTGTCGGCAATTTGGTTAACGACTGCCACCACCAACATGCCGATCAGACTGCCACCTGAGTTACTTTGTTGCTCGGCGCTGCTCGCGCTCGCGGTGCCTTCCCACAGCAGCTTGCCAGTGCGCAGATCCACCAGACGGGCGCTGGCCGTGACCACAGTCGCGCTGGATATCACCAGATAGCTGGTGCCATAGTCCTTGATGTCGAGATAGAGCGCGGTATCGGCACCATAGATCTCATGGAGCTTCTGGGTGGGCAGGGCATGAATATCCGTCGCCTCGGTCACACCATTCTGACGGAAGGTTTCGTTAGTGACAGCTACCGGCAGTACATAGTAACCCGACTCCGCAAGGGGGAAAGTGATCTGGGACTGCAAGCTGGCGCCGGCTTTGACATCCGGTGAGTGATTCACCGGTGGCAGCACCAGGATGGAGGTTGGTCTGCTCTCCTTGAAGTTGCTGTAATCATAGCTGGGGCGCTGTGCGCAGCCTGCCAGCAGAAGGGTGCTCAACATGAGCGAGAAGATGACACGCAGGCTCATTGAGTGACCCCTTTCTTGTTGGACATCAGGAAGTCCATGAAGGGAGCTGACTCAGGGAAGAGACGCTTTTCGGTCTCGAATTGCTGACGGGTTTGTTCATCCTTGCCCAGCTGTGCGTAAAGCATCCCCAAGTGAGCGTGGAAGCCAGGAGGAACGGCCTGCCCCTTGGCGCTGGCTTCCTGCTGGTTTTTCTCCAGCGCGGTAATCTGGGCTTCCACCCCGGCCTCGTCTCCTTGCATGGTCTGGTAAACGACGTGCTGGTATTGATCCCAGTTGTAAAGGGATCGTGGCGCCTGGGCGCAGGCGGTTAGCAGCATGGCACTGGCCAGCAGCAGATACAGATTGAAAGATTTCATCGTCATTGTTCCTATTGCGCTGGGTGCCAGGCGCCGGTTTCGATACCGTTCACCAGGTTGTTGACGGCCTCGCGGACCGCGAGATCCAGCACCTTGCCATTCAGGGTGGAGTCATAGCTGGCCGTGCCACCGAAACCGATGACTTCACGGTTGGATAGCTCGAATTCACCAGCACCTTGAGAGGAGAAGACAACTTCGGAGGTGGTGACGTTGACGATGTTCAGGTTGACCTTGGCATAGGCAATCTGGGATTTTCCGCGGCCCAGGATGCCAAACAGCTGGTGGTCACCGACTTCCTTGCGGCCAAACTCCGTCACGTCACCGGTTACCACATAGTCAGCACCCTTGAGTTTCTGGGCTTGCTGTTTGATCCCTGCCTCAGCCTTGATCTCATCCATGTTGTCGCGATCCAGCACGCTGAAGCGGCCCGTCTGCTGCAGGTGGGTGATCAGTATGGTTTTTGCCTGGCTACCCAGTCGATCCACACCATCGGAGAAGATGCCACGCATATAGCTGGAGCGGTTGTCGAATTTGCCGACGGCTATCGGACTGCGTACCCCCTGATACTGGCTCTGGTAGGTGGCTACTTTTGGCACTTCCAGTGAACGAGAGGATTCACTGGCACAACCGGTCAACAAGCTTGTTATAAGTATGAAACAATATGAAACAACTAACTTCTTCATATAAGATCCCGTTATTTAAGGAAAAACAACGGCGGACTCTAACATGGCTCGTCGCAAAGAAAGGCCCCCGGATGGGGGGATGAATGGTCCAAAAATCCTATTTTTAGAGCTTTTGCTTCACGAAATGAAAAATTGGAAGGATGTAGTGGCTGTGAAAGATGCTTTCTGGGGCGCAATCACGGCACGAATCTGGCTGGCCTGCTGTAGATCGGGCTAGTGGTGGCCAAATGTCGATCGGTGAGGGACGCAGGATTCGCAACAGCTCCGACGCGTTGCCCACCAGATGGTGCTCCCCGGTCTGTGCCCGCGATGGGCGCGCCGCCACATCTTGCTGAGTGGCTGCCTGACCGGTCCTGATACTCTGTGTACCGAGGTTTGCCGGCGCGGTACACGGCCAATCGCTGTGGCTGTCCTGGCTCGAGCTGTTGGTGGGGGCGGTGTTTGTCAGCGGCGCAACCCTGGTCAACCGCATCGCCCCAACGCGAGCCACACCAGGCTGGTGTCGCTCTGCGTGATCGCCTATGTGGCGAACTGGGTGCCGGTACTGCTGGGTTAGGTGAGCGCTTGCTGGCGGCGGTGGATCTGCTCGCCATCGGCAGCATGCTGATCGGTCTGGGGCTGGCATGGATGGTGTCGTGCACGCGGCGGCCTAATCGGCCAGCAGCACCCGCCCGGCATCCAGGTGGTGCATCCACTCCCGCAGGATCAGCAGCGCGGCGGCAAAGCGACGATCCTTGGGCAGTTGCGCCGCCGCCAGCGGATCTCCCTCGACCATGGCGACAAACTGGCCGAACAGCTGCTCGACGCTCTCCCGGCTCAGCTCCTGGCTGCCGAGCATGCTGGCGAGTGGGAGCGGGCTGTGCAGGGTCAGCACGGGGTGAGGCGGGATCCCGGCCGCCAGCGGCATCAGTGCATCCTCCACCACCATGATGGCCTGCTCCAGCTCGAGGGCCGTCGGCGGATCCTGGTGAAAGGGCGCCGGCGTCATGGCCTCGAGACCGAAGGCCAGCCGGTGCGTGATGCTGGTGCCGTCGGTCCGGGTGATCTGCACCCCGCTGCTCTGCTCACCCAGGCTCAGTGACAGCCTGGGGCTCCCTGTCTCCCTCATGTCGATCCCTCTGCGATCCCTTTAATACACCCGCCCGTGCGCCCGTGCGAGCGCTTTCTCCCCCCATCTGGTGTGGCCGGCTTGCAAAGTGGATTCATCATGGCATTCTGGATGTCTAAATGGCTATTCAATCCCTAGGCTTCAGGAGTTCTGATATGGATATTCGTACCGCTCCCCGCATCATTGCGCTCTCCCTTCTGCTGGCGGGAAGCTGCGCCTTCGCCAACGAGGCGCTGGTGATCCAGACCGATTTCGGCCTGAAAGACGGCGCCGTGTCGGCCATGAAGGGGGTCGCCTTCGGGGTGGACCGCACCCTGCCGCTCTATGATCTGACCCACGAGATCCCGGCCTACAACATCTGGGAGGCCTCCTACCGCCTCTATCAGACCATCAACTACTGGCCCAAGGGCACGGTATTCGTGAGCGTGGTGGATCCAGGAGTGGGCACGGCGCGCCACTCCGTGGTGCTCAAGACCAAGAGCGGCCACTACATCGTCTCGCCGGACAACGGCACCCTGACCCTGGTGGCCGAGCACTTCGGTATCGAGGCGGTGCGCCAGATCGACGAGAAACGCAATCGCCTCAAGGGCTCAGAGAAGTCCTACACCTTCCATGGTCGCGACGTCTACGCCTACACCGGGGCTCGGCTCGCCTCCGGCGCCATCAGCTACGAGCAGGTGGGCCCGCTGTTGCCCGCCGAGGTGGTGCGGATCCCCTATCAGCCGGCGGTGGCCGAGGCCGGTGGCAGCCTCAAGGGCACCATTCCGATCCTGGATGTGCAGTACGGCAACGTCTGGACCAACATCGACGAGACCCTGCTCACCCAGGCGGGGATCGACAAGGGGGATCAGGCCTGCTTCAAGATAAGCGAGGGAGAGGCGCTGAAATATGAGGGCAAGGCCCCCTACGTCAGCAGCTTCGGCGATGTGCCGGAGGGGCAGCCGCTGGTCTACCTCAACAGCCTGTTGCAGGTGTCGGTAGCGCTCAACATGGACAGCTTCGCCGCCAGGCATCAGGTACAGTCAGGCGCCAAATGGCACATCAGCCTGAAGAAGTGCTAGTGATGGTTGCGTGAGATGACAACGGGCGCCGAGGCGCCCGTTGTGTTTTCAGAAAAGACTATGGGATCAGAACTCGTTGGAGAGTGCCTTGTACCCCTTGACCAGATCGATGTTGGTGTGGGCCACGTCTTCGGAGAACTCGGTGGCATCCACGGTGACGCGCGGGATCTGATCCAGATCGCTCTGCTGGTTGATGCGGGTGGTGGAAGGCACGTAGAAGCCGGGAGGCAGATCGCAGCCATCGATCACCGAGTTGTGGCGCACCACAGAGCCTTCGCCGATGTGGCAGTTGAACAGCACGCTGTTGAAGCCGATGAACACCCGGTTACCGACTTCGCAGGGCCCGTGCACTATGCTGCGGTGGGCGATGGAGCTGTACTCGCCGATGGTGACGGCCGCACCGGACTTGGAATGGATCACCACCCCGTCCTGAATGTTGGAATTGGCACCGATGACGATGGGCTCCATGTCACCGCTGGCATCCACTTCGTCGGCGCGGATCACGGCGTAGGGGCCGACAAACACGTTCTCCTTGATGATCACCTTGCCGCAGATGATGGCGGTCTTGTCGATATAGGCGGATTCGTCGATAACGGGCAGGTGACCGGAGGGATTCTTGCGGATCATGTCATGTCCTGTTGCTGATGAAATCGGGGAAAATGGCGGGGCGCAGAGGCTCGCCGGAGAGTCAGCTTACGCCTCTGTTTTGGAGGGGGAAACCCCTTACTGGTCTGACCCTCCTTTAGTAGGGACATTTCAGATGGTTGTTCTTTGACTCCCTGGTATGGGAGCATGTGGCTCGGCAGGCGGGGTGTGTTCCTCGCCAGAATGGGCCGGATTGCGATGATGGAGGCGGAGAAATGAAGAAGATGATGCTGTTGCTGGTGGGAGTCTTGCTCTGTGCCTCGGCCGTACAAGGCAAGGGACGGGCGGGCGACTTCGACTATTACGCCCTGGCACTCTCCTGGTCGCCGGAGCACTGCGCCGTCAAGCCGGGCGATCGGGAGCAGTGCAGCCGCCAGCTGGGCTTCGTGCTGCACGGCCTCTGGCCCCAGTATCAGCGTGGCTATCCGAGCGATTGCAGCGCTGAACCGCTGGCTCCCGAGATGGAGCGCGCGTTCGCCGGGCTCTATCCCAGTCGCTTCCTCTATCGCCATGAGTGGCAGAAGCATGGCACCTGCTCCGGCCTCAGCCAGCCGCAATTCCATCAACTGGCCAGCGAGCTGCGCCAGAAGGTGAAGCTGCCTGCTGCCTATCAGGCTCCTGACGAGCCGCTGCGCAAGAGCCGTTTCCAGCTCAAGGCCGATCTGGCCGATGCCAATGAGTGGCTGGCGCCGGACAGCATCACCATCGCCTGCGCCGATGGTGGCCGGTTCCTGAGGGAGGTCTACGTTTGCGTCAATAAGGAAGGGACTGATGCCGTCGCCTGCTCGGACGAGATGCAAAAGCGCGAGCAGCGTTCCTGTGGTCAGCCGGATTTCTTGCTACGCAGCGTGCGTTGATCCCTCTTTATCTTCATCAGGCTCCTTGCGGGCCTGATGTTCAAATACCGCCATCGGAAAGGAGTTTGAGCCATGACCACCATGAAACAGTTCTCTACGCCGGAGCGAAGCTTGCTGCTCGGGGTGAAAGGGGTGGGCCCCACCGTCATCGGGCGGCTCGAGCAGCTGGGCTACCATAGCCTGCACGAATTGGCAGGGGCTGACGCGACCCATATCGTCAAGCTGGTGGCCAGCCTGCTGGGCTCGACCTGCTGGCAGAACAGCCCGCAGGCGCGCGGCGCCATCGAGGGAGCCATCGCCCTGGCCCGCGCTCAGCTGCAAGCCGAACCGGACCAGGCAGGACGACAGGAGACAGAGGCATGACGCTGCTCTCCCAACTCGGGATCCGCTATCCCATCATTCAGGCCCCCATGGCGGGGGTACAGGACTGTGCCCTGCCACTGGCAGTTGCCGCTGCCGGGGGGCTCGGCTCCCTGCCAGCCGCCATGCTCAGCCCGACCGAGCTGCGCCAGGCATTGAGGGTACTCAAGGAGCGTGGCCAACCGTTCAACATCAACTTCTTCTGTCACCGTCAGGCCGAGCCAGACCCGGTAGAGGCACGCCGTTGGCGACAGGCGCTCGCGCCTTATTATGCCGAGTTCGGGCTGGCTGCCGATGCCGTCCTCGGCGTGCCTGGCCGAGCCCCCTTCAGTGCGGAGCAGGCCGCCATCCTGGCCGAGTTCCAGCCCGCCGTGGTCAGCTTTCACTTTGGTCTGCCCGCGCCCGCGCTGCTTGCCAGCGTGAAAGCCTGGGGCGCCCGGGTGTTGGCCAGCGCGACCACGGTCGCGGAGGCTGTCTGGCTGACGCAACATGGCGCCGACGCCATCATCGCGCAGGGGCTGGAGGCGGGGGGCCATCGCGGCCACTTCCTCGATGAGGACCTCAGCCTGCAACAGGGCACCTTCACCCTGCTGCCGCAAATCGTGCAGGCGGTCGGGCTGCCGGTCATCGCGGCGGGGGGCATAGTCGATGGCAAGGGGATCCGTGCCGCCCTGGCGCTGGGGGCGAGCGGCGTGCAGATGGGGACGGCGTTTCTCTGCTGTCATGAGGCGACGACCTCGCGCCTGCACCGTGCGGCCATTCAC
>NZ_LR134376.1:4080000-4160000 GCF_900637545.1 Aeromonas encheleia
ACCGCCTGGGTGGAGGTGGTACGCAGCGAGCGCATGTCCCCCTCCTGACGCAGGCGGTCCGGGTCGATCACCTGGATCCAGGCCAGCCGCAGGATCAAGCCGGCAAACGCGATGCCGATGAAGAACACCAGCGTGCGAAAGCGCCACGGATAGAGTGACGGGGCTTTGGCCTTGGGTGGGGCCTTGGTGGCGGCCTTGCGTTTCATGGTTGTGTTATTACCTTCTCGGTGGTCACCAGCGGGCGAGCCATCTGCAATTTGTCCATGGCCAGACTCGCCACCCGGGAGTGTTCGGCCAGGGTGCCCTGCTCCAGCAGCAGGTGTCGCCACTCGATGTTGAGCCTATCCTCTTCCGCCATCAGGTCATTTTGCTGGGCGGTCAGGCCGCGGGTCATGTTGGTCACTAGGATCACCGCAAAGGCGGTGAGCAGCACGGCAACGGATAGCACGATCTGCAGCTTGTGCCGCCAGAGATCGCCGATGATCTCCTTGGCCAGATGGACACGCACCTCGCTCATGACTCAGTCCGCCAGCCGCTGGGCGACCCGCAGCACTGAGCTGCGGGATCGGGTATTTTCGGTGACTTCGTGCTCAGAAGGCTTGAGCGCCTTGCCGATCGCTTTCAATTTACGGCCACCGGCCAGCTGCGCCTCGGTCAGCGGGATGCCACGCGGCACCTCGGGTCCCTTCTCATGCTTGCGGATGAAGTGTTTGACCAGCCGGTCCTCCAGCGAATGGAAGCTGATGACGGAGAGGCGCCCCTCGGGAGCCAGTGCCTGCAGCGCGCCGTCCAGTGCGGTCTCGATCTCGTCCAGCTCGCTGTTGATATAGATGCGGATGGCCTGGAAGCTGCGGGTGGCGGCGTGCTTGCCCTTCTCCTTGCTCGGGTTGACCCGGGCGATCATCTCCGCCAGCTGGCGGGTGCGCACATAGGGCTCGGTGACTCGATCGTGGACAATGGCACGGGCAATCTTCTTGGCGAAGCGCTCCTCGCCGAAGGTCTTCAAGACCCAGGCGATGTCGTCCACATCGGCCCTGGCCAGCCACTGCGCGGCGCTCTGGCCGCTGGTCGGGTCCATCCGCATGTCGAGCGGGCCGTCCTTCATGAAGCTGAAGCCGCGCTCGGCATCGTCAAGCTGGGGGGAAGAGACACCGAGATCCAGCAGGAAGCCGTCGACCTTGCCCAGCAGGCCGCGCTCGACCAGATAGGTGGTGATGCCGGAGAAGGGACCGTGCACGATTTCGAAGCGGGGATCCTGGATCTTGGCGGCCTCGGCGATCGCCTGGGGATCCCGGTCGATGGCGATCAGACGGCCGTTCGGGCCGAGCTGCTGGAGAATGAGACGAGAGTGACCACCCCGGCCAAAGGTACCGTCGACGTAGATGCCGTCCGGCTTGATGGCCAGCCCTTCGACGGCTTCGTGCAACAGCACTGTGATGTGTTCAGCGGCTTGGGTCATTTATAAGGAAAAGTCCTGTAGTCGTGGTGAGCTTGCCCAATCGTCCTCGGGCAGGCCCTGGATATCGTCATTGATCTGTTGCTGCCAGCGGGCTTCATCCCACAGCTCAAACTTGTTGAGCTGGCCCACCAGCATAATTTTCTTGTCCAAGCCGGCATGGCTGCGCAGCGGCTGGCTGAGCAGCAGGCGGCCATTGCCGTCCAGCTCGCACTCGGTCGCGTGACCGAGCAACAGGCGTTGCAGGCGGCGCTCCGCCGGGTTGGTGCTGGAAAGGGTCTTGAGCTTGCGCTCGATCTCTTCCCATTCATTCAGGGGGTAAAGCAGCAGACAAGGGTGGGCAATGTCGATGGTGCAGACCAGCTGGCCGTCGCTTTCATCGCGCAGCCAATCTCGGTATTTGGTCGGAATCGCCAATCGCCCTTTGCTGTCCAGGCTGATGGCGTGAGCGCCACGCAACAAATTGCAGTCCCCGAAGGTGAGTTTAAGGAGGCAAACTGCCTGATAAAACCACTTTGATCCACTTTTCTCCACCATGAAGTTTAAGGACGAGCAGGAGGCTTTTCAAGCGAGGATGGCGGGCATGGGGAACATATTGACGCAACACCGGGGCACTACCGATTAAATGAATTGATTTTCCACAAGTTATTCATGAATAAAATAAATCTCCCTCATCAGGAACCACCTGTAAATAATCGAGCTCAGGGGGAAATAATGAAACGAAACAGCACGACGGCGCACAAGATGATGCACACCCCCACCACGGGATAAATGATGTATCCGTCCCCCGCCCGCCGGGCGCGCAAACAGACCAGCTGACAGAGCAGCAGGTTATAGACGATGAGAAGGAAAGTCAGCAGAAGGTTGGAACCAAATGTCAGTTCATCTGCATACATGACGTAGAGCCACATCAAACCAAAATTAACGAGGATCAGGTAAAGCAAAAACTTCTGGATCGCCCTACCCGCCTTTGGGGTCTTTTTTACTCGTGTTATCATGCTCATCACGTCCTGGATACCACATGAACAGTCGACAGAAACTGTCAAAAACTGTTGAGATTCATCATGTTTTTATCGCCTTCCTGCCAGGTCATTACCCCCCTGATGAGACTATTATTCCGTTTCCTTGCCAGCCTGCCGCTGCTGACCAGTACTTATTGTTACTCCTATGATACTTATCATTGGCAGGCGGGCTTTCCTACCCCTATAGCAGGAAAAGGAGCCGAACTGGTCACCCAGCAGACGCAATTCCTGCTGCAACAACGAGTGCACCTGCAGGGGCGGATTGCCCAATCCCAACCCATGATCCGTTGGGTGGAGCAGCAGGTTCGCGAACGTAAAATGCCTTCCATACTGGCATTACTCCCCCTGATAGAGAGCAGTTATCGTCTTGATGTGGTCTCCTCTGCGGGAGCCGCCGGCCCCTGGCAACTGATGCCGGATACCGCTGCCCGTTTCTCCGTCCCTATGACAACTAGCTTCGATGGTCGCTATTCATTGCCCCTGGCAACGGAAGCTGCGCTGTCCTATCTCGGTTGGTTATATCAGTTCTTTGGCCAAGACTGGCTGCTGGCACTTGCGGCCTATAACGCGGGGGAAGGGCGGGTATTAAAGGCCGTACTCAGTGCTGGAACGCGCAACCTGTGGGAACTGTCGCTGCCTACTGAGACGCGCCTCTACGTGGCACGTTTCCTCGCCTTGTCTCAGTTGCTGGAGCGGGCTGCACACTACAATTTTGCTCTGCCGTCGTGGCAAGAAGGGGACAGCATACAGGTATGGCAGCAGCCTGGAAGCTGCTCCCTGCGGAGCTGGGCGATGGCCAAAGGGGTGTCCATGAATGAGGCTAGCCGTTGGAACCCAGCCTGGCAGTTGCCCGATGCCCAGGGGGTGAGCAACTGCCCAATCGTCTATGGTCGCGGCAAAACACCCCCGGCAGTACGCGAGAGTGAACGTCCCCTGCTGGTGCGTGCCGTGTCGCTGGAGAGTCTGCATGATCCCCTGCTGCTACAACCAGCCAGAGGGTTGAACATGAGCCGGGGAGGTCTCAGCCTCGCACCGTTGCCGGATCCACTGGGATTGGAACAGACCCGCCCTCTGCTGGCGCCATGAAACTGTGACGCCAGTGGCTGAGTATGGGGGCGAGATCGACAGACCCCGGGTCACCCCAGCGAGCACCATAGAAGCTGAGGTATTGGCCTATCGCCCGCCGATGGGTGATCTGGCATTCCAGCACGATCCGAGGTGACAATGACAGACTGACGGTATCGGGCAATGCAAAGCGGGCGGGGGCCAGAAAGCCCACCCCGCCCGGCCCAATGTCCTTGATCACCACCCGGCCGATACGCTTGTCAAACAGCAGACCCGACACCATGAGCCGGGCTGCGATGCCGCAACTCTGGGATTCCAGCGGGGTAGCACCATCATGCAGATACCAGCGAGGTAGCTTGCGCCTGGGGTCATTGAATGGGGTTGATTCCGGCAGATAGAGGTCAGGGGTTCCCATGGGCAGTGGCATCCTTGGCTTGCTGGGTGGCGGCTTGGGTTTGGGCGCTGAATAGCTGTTCCAGATTCTTCTCTGCCTGGCTCGTCATCACCAGCAACTCGATGCGGCGATTCTGGCTGCCCCTGGGATCGGAGGTATTTTCCAGCATGGTGTCCGACATGGCGACCACCTGGCCCACCCGCTCGGGCGGCATGCCGCCTGCCAGGAGCACCCGTCTTGCCATCATGGCGCGGTCGGAAGACAGCTCCCAGTTACTGTAGTTATCGCCTGCAAAGGGCGAGCTGTCGGTGTGACCGGAGATCATGACCCGATTCTCGATGCGCTGGAATATGGGTGCCAATGCCATCAGCAGGTGGCGGAAATAGGGGCTGATGCGGGTGCTGCCACGGCTGTACATCTCACGCTCATCATCATCGCGGATCAGGATCCTGAGTCCCTGTGGCACCAGTTGCAGCTCAAGGTTGTTCTTCGCCTGCATCTGATCCGCCATGGACGCGATGAAACTGGCCAGCTGCTTCATCTGTGCCTCTCCCTCTATCTTGCCCGCCAACAGGCTCTCATAGCCACCATTGGCGCCATCGGTGAAGATGCTGCGGTTGCGTTCCATATGCCTAGGCATGCGCTGCCCCTCGGCCACAAATTGGGGGCTCAGCTCTTCCAGCACGGATGGATTGCCACCGAGATCCACCGGATAGGGACTATTTCTGATGTCGAAGGGGTTCGCCTCACTGTCCATGATGCTGTAGTCACGCAGGCGGCTGGCGACCACTTCGCGCTCTTCCTGGCTGGAAACGGCCAGGATCCAGAGCACCATGAAGAAGGCCATCATCGCCAGGGTGAAGTCGGCAAAGGCAACCTTCCATGCCCCGCCGCTCTTGGGGCCACTGCTGCGCCGCTGCTGGCGCTTGATGATGATCTGCTCGTGATTACGCATTACATGGCCCTGTTCGTCACCCAGTCTTCCAACTCAAGGAAGCTGGGTTTCACGTCGGGCTCCAGCATCTTGCGGCCCGAATCGACGGAGAGCAACGGCGTCTTGCCGCGCAACTGGGCAATCAGGATCGACTTGATGCACATCAGCATGCCGATGCGGCGCTTGACCATCTCTTCCATGGCATTGCTGATAGGCTCCAACAGGCAGTAGCAGAGGAAGATGCCGATGAAGGTTCCCACCAAGGCGGCGGCCACATGCACCCCGATGTTGCTAAGCGGGCCATCGAGCTGTTGCATGGTGATGATGATCCCCATCACGGCCGCGAGAATACCGAAGCCAGGGCAGGCCTCTCCTGTCTTGTGCAGGGCATGAGACGGCTTGAGCATGTCCTCCTCGATGGCCATGATCTCCTGCTCCAGAATGGTATCCAGCTCGTGGGGTGTGATCTTGCCCATGCCCAGCAAGCGCAGGTTGTCGATGATGAAACCCAGTAATTGCGGATCCTCCGACACCTGGGGGTACATCAGGAAGACCGAGCTCTGCTGCGGGTTCTCGACATGTTCATCCAGCGCCTTCATCCCCTTGTTACGGGTCTCTTCCAGTAGTTGATGCATCAGGGTCAGCAACTCGCGGTAGATCTCCTTCTCATCCTTGTTGGATTTGAAACAAAGCTTCACCTGACGCCACATTTCATGCATCACCTCCTTGGAGTTGCCGAGGAACATGGAACCGGCGGCAGCGCCTATGATGATGATGAGCTCGGCGGGCTGCCACAGGGCGATGGGGCGCCCTCCGGCCATCATGAAGCCGCCCAGCACACAAATGAAAATGACACCAAGACCAATCTGTTTTTGCATGGATGCTCCCGCAGAATTCAAGAAGCCCCCTCCCCATGGGAAGAGGCATTAATATATGGAGTCGACCAAACGCTGCTTGAGCTGAAGGACGCACTGCTTGTGCAGCTGACACACCCGCGACTCGGTCAGACCGAGCACCAGCGCGATCTCCTTCATGTTCAGTTCCTGCTGGTAGTAGAGGGAGAGCAGCAGTTGCTCCCGTTTGTCCAGCGAGCCGAGCACCTTGCTAAGAGTCATGGCCAGGTCCACATCGTCAGATTCACTGGCCGGAGCCCTGCCGCCATTTTCCAGCCACTCCTCCAGACTCTGCAGGGCCTCGGCTTGGCTGGCGTAGGCCAGCTGGCGAACCTCCTCAATCGAGCAATCCAGCGCCAGCGCCAGTTCCTGCTCGGTCGGGTTACGCCCCAATCGGTTATACAGCTCCCGCTGTACCTGATTATGACCATGCACCTGCTGACGCAGCTGACGGGGACGCCAGTCCAGACGGCGCAACTCGTCCAGCATGGCGCCACGGATCCGCTTGAAGGCATAGCTCTCGAACTGGGCATCCGGCTCGCTGCCGTAGCGGCGCCAGGCTTCCAGCAGCCCCATCATGCCGACCTGCTCCATGTCCTCTTGATCGAAGCAGGCGCAGACCTGACTGCGCAGGTGGCTGGCCGCCCGCTTCACCAGCGGCAGATAGCGAGTCAGGATCGCATGCTCACCGGTGCGGGGCGGCGAGGTCGCCAGCTCGCAGGGAGTGTCCCAGTCAGAGTCCATCATTCCCGTTACTGCACCAGCACCTTGGTGACCAGCACTTCATCCAGATAGGGTTTGTAGCCATATCCCTGCAGCGTGGCCACCAACTTGACGAGCAGAGAGGCCTGCAGGGCGGAGATGTTTTGCAGCTCCCTCTTCACGGCATCGTGGGAACGATGGCTGAAATACTGCACCATCGCATTGCGGATCAGCGGCGTCAGCTCATTGAGCGTCTCCAGCTGCTTGGGGTTATGGGTTACCAGCGCCAGCTCCAGCACCAGGTAGTGGGGCTCGCTGTCTCCCTCAAGGCTGATGACGAAGCGCTCCATGGGCTTGAACAGCGGAGTCTTGCTCAACTCAGGCTTCGCCTCCGCCAGACCCAGCCAGACGGCGACCGTATCTCGCTTGAGATAGGCACCATAGGCCAGCACCGCCAGCAGGCACAGCGCCATTACCACCATCATCATCCACTTCATGACACGCCGCATAATTTGACATCACTCTCGCTATTGCCGGACTTTGAAAATGTCACACCAGGGCATTGAGCCAATCCTGACCAGAGCCGCTGGATGAGTCTTGTTCTTCCTGCCATTGCCGCCGGCCCGCCAGGATCTTGTCCTGCTGCCAGCGGTCCCCTCGCTCCTGCTCTCCCCCCTGGCCGACATTCACCTCGACACCGCCGGCATGGTGGGGAGCCAAACTCATGCGTAGTCTCTCCATCGACTGGATCAGGGCCTCACGTACCGCCGGGTTGGTCACGTTGAGCTGCACGTTGAGCCGATCTCCTTCAACCCTGACCGTCAGTTCGAGACGGCCCAGCTCAGGAGGGTCCAGGCGGATATGAGCCTGTTTGATGCCTTGGTTGACCTGCAGCTCCACCTTGTCCTTCAACACCTCGACCAGTTGCTGACCCCACTGGGCTGGACTGTCGGCCAGACGGGCTGGCGCCCACTGATACTCTGCCGTCTTGGTCAACGACATTGGCACCAACTGTCCCGCCACCCCTTTCAGGTCGGATATCAGGGGTTCCCGTTCAGACGAGCCATCCCCTCCAAGCAGGGGCTGCAAGCTGGTCAGCAGCTTGTCGGGCAGCGGCAGCTTGTCACCCTGGCCGACTGGCTGGCTCAAGAACCGGGCGAACTCGCCCGTGAGTGGCGCTGGTTTGTCTTTCTGCGCCAAGGCGGGTTCCACGACCGGAGTCCGTTCAGTCTCCCGACGCTCATAGCTAGACAGGGCACGCAATACCGCTGATACGGAAGAGCGCTCATCATGAGCCCCCCCAATACCGACACCGAGAGGGGAAATCGGATCCTGTGTCTGGCGTGCGACCAACAGCCGTGATGCCTCTTCATGACGCACGAATACGGGCTGCATATGGGTAAAGGCCTGCAGTTGCTCGGTCACATCCGTTGAAGGAGGCTCGGTTGCATCGGTATCAGACTCCTCGGCAGACACTTCATCCAGAGGGGGGGTAACCAGGACCTCCTGCTGAAACTCCAGAGGCTGATAGAGTCCCTCCTGCCCTTCAGGCTGACGGGTGAGACGGGTGAGACGGGTGAAACCTGTTGGTTCAAGGGTTGGCACCGGGTCGGCCGCGACGAACTGGATCAGGCCCATTCTTGTGCCTCATCATAGGCTTGCAACCCTTCTCTTTTGTAAGAGAGCGATTGCCATTCTTGTTTGCGCAGGGTGGTTTCTTGCTGGCAAAGCTCAAAGGCTTCCCGATGCCAGACTCGGACCTGATTCCGGGTCGAAGCCAGGGATTGCCATAATGCCGGCTGCAAGCGCACATGGCCGATGAACTGGGCCAGACGATGATCCGCCAGGCGCACTGCATCCCACTGCCCGGCACGGGCCTGCTGTAGGATCAGACGCCCCAATCCCAATAGCTGGCGCTGGCGAGTCTCGTGTTCCGTGCTGGGTTGCACAGCCTCGGTCATGGACATGATGATGGCCTCAAAATAAGACGACCCTGCCAATAAGCAAGGAGTAGGCCAGATATGTATCTGTTGAATTTCAGTACTTTACCATCACCCCACTGCAGATGAGGAAAGCCGGCTTCCGCTTTAGCGAGGATGGCGCGCCATCGCTTCCCAGCCTTCTTTCAGCTCCAGCAGAATGCGACGCACCTCAGCAAAGCCCGTGACATCGTTGCCGACGCTGATCTCGAACAGCCGCTGCCCGCAATAGTCGTACAAGCGGTGCAGATTGGTCGCGAGCTCACCCCCTTTGTCCATGTCGAGGGCGCTGTCGAGCCCCCCCAGGATCTGCAGGCATTTGTTGATGGACTGACCCTTGCGCTCATATTGCTTGGCCAGGATGTGGCCTTCGGCCCGCGCAATCTCATCGAGCAAGCCATCCATCAACATCAGCACCAACTGGTGCGGATCGGCGCTCGCCGCCTTGGCCTGGGTGGCAGCAAACTGATAGGCATCATAACCATCTTGGTGTTCAAACATCAGAGACTCACTTATTCAGGATGAAACGCGATCACCGACTCACAAAGCCCCCATGGTTTGCATCATCTGGTTCATGGTGGTGAATTGATTGAGGTAGCGCTTATACGCGGAATCCATACGGCGATCCAGTGCCTCCATACGTTCGTTCACCCGCTTCTCGCTGGCTTCAAGACCACTCTTGCGCCCCTTCAGCGCACCATCTCGTTTGGTATAAGGATCGAGCGAATCGCCCATCCGCTTGAGCAGGCCATCGTCCCCCATCAGCGCCTTGCCAAGCAGTTCGGGATCCTTCTCCAGCGCCTTGTTGAAGTCGGTCTCATTGAAGGAGAGCTTGCCCGTCTTGTCGGTCTTGATCCCGAGGCTGCTGAGGCTGAGATCATTGGGCAAGTCCCGCACGCTGCGAGACAGCATGCTCTTGAGGCTGCGCACACCGCTGTCGGAGGAGAGTGCCCCTGGTGCCTTGGGATCGCTGGAGGTCATCTTGGCCAGCTCATCCACCAGCTCGTTGTAGCTGTCGACGAACTTCTTGAGGGAGCCGGTGACGGCCTCCTTGTCCTGATCCACTGTCACCAGCAACGGCGCATCCCCGGCTTTTTGTGCCTTGGTCAGCTGGAAGGTCAGCCCATCCACCACGTTTTCAATCTTGTTGCTGGCAGAGGTGATGGTCAGCGGGTTATCCCCCCCCATCCGCAGCTTGGCGTCCTGCGCCTGTGTGATATCGGTCTTGCCAGCCACGGCAGCCCCCAGCGCATTAGTGGCATCTCCGCTGTAGTTGAGGGTGATGGCGTTCTCCACCCCGCTCTCCTTGCTAGTCAGCACCATGCTGATCTTGCCGTTGGTGCGCACCAGAGTCGCCTTCACGCCCGGGTTATCCTTGGCATTGTTGATCTGGGAGACCAGGTCCTTGGCGGTTGCTCCAGCCGGCAGGGTCGCCAGATCGATGTCGATGGTCTTGCCCTTGACAGTCAGGGAGAAGACGCCATCCGCCGGCAAGGGGGTGGTATCGCTATCCAGCTTCAGGCCGACCTGATGGGACTGAGCGAGCTGCTCCACGAAGAAGTTGTACTGGCCCGAGCTAGCCTTGCCGTTGCTCGTCACCGTCATGAGCCCGTCCTGGGACATGGTGGCCTTCTGGGCCTGCAGGTTGGTGGCCTTGTTCAAATCCTTGAGCATGGTCTGGAAGCTCGACAGCTTGGTGTTGAGCGTGCTGATGGCACTCTGCTGTCCCTTGACACTGTCCAGCTGTTTCTTCAACAGCTTGTCCATGTTCTGGCGCTCAATGGCTACCAGTTGCATCGCCATGCTGGCCGGATCTACTTGCATCATCACATCCTTATCAACTTATCGGTGGCATGCCCGTTGAAAAGAGCCCCGCTTCTTTCCAATAAACACGCGGAACCACAGGCTGCCCATGCGGGCAGCCTGAAATCCATTAACGCAGCAGGGAAGTCACCATGCCGGTCATCTGGTTGGAGTTGGACAGCACAGACATGCCAGCCTGCATCAGCATCTGGTTCTTGGTCATGTTGGTGCTCTCCTGAGCGAAGTCGGCATCCATGATGCGACCGTTCGCCAGATCGGTGTTCTCTTTCATGTTGGAGAGGTTGTTGACGGTATGCTCCAGACGGTTGATGTTGGCACCAAAGGCGGATCGTGCCTCACCGATCCCCTTGGAGAAGGTGTCCAGTTCTGTCATGGCTGCAGTCGCCTTGGTCTGATCATCGATACCGGCGGCAACCGCAGTGCCCTTGGTACCTTTATCATCGGCAACGACACCCTTGAGTGCGGTTGCCAGGGTGCCATCATCCTTGAGCTCGAGCTTCTCAGCACCGGTGCCACCGATCTGGAAGGTCACTGCCTTCTGGAAACCCTTATCCTTGGCCAGCAAGGTCTGTCCACCGAAGGTGGTGTTGTTGGTGATGTTGTCCAGCTCGGCACGCAGCTCGCCGAACTCAGCGTTCATCGCCTTGCGATCGTCAGCAGTACTGGTGCCGTTCGCAGACTGGGTGGCCAGATCCTTCATGCGCTGGACGATGTTGCTCATCTCGTCCATCGCACCCTCACCGGTCTGCATCATGGAGATGGCATCCTGAGCGTTGCGCATGCCGACCTTCTGGCCGCTGGACTGGGATTGCAAACGGGTGGCCATCTGCAGACCGGCGGCATCATCGGCAGCAGAGTTGATGCGCAAACCGGTACCCAGACGCTGCATAGCAGTACCCAGCATCTTGTTGGTGGAATTCAGCTGGCTCTGAGTGGTCAGCGAGGCGAAATTAGTGTGAATGGACAAACCCATGATCTACTCCTCAAGAAGGCTGCAATGCAGCAGGTAACCCTATAGAAATGAGAAGCGACGGGAGTCGGCCAAGACTTGAATGGAGAACGAAAAATATGATGAGGAAGCGGAAAGCGGAATCTGGAGGAAATGGGCAGGAGGAAGATGGCACTCATCCCGGGATGAGTGCCACTGGGGTTAACGCAGCAGGGAAGTGACCATGCCAGTCATCTGGTTGGAGTTGGACAACACGGACATGCCAGCCTGCATCAACATCTGGTTCTTGGTCATGTTGGTGCTCTCCTGGGCAAAGTCGGCATCCATGATGCGGCCGTTCGCCAGGTCGGTGTTCTCTTTCATGTTGGAGAGGTTGTTGACGGTGTGCTCCAGACGGTTGATGTTGGCACCGAAGGCAGAGCGGGATTCACCGATCTTCTGGGAGAAGGTATCCAGCTCGGCCATGGAGGCAGTGGCCTTGGCCTGATCGCCGATGCCGACCTTCACCGCAGCGCCATCGGTACCCTTGCCGGTGCCGACCACTTCTGCCAATGCCTTTGCCAGTGTGCCGGTGCTTTTCAGCTCCAGCTTCTCGGCGGCAGTACCACCGATCTGGAAGGTCACGTCCCCCTGGAAGCCACCGCCAGTCTTGAGCAGGCTCTGTCCACCGAAGGTGGTGTTGTTGGTGATGTTGTCCAACTCGGCGCGCAGCTCGGTGAACTCGGCGTTCATGGCAGTGCGGTCTTCGGCGGTACTGGTGCCGTTCGCAGACTGGGTGGCCAGATCCTTCATGCGCTGGACGATGTTGCTCATCTCGTCCATGGCCCCTTCGGCAGTCTGCATCATGGAGACGGCATCCTGGGCGTTGCGCATGCCCACTTTCTGGCCGCTGGACTGGGATTGCAGACGGGTGGCCATCTGCAGGCCAGCGGCGTCATCGGCAGCGGAGTTGATGCGCAGACCGGTACCCAGACGCTGCATCGCGGTGCCCAGCATCTTGTTGGTGGAGTTCAGCTGGCTCTGGGTGGTCAGAGAAGCGAAGTTGGTATGGATGGACAAGCCCATGATGTATTCCTCGATATGACGCTGCCGTGCAGCCTGTTAGGTTGACATCTGATATAGGCGACCCCTTTCTCGCAGAAATGTAGGCTTCCATTCGCATATTTTTATCTTTTCCTCTCGCCTCTCCTCAGTCAGTCCGATACCGCAGTGCCAGTTCATCCGGCATGTTTATTGCTTTGCACTAGCCATCTTCCATCACCGGACCGCGCCATGGCTGCCTCTCTTTGTACACCTCATTTCGTTAAACATTTCCAATGTGTAGGGGATCGCTGTGAAGATAACTGCTGTCATAGCTGGACCATCAGCATCGACAAGAAGACCTTCCGTAACTACGAGCAACACGCCGATCCCACGGTGAAATCCCTGAGCAAGCTGCATATCCGCAAGGTAAAGATGAGCAATGAGCGCTGGGGGGAGATCACACTGGATGAGCAGGGCGCCTGTCCCTTCCTCGATGAGAACCGCCTGTGCCAGATCCACAGCAAGGCCGGGCCACAGGCGCTGAGCCATACCTGCAAGACATACCCCAGATCCCAGGCTCGTATCGGCAACCAGATCAAACAATCCCTGATGCTCTCTTGCCCCGAGGTGTGCCGGCAGTTGCTGCTCGATCCCATGGCGATGCAAACCGAAGTGACCCAGCTGGATCAGCGCCTGCCGTTTGTCTCTCCCCCCTCCACAACCATGGCAACCCTGCACAGCCTGAGTATCCATGTGTTGGCGGCCACGGATGTCCCCACCGAGATCCGCCTGTGGCTCATCGGCATGCTGATCCACCGGGATCCGACTCAGCTGTCACACGAATCCTTCCTGGATCAGGTGGCTATGCTGGCCGAACGGGGAGAGCTCCTCACCATGTTCGATCAACTGCCTATCTTGCCCAAGTTACAGTGGTGGGGACTAAGAACCATCACGCACCAATTGTTGGCTTATTCACAGGGAGGGGGAAAGCGGGGACGCCAGACCATGCAACACTGCCTCGACAAGATCAATCAGCTGCTGGAGGGGATATATGATGAGGGCAAACTCGTGCTATTGCAGCAAACCTGGCACAACAAGGTCGCGCCCTTCTTGGCAGCCCGACCCCAGATACTGAACAACTACCTGCTCTATTACGTCTATCACCACAACTTCCCGCTGTTGCAGAACACCCAGTTCCAGGCCTATCAGTTGCTGGTGATAGATTACTTCCTACTGCGCAACTATCTGTGCCTGCTGGCCATGGACAAGGAGCTGGAAGAGCAGGACGTCATCAACCTCTTCTATAGCTACCACACCATACGCCAGCATAATGCAGGCTTTCTCAAGACGGTGGAGCAAGGGCTGAGTGAATCTGGTTTTGCGTCGGACCTCACCCTCTATGCCTTGCTGAAACCCTGAAAAAAACCGCCAGCAATCTGCATGGCGGTTTTATTCTCAAACTTTCATTTCGGCCCTACACCAACAGCGCAACCACGTTCTGGCGTGACACATTGGCCTGGGCCAGCAGGCCGGACATGGTGCCCATGAAGCCACCCTCCTTGAGTTGCAGGCTGAGCTTGCCTTGCAACTGCTCCAGCTCTTCCTGCTGCAGGTTCTGGCTGCGCGCCTTGACTCGGTCGAGCTGCTTGATCATCTTCTGGCGAAACTGTTTCAGATCCCGCACCGACTGTTCGATCTCGCCGAGCAAACGCTTCAAACGCTGCTGCTCCTGCTTGAGTTCCCCCTTGTCGAGCCCCTCGCCGAGTTGAGTCAACTGCCCGGCCTTGGGCTTGAACTGCACCGGGACCGGGTTGCCTGCGGGGATGCGAATACCCTCCCCGCTCAGCAGCACGGGTTCATCCAGCTTGCGCCTGTGCTGCTCAGGCACACTCAGCTCCAGTTTGCCCAGCTCGTTCAGCCGTGCCTGAATATGTTCCTTGCGCAATGCCCGATCCAGACGAGAGGCGGTTTCCGACTCGCTGGCACCGGCGGGCAGCACCACCTCGACGGCACTGCTGGTCTGTGGGAATGAGAAGACCAGCCGTTCGGCGCTCGACTTGGGGCTCAACAGATCGAGCCTGTCCGCGCTGTAGTGCATCCGGCTGTCCATGGCCGATGTCAGTAAACGAGGTTTGAGCTCCGCCGTCAGCGGCGCCTTCGGCTGGGTCAGCTTATCTTCCAGCAGCTTGAGGCGGGAGACCTGCTCCCCGCTCGCCGTCCGATTTTGGCCGAGCTGCTGCTCCAGCCGTTTCAACTCACCCCAGACTTGGCTCAGGGCCTGCTCGCCTCCCTGGGCATGGGCGATGCGCTGCTGGGCCGTGCCGATCAGCGCCCAGCGGTCCAATCGGATGACATTGGGCTGACGTTCGCTGCGGCTGGCTTGCGGTGAGGTGGCCGGAGCAGTCGAACGTCCACGCAGCTTGGGCTGGGCCGATGTTTCGGCCACACCGCCCAGACGGGTTTGTTGAATCTGCATCCTGGCTCCTTGACAGACTTAGGGCATGTAATTGAACAGGCTCAGACCGTTCACCTTGGCGAAGGCCTGTTGCTGCACCTGCAGGGCCATCAGTACATGAGCCTGCTGGGTCACGGCGCCCGCATAATCGAGGGACTCTATCTGATTGCTCACTTCCTTGCTATACGTGCTCTTCTCGGCATGACCTTCGTCGACCTGATCCAGCAGATTGATGCGCGCCCCGATGGAGCTGACCATCTGGCTGATGTCATCCTGCAGCGTCTGGCTGCGATCCAGCATGACCCTTGCCTGATCCGCAGCATCCGGTGCACCGCTCTCGAAGGCGGTAACCATCTCGTCCAGTTGCTTGAAGAAATCCCCGTTCTGGATGAACAGCTTGTCGGCGGTATGATTGAGCTCCACCGTCACCCCTCTGGCGATGCCGACTTCACGCACCAGCGCATCCCCCTGATAGGAATAGTCACCGCCGGGTCCCTTGACGATGGGAGTCTTGTCCACCTGGCTACCACCAAACAGGCTGGAGCCGCTCTCGTTGCGGGCATTGGCCAGATCCAGCAGCCCATCCTTGATGATGGCCGTTTCGCTGGCAACGGCGCGACGGTCATCCTCCGAGAGGGAGCCGTTGGCCGCCGTCTGGGTCAATTCGCGCAGACGACTCAGCATGTTTGTCATGGTCTCGAGCTGGATCTCCCCTTGTGACAGCTGGCTCTTGGCGTTGGCGATGTTCTTCTGGTACTGCTCCATCGCCGTCTGCTCTTTCTTCAGGCCGAGCAGCTGCACGCTGCCGACGGGATCGTCGGAGGGTTGCAGGATTCGCTTGTTGCTCGAGATCTGACGATCGAGTCGGGCGTATTCACCGAAGCCATGTTGCAGGTTATCGAGCATGCTGAGCTGGATCTGGTTGGTACTGATACGCATGGTCGCTCCGTCAGAACATGTTCAGGATGGAATTGAAAAGCTGATCCGAGGTACTGATCACCTTGGCGTTGGCCTGGTAGGCCTTGGTGTAGGCCATGATCTTGACCCCCTCTTCATCGGTGTTGACCCCGCTGACGCCGCTCAGCTTGGTGGCCAGCTGCTTCTCCATATTGGCATCGGCCTCCATGGTAGCCTTGGCCTGACCGCTCTGCACCGCCATGCGGCCGAGCAGGGCGCTGTAGGCGTCATACTGGCTGTCCTTGATGGTCAGCAGCTCCTGCAAGTTGCGGTTATCGCCGTTGCCACCCCCCGCCTTGGCGAAGGCCAGGTGATCGCCGGTAAAGCCATCCGCTACCTGCAGGGTGCCCGAGGGGTTGAGGGGATCGTAACTGAACAGGGGTTTACCCGGATCGCCGTTCAGATCGACCCCGCCCCCCTGCTTGGCATTGAAATCATCCGCCAGCTTCTTCGCTATCTGATTCAACTCGGTACGCAAGGGCCGCAACACAGTCGTGCGATACTCCAACACCCCGGCCAGGGTCCCCCCTTGTAACTTGGGAACCTCGAAGGATTGCGGACCAAAGTGGAGGCTCAGGGTGTCACCAGCCAGGGAGAGGGTACTGCTGCTGCCCGCCAGCACCAGCGGTTGACCCTGAGGCAGGCTCAGGGAGAAGGAGCCGTCACTCTGCCGATTGACCCTGACCTCCATGAAGGTCGACAGCTCGCGCACTATCTGCTCACGGCTGTCTTCCAGCACCGAGGTATTGACCCCCTTGGAGGCCTGCTCGCCGATCTGGGTATTCAGCTCGGCCACCTGTTTCAGGTAGCTGTTGACCTGGGAGATGGTGCTGCCCAGTTGATCATCGATCTGCTTCTCCTGGGTCAGCAGGCTCTCGTTCAGCTGGCCGAAGCGATTGGCAAGCGCCCCGGCAGAGCTGACGATCTGGCTGCGCTGCGCCGGCGTCTCCGGACTGTCGAGGGCGGCATTAAGGGAGGCAAAGAAGCTGTCCAGCCCCTTGGCGATATTCATCGATTCACTGCCAAGCAGTTGCTCGGTGGTGTTGATGTACTGATGAAACGCATAGGATGAACCGGTCGAGGAGCGGCTACGCCAGTGTTGGGACACCAGGTAATCATCGGTGATCCGGCGAACACCGGTCACCTCCACCCCCATGCCGTTATCCAGTCGACCAAAACCGGACAGGCTGCCCATCATGGCCTCCTGGCGGCTGTAGCCGACGGTATTGACGTTGGCGATATTCTGGGCGGTGACATTGAGCGCGATCTGAGCCGCGTTGAGTCCGCTAAAACCGATATTGAGCAGCGACATCAGTCAATCTTCCTCATTTTTGCCGAATTCAGAGGCTGACTGAAGGCAGCCAGGGTCTGCTGTTCTGAAGCGACCACTGGCTCGGCATTCTTTAATGTCGGGGCAAGCTGATTGACCATCTGTTCTTTCAGTCCCATGCCGCCCCGCTTCACCAGACTCATCGCCAGCTGGCTGTCGTACATGTCGCGGTAGAGCGCTTCTCCCTTGATGAGCTTGTCATCTTCATCCTGCATGGCATCGGAGGCCGAGCGCATATGCTTGAGAACGGTTTGCAGGAAACTCACCTCGAACTGGCCAGCCGCCGCCTCCAGGGCCGCGCGCTGATCCGGGTTGCTCTTTATCTGCTGCAGTTCATTGAGATCCTGATAGAAACCAGGCTCTGACGTTATCTTGGTCATATGGATATCCTTAGATGACAACCAGCTCTCCTTCGAGGGCTCCCGCCTCATCGAGGGCTTGCAGTATGGCCATGACATCATCCGGGGTCGCCCCCAGCGAATTCACTGCCTTGACGATCACCTCCAGCGAGGTTCCCTCCGGCCAGACGAACATGTTGTTACGCTCCCGGTCAACCTGGACCTGCGAATTCGGGGTCGTGGTAGTTCGGCCGTTGGAGAAGGCATTGGGCTGACTGACCGTCTTACTCTCGCCTATGGTCACCGTCAGGCTGCCGTGGCTGACCGCGGCCTTGCGCACCTTGACCCCTTGCCCCATCACGACGGTGCCGGTGCGGCTGTTGAAGACGACCCTGGGCCGCTCCTTGCCCATGTCCACCTGAATATCCTGCAGCAAGGCCATGAAGGAGATCCGCTGACTCTCGTCACGGGGGGCCGCAATCTGAATGCGCCCGGCGCTGACCGCCTTGGCAACTGGCCCCAACTGGCGGTTGATCTCCCGTTCAACGTTGCGTGCCGTCTTGAAATTTGGCTGATGCAGATTCAAGGTGACCTCGGGTTTGTCCGCAAAATTGCTGACCGCCTCCCGCTCGATGATGGCACCGTTGGGGATGATGCCCGCCGTTGGCACATTGATGGTGACGGACGAGCCTGACTGCCCCTCCGCCTTGACCCCGGCCACCACCAGATTGCCTTGGGCAACGGCGTAAACCTCACCGTCGATGCCGCGCATGGGGGTCAACAGCAGCGACCCCCCTCTCAGGCTCTTGGCATCGCCGATGGAGGTCACGGTCACATCCACCAGTTGCCCCTTGCCGGCCAAGGCCGGCAGGGTCGCCTGCACCGACACGGCGGCGACGTTCTTGAGTTTGGGATCGATGTCATCCGGCAGTTGCACGCCGAACTGCTTGAGCATGTTGGTCATGGACTGACCGGTGAACTTGACCTGGCTGCGATCCCCGGTGCCGGAGAGTCCGACCACCAGGCCGTAACCTACCAGCTGGTTGGTTCTCATCCCCTGCACGTCGGCGATGTCCAGCAGGGCTCGCTTGGCAGGGGCGGCAGCCCCCGCCACACCCGACAGGGAGAGGCAGAGCAAGGCGATACACCATCTGTTCATGTGGATCCTCACAGGGGGGCAAACGCGGAGCTGAAGAAACGCGACAACCAGCCCATCTGGTTGCTGTCGGCAAGGGCACCGCGACCCGCATAGGTGATGCGGGCATCGGCGATGCGCTGGGAAGAGATGCGGTTGCTCTGACTGATGTCCTCGACCCGCACCATGCCCCCCAGGCGAATGTATTCATCCCCCTGATTGAGGCGTATCCATTTCTCCCCCCGGATCCCCAGCACCCCGTTTGGCATCACTTCCGCCACGGTAACGGTAATGGCCCCCGCCAGGGTGTTTTGCTGGCTGGAGGTGGCTCCGCCGTCAAAGTCCCGATCGGCATTTGCCGAGAGACCCCAATCGGGCCTGGACACACCACCAATGGAGGGGGCGGGCACATTGATGCTGCTGCTCTTGTTCGTGCTGGTGTTGGCTTTCTTGCTGGATTGAGTCCGCTCCTCCAGCATCACGGTCAGGATATCGCCGATGCGATAGGCACGGCGATCCTGAAACAGCGTCATCATGTAGTCACCACGATAGAGACTGCCATCCTCTCCCATGCCTGTCTTCGTCATCTTGGAACGGGAGGGAGCCCATTTTTCATCTCCGGGCTCAGGGGCCTGCAGCTCATAGGTGGAGCATCCCCCCAGCAGCAGGAACAATCCGAACCAACACCACATCGATCTCTTCATCACCATCACAGCGCCTGGGTCACGAACTTGAGCATCTGATCGGCGGAGGAGACCACCTTGGCATTCATCTCATAGGCGCGCTGGGTGGTGATCATGTCCACCATCTCCTCCACCACGTTGACGTTGGAACTCTCCAGGGTGAACTGCTTGATGGCGCCCATGGCCTCTTCCCCTGGGACACCTTCGATGGCCTCACCGGACGCGCCGGTTGCACGATAGAGGTTACCCCCCAAGGCTTCCAGCCCGGACGGGTTCGAGAAGTTGGTCAGGGTAATGCGCCCCAGCTCCACGTTCTCTTGCTGGCCTGGCAGGGTGGCACTCACTGTCCCATCCGTGCCGATGGCCACCTTGGTCGCGTTGTCCGGGATCTGGATCTGCGGCAGCATGGGCAGGCCATCGGAATTGACCAGCAGACCTTCCGCGCTGCGGTGCCACTGACCATTGCGGGTGTAGGCCGTCTCGCCATCCGGGCGCTCGACCCCAAAGAAACCGGCCCCGACGACGGCCATGTCCAGCTCCTGGTTGGTGTTCTGGAACTGCCCCGGGGTAAACACCTTCTGGGTGCCGACGACCCGTACGCCGTTCCCCATCTGGATGCCGATGGGCGACAGGTTCTGTTGATCCTGCTGGGCCCCCGGCTGACGCTGGACCTGATAGAACAGATCCTCGAATGCCACCCGATCACGCTTGAAGCCGACCGTGTTGACGTTGGCCAGGTTGTTGGAAATGCTGGCCATCTTGGCATCTTGTGCCGACAGACCCGTTTTACTCACCCACAGTGCTGCGTGCATCTTAGTTTCTCCACCTATTCATTCGAGCGCGCCGAGGCGCCCCATCAACTCTTGCTCACGGTCCGGCCAGGCCCACCGCGTTCAACTCTGTCAGCCCTGACCGGAGATCAGCCTGGCCCCTTGCCTAGCCTGATCGTCCGCGGTCTTCATCAACTTGACCTGCAGTTCGAAGTTACGGGTCAGCGACATGCTGCTGATCAGCTCGTCAACCGCGTTCACATTCGCGCCTTCGAGGAAGCCGGACGCCAGCACCACCTGCTCGCTGATCTCGGCATCCCCTCCCTGACGCTGACGGAATAGACCATCCAGCCCCTTCACCAGATCGGCCGGGTCTGGATTGACCAGCTTGAGCCGACCCACATCCAGGCGGGCCCCGCCCCCCGGCGGAGTGATGCTGAGGGAACCATCCTTACCAAAACTCAGGTCACGATAGGCTGGCAGCACCATTTCCCCACCGTCACCCAGCACCGGACGACCATTGAGGGTCAACAGTCCCTCGCCATCCACCTCCAGGTTGCCGGCACGGGTGTAAGCCTCCTTGCCATCGGCCGTCTGCACCGTGAGAAAGCCCTCGCCACGCACCGCCACATCCAGCTTGCGGCCCGTCTGCATCAGGGCACCGGGTTTGAAGTCGGTGCCCGCCAACTCCTCGCGGGCCATGACCCGGCTCGGATAACCATCACCGGTCAAGGCATAGGCGGAGGCCCGCTCAAAATCGGCCCGAAAGCCGGCGGTATTGACGTTGGCCAGGTTGTTGGCCCGGATTTGCTGGGCCATCAGGGTATGTTGCGCCCCCGACATGGCGGTATAGATAAGCTTTTCCACGCATCACGCCTTAGAAGGAGTTGAAGAGAACCTGAGTCATCTTGTCGGCCGAACTGATGGTCTTGGCGTTGGCCTGGTAGTTGCGCTGAGAGGTCATCAGGCTGACCAACTCCCCCGTCAGATCGACGTTGGATCCCTCATAGGCGCCGGCCGTCAGGGTACCCAGCGTCCCGGTGCCGGGGGCCCCCAGCACCGGCTGACCGGAGCTGAACGACTGCTGCCAGGTGGTGTTATTGGCCTGCAGCAGACCGTTGGGATTGGTGAAGCTCGCCATCACCACCTGACCCTGCAGCAGACTCTGGCCGTTGGTGAAGGTGGCGTAGACACCGCCATCGGCATCCACCCTGACCCCGGTCAGATCCCCGGCGGCATAGCCGTTGGACTGGTTGCGGGTGGCGTTGAAGTCGGAGGCATACTGGCTGACTCTGGCCAGATCCGCCTTGAGAGCGATGGGCTCTGCACCGGCGGGGGCCAGATTCAGCACCGGCGCCGTGGTCGGGATCTTCAGGGTGCCGTTGGTGTTGAACTCCATGGTCACCGGGGAACCGGTTTGGGTACCGTTGAAGGCGTAGTTGACCTGCCAGGCGTTGTCGCCCGTCTTCACAAAGTACTGGGTGACGGTGTGCTCAACGCCGAGGGAGTCATAGACCTTGCTGGACTGGGAGTAGCTGAAACTTTCGGATTTGGTGGGGTCGAACGGGTGCACAGTCTGATCGATGACGCTGGCATCCGCCTTGAGGTTGGCCACGAACTCCAAGCTGTCGGACGGCTTGGCGGGCAGGCTGCCCGCCTTGACCTGCACATCTCCCACCACACCCGACTGCAGTTCACCCGCCTCGTTGGTGGTGTAGCCCTGCAGGCGAGTCCCGTTGGCCGTGGTCAGATAGTTGTTGGCATCCCGCTGGAACATACCCGCCCGGGTGTAGGAAACCTGGCCATTGCTGTCTTTCTGTACGAAGAAGCCATTGCCGGAGATGGCCAGATCCAACCCCCGCCCCGTCCGCATCACGTCGCCGTTACGATCGAAGTTCTGAGAGACGTTGCTCATCTCGACCCCCCCGGCCTGACCACCACCGTAGATGGCGGCAAACTCGGCACGACTGGACTTGAAGCCGGCGGTACTGGCGTTGGCCACGTTGTTACTGATGACACTCAATTCCTGGTTTACGGCGCGCAGGCCACTCAATCCGATACTAAAAGACACAGTTTCGCTCCTATCTGATTACGCCGATTTACCAAACTGGACTGCGCTGAACAGCGGCACGTCCCCAACTCCGGCTACCTGCAACATGATTTCACCCGTGCCAGGCAGGCTGACCCGCTCGACCTTGCTGGCCACGTAATTCTTGGTGGTCGTGGCAACCCCGGCGAGGGAAGCCTTCACCTCGAAGCTGTACTCCCCAGCTGGCAGGGGGGGCAGCTCATAATCCAGCCCGCCAGGCTTGCTCTCACCCCAGCTCTTGGTCGCAACCAGGGTGCCGTGCTTGTCGTAAACCTTCAGCTCAACCAGATCGGCCGCACCGGTCAGCTCCACCTGCCCACGGATGGATTGTTCATCCTTCTGGCTCAGGGTCTGACTCGGCACCATTACCTCCTTGTCGATCAGCGCCGTGCTTTGCAGTACCTGCTGGGTATCCATCATGTTGATGGACTTTTGCTGCAGCACCTTGAGGCCCTCCACCCCTTCCACCATGCTGAACTGGGCCAGCTGAGTGACGTACTGGGCACCGTCGAGCGGATTGGTCGGATCCTGGTTCTGGATCTGGGCCACCATCATCTGCAGAAATTCGTTGCGTAGCTGGACACCCTGCCCTTCAGAGGGACCGTTGGCGGCGATTTCCGGGGTCGCGCTGCGCTGGCTGGCGCTGCGGGCGGTATCCAGGCTATTGACTTGAGGCAGGCTCATTTATGCCCCCTGACCCAGACGCAGCAACCCTTGCTGCATGCTGTTGATGCGATTGATCACCTCGACCGAGGTCTCGAAACCGCGGGAGGCGCTCATCATGTCCGCCATCTCCTCCACCGCATTGACGTTGGAGTAGTAGACAAACCCATCCCCGTCGGCCAGCGGGTTATTGGGCTCGAGACGCTTCTCGACCTGGCGATCCGACTGAACTATCCCCGCGATCTGCACCTGAGCGGCACCAAGCCCATCTGCATCCTGTACCCGCTGATAGAGGGTGGAGAACACCGGTTTGATGGCACGGAAGGCGGTATTTTCGCTGCCTGCGGCGCTGTCGACGTTCGCCAGGTTGGATGCCACTGTGTCGAGGCGGACGGTTTGCGCCCGCATGGCACTGCCGGCGATGTCATAGATTCGATTGAACGACATGATTAACGGCCCTCGATCGCCTTGGCGATCCCGGTGATTTTCATATTCAAGAAGGTGAGGCTGGTCTGAAAGTCGGTGGCATTGTTGGCAAACTTGCTCTGCTCCACACTGAGCTCGGCCGTGTTGCCATCCATGGAGACCTGGTAGGGAATGCGATAGAGGGGATGCTGCATGTCGGTGCTCATGGCCCCCTGGCTGATGGCATGGCCCTCATCACCCGCTGCAACTTGCTGGGCGACACGGCCGAGGATCGTCTTATAATCCACATCCCGAGCCAGGTATCCTGGGGTATCCACATTGGCCAAGTTCCCTGCCAGAATACGTGCCCGATCCGCCCGCACATCGAGAGCATAGGGGTGCACGCCAAGAGCGCTGTCAAATGAGATACTCATGCTTCATCCTTCTTATAAACCAGTCAGACCGGTGCATCCTTTATCAAGACTCATGCCAACCATGAAAACCCGTTATTTTCGCTGGCTACGGCGCCGACAGTGGCTGATAAGCCTGACAAAAGGGGAAGTGTTGTTTCCCGTATGGAAGTGGGCCAGCCTGTTGGGCATGCTCATGCTGGCACTCCCGCTGCGGGCCGCCCCCCTCTCCCTGTCGCAACAGCTGGAGGCGGGGTTGAAAGAGGACGCGACGGCGGCGCTCAACGACTATCTGCAACAGCAGGGTTGGCCCAGCCCGCAGGCCGAGTACCAGATCTGGCTCTCCCCTGCCGTCGCACACCTCCCCGCCTGCCAGCAGGCGGTGCGATTGCAGGCTGGTGGGCAGTATCGTCAGCCCTGGGGACGGCGCCCCTATCTGGTGGAATGCACAGAGCCAGCCTGGCAGTTGAGAGCCAGGGTCGAGGTCACACTGATGTTACCGGTCTGGGTCACGGCCCAGGAGATCCGGAAAGGGAGCGCCATCCAGGCCGGAGACCTGGTCGAGAAGGCACTGGATGTCAGCCGGCTGCAGCGGGGTTTCATCCCCACCAGCGAATCACTGGTGGGCAGCAAGAGCCATCGCCACCTCAGAATGGGCCAGCTGATCGGCGAGCTGGATCTGCAGAAAGCCTGGGCGGTGCAGGAAGGGGAAGGGGTGCTGATCCGGGCCGGTCAGGAGGGCTTCTCCGCCACCACTCGTGGCAAGGCACTGGAGAGTGGCGCCATAGGTGACGGGATCAGGGTGCGCAACAGCCAGTCCGGCAAGGAGATCCAGACCTGGATCATCGAGAAGGGAGAGGTCGAGACCCATTTTTGAGCCAGGAATCGAGTTTGATTTAAGTTGGGGCGCTCTTGGGTCGCCTGTCACAGATAGACCATCAGGAAATGACGTTATGAAAATCACCCGTACCGATCCGCTCTATGTCCAGACCCAGCCGCAACGCAAGCAGGATGCCGCGCCTGCTCAGTCACAACCAAGGACGAGCCATGGCGATGCCCGGATCAGCACCACGGCACAAACCATCAATCAGGCTAGGAGCCAGCTGGTCTCCACTTCGGACGTGGATATGGAGAAGGTGAACCAGATCCGGCAGGCCATCGGCGAGGGCAAGCTCGAGCTCGACATGGATGCCCTGAGCCAGGCCATCCTGGATATGCACCGCCGATGAGCATGACCCCCAAGCTGAGGGTCAAGCAGCTGATCGTCGGCATCCAGCAAGACTGTGGTCGCTACACCGATCTGCAGCAGTTGTTGCGAAACCAGCACGGTCTGCTGGCCAGCCATGATGTCGACGGGCTGACCGAGCACAATCGGCAACAGACCAAGCTGCTGGCCGACATCCAGCAACAGGCCCAGCAACGCTGCCAGCACCTGCTGGCGCTGGGACTCAAACCCGATGAGAAGGGAATGGCGACACTCATCACCAAGCTGCCCAGTCCGTTGCAACAGAGCGTCGGCGAGCAATGGCAGCGACTCGAGTTGCTGCTGCAACAATGTCGACGCCAGAACGAGCTCAATGGTCGTTTGCTGGCAGGACAGATAGAGACGATCAATACCCTGTTGGGCCAGGAGTCATCCTATGGCCAGCAGGAGCGCTTTCCCGATTGAATGCTCAGCGCCCTTGCAAGGCGCGATGACGCAGACTGGACAGCTCGTCCAGCTGACGCTGATCCCCTAGTTCCCGTTGCCGACGGGCCGCCAGTTCCCGCTTGTCCAGCAACAGCTCCAACCCCTTGACCCGACCAAACTGTTTGAGCAACTGCCCCTCATGGCGCGCCAGATCCAGACTGGCCAGGGTGGCCTGCTGCAACTGGTGTGCAAGCAGTTGGCTCAGTTGCCCCTGCATCTGCTGTTTGTTCTGCCACAGCAAGGGGTGAAAGCTGGCCGACCCCGGTTGCAGGGTCTCGATCACCTCTTGCAGCTTCCTGGCCCGTCGCTCCTCGCGTATCGCAACCTCGCGCAGGCGCTGTCGCTCCTTGCCCATGACGTCCAGCGCACCCTGTTGCAGCCCGAGGTAGGATTTCAGCATGTGGCTTCCTTAGACTCTGCCAAGCACTTGCTTGAGGCCGTTCATCACCTGCACGAAGGGGGTTTCCTCATAGATGCCCTGCTGCAGGAAGGCGGCGATGGCGGGATAGCGCTGCACCGCCTCATCCATCTGGGGATCGGCTCCCGGCTGATAGCCTCCCAGTGGCAACAGTTCACGCACCTGCTGATAACGGCCCCAGAGCTGGCGCAAGTTCACCGCCATGGCCTGCCACTCGGACGACACCACCTGCGGCATCACCCGACTCACCGAGGCCCCGATGTCGATGGCCGGATAGTGGCCCTCTTCCGCCAGTCGGCGAGTCAGCACTATGTGGCCATCCAGAATGGCTCTGGCCGCATCCACAACCGGATCCTGCTGATCATCTCCCTCTGCCAACACGGTATAGAAGGCACTCAGGCTGCCATCGGGATGAGTGCCGTTGCCCGCGCGCTCGACCAGTTGAGTCAACATGCTGAAGACCGAAGGCGGATAGCCCCGGGTGGCGGGAGGCTCCCCGATCGCCAGCGCGATCTCGCGCTGGGCCTGGGCATAGCGAGTCAGGGAATCCATCAACAGCAGCACGTCCTGCCCCTGTTCACGGAAATGTTCGGCGATGCGGTGACACAGCTGGGCCGCCCGCAGTCGCATCAGGGGGGATTGGTCGGCCGGGGCGGCGATCACCACAGCGCGCGCCAGGCCTTCCGCTCCCAGGCTGTGTTCGATGAACTCCCGCACCTCCCGGCCTCGCTCACCGATGAGCCCCACCACCACGATCTGGGCTGTCGTGTTGCGGGTCATCATCCCGAGCAACATACTCTTGCCCACACCTGAACCGGCAAACAGCCCCAGCCGCTGGCCCTTGCCAACCGTCAGCAAACCATTGATGGCGCGAATACCGACATCCAGTGGCTCGCGCACGGGAGTGCGCAGCAGCGGATTGGGGGGAGAGGCAAACAGGGGAACCCGTTCCCCTGCTTCTTTCAGGGGGCGGCCATCCAGGGGTTGCAACAGACCATCGAGCACCCGCCCGAGCAGATGATCACCAACCAGGATCGTCTCTTCCCCATCGATGGGCAGCACCCGGGCACCAGCATAGAGACCGCTCATAGGCTGCAATGGCATCAGGTAAGAGACATCCCGGTTGAAACCGACCACTTCTGCCAGCAGCGACTCACCCGTCGCCGAGTCCACCCGGCAGCGCTGCCCCATCACCAGCTGACAGCCCACCACCTCCAGGGTCAGCCCGGTGACCCGCACCAGACGGCCATAACGGCGAAAGCCGGGGATATCATCCAGATTTCCCAGGGCTGAGGTCAGCGCCTGCTGCAGCTCCTCATGCATCCTGCGGCAATGCCAGACTGGCGTTGAGCTGGCCGAGACAATGATCTAGTCGCTCCGCCGTGTTGATCTCGATCACTGCGGCGCGGGTCTCGATCCTTGCGTCCCCGACCTCCAGTGTCGCATCTATCTGTAGCGGCCACTTCTCGCAGCGGGTCACCCCCTGCTCGGCCAACCGCTGACGATCCCCTGCACTGAGGTAGATGACCAGCTCTTCCACTTCGTTTGGCAGGGCCGCCAGGGCTTGCTCGACCTGACTGAGCACCTGTTGCGGATTGAGGGTAAATTCGGCCTGGATCACCCGCTTGGCAACCTGGGCGACCAGTTGGGCGATCAGCTCTTTCTGCTCCTGCATGCGGGCCCGGGTCAGGGATTCCCACTGCTGTTGCAACTTGGCGAAGGGGATCATGGCCTGATCGAATGAGGCCCTGCCCTCGGACAGCCCCTGTGCCAGGCCACGCACCTGACCCTGTTGCAGACCCTTGGTCTCCCCTTCGATCAACCCGCTGGTCAGCCCTTGCTGGTAACCAGCCTGGTAACCTTCGGCCTGCCCCTGTTCCAGTCCTTGCTGGTAGCCATATTCGAACTGTTCCTGCTGACTCTGGGCCTCTTCCCCACTCTGCCCCAATGTGGGGAAGCGGTAGAGACGGGTGGCGCCTGCCGCCAGTTTGCGCACATGCTGACTCATGCCTGTCTCCTGTTAGCTGACCGTCGGTTCTTCGAACAGCTGGAACTCGATCTCGCCCTGCTCCACCAGCTCCCTTACCAGTTGCATCACCTCTTCCCGTGCCTGCTCCACCTTGCGCAGGGAGACGCTGCCCTGATCCTGGATCTGGGCCTCCAACGCCTGTGCCATCCGCTTCGGCATGGCGCCCAACACCACCTTGCGAAAGCCCGCCTCGGTATTTTTCAGCGCCAGGGCCAGCAGCTCGGCCGGCAGTTCCTGCACCAGACGCTGCAGGGTGTCGTCGCTCTGACGACGCAAGGCCATGAAGTCGAACATGTTCTTCTCTATCTCGAGCGCCATGTCACCGTCGTGTTCCCGCAGCAGGGAGAGCATCTGCTCCTTGTCGCCCTGATAGCGGTTCAGGATGTCGGCCACCTGCCGCACCCCGTTTACCTTGGCGCCAGATTGATCGGCCACATAGGCTAGGCAGCGATCCAGGGTCAGTCGCAGTTCCCCCAGCACGTGTTCACTGACACTGCTGAGGCTGGCGACCCGTACCAGCAGATCGTCATGCACCGAACCGGGCAAGGCATCGAGTACGGCCGACGCCGTCTGGGGAGGAAGGAAAGCGAGCAACACCGCCTGCATCTGCGGGTGTTCATTGCGGAAGAAACGGGCGAGGACATCGGCAGGCACCCACTGCAGACGCTGGATATCCTGGCTCATCACATCGCCATACAGACTGTCAAGCAGGCTGCGGGAGAGACGCTGACCCAGCGCCAGATCCAGCGTCTGTTCAAGGTACTCTCTTGAGGCGCTGCCAATACCGCTCTGCTCGCGGTATTGATTGAAGAACTGTTGCAGCGTCCACTTCGCCTCGATCGAGCTCACACCGGACAGGCCTGCCATCTTGGAGATGAGGCTCTGCACCTCATCCCGCGAGAGTTTCTGCATCACCTTGGCGGCGGCCTCGGTCCCCATGCTCAGCAGCAGGATGGCGGCTTTCTCGAGGTTGTCGATATCGATGTCGACGGCATTCTGGTTCAGATTAACGTTGCTCATTACCACTCACCCATGATCTGACCACTTCTGCCACGCGGGCCGTGTCCTTCTCCACCAGCAGTTGCAGGTGCTTGAGCTGGACTTCCAGTTCAGAACCAGGTTCCGGCAGCTCCTCCAGATCCAGCGAAGAGAACTGGGGTTCCATCTTGTGTTCGGCATGGATCAGGCCATTGCTGGCCGATCTTCCCTCCAGCAGCGCATCGGCCTCACGGCGCATGGCGAGACCGACCGTGGGTTCCTGTGCCTCATCCTGCTCCTCCGATGGCTCTGCATCGGGATATTGCTGGGTGCGTACCAGGTGTTTTACCAGCGGCCGGATACCGAAGAACACCAGCGTCAGGCCCAGCAAGCCCCCCACCAGATAGCGCAGTGAATCCTGCCAGTACGGCGTCTCCAGCCAGCTGGACTCCGGCGGAGTGATCGGGGCAGCACCGGTAAAGTCGAACACCTGCAAGCTGAACTGATCGCCACGGGTAGTATCAAACCCTACCGAGCGCTCCACCATCTGCCGGATCTGCTCCAGCTGTTCGGCATTCCAGCCCTCCTTGGGGCCACTCTGCTGATTCAACAAGACGGATACGTTCATCCGCTCGAGTCGTCCCTGCTGATAGCGGGTGTGCACTATGGTGCGGCTGTTTTCATACTGCTTGCTGATTTCCTGGCGTTCGGTGCGGGTGTCGTTCTTGGCAGGCTCGGGCGTCGCAGCATTCCCCTGAGCCGCCTGATCAGCCGGAGGCGTCGTCTCGGGCGGACGATTGGAGAGTGCTCCCGGGATGCCGAGCGCCAATGCATCTATGGTCTTGTCAGACTTGTTGGACTCCTTGGTTACCACGCCTTGCGGATCCAGCTGCTGCTGAGTCTCTTCCACCGCATTGAAGTTGACGTCTGCTGCTATCTGTACCCGGAAGTTCCCCGTGCCCAGCATGGGGTAGAGCATGTCGCTGGCACGCTGGCGGATGTATTGTTCCAGCTTGCGCACATACTCCATCTGTTGGACACTCTGCTTGCCGAAGCCTGCCCGGTCTCCCAGCTCGGCGCTCAGCAGCTGGCCGGCCTGATCCACTATGGTCACGGCCCCCGGCTTCATGCCGGAGATACTGCCCGCCACCAGATTGGCGATCGCCTCCACCTGACCAGGCTCCATGGACTGTCCAGGCTGCAGATCCAGCATCACAGACGCGCTGGGTTTCTCTTCGTCACGGCCGACAAACAGGGTTCTCTTGGGGATGGCCAGGTGCACACGAGCACTGCGCACCGCGTCCAGCGAGATGATGGTTCTGGCCAGTTCCCCTTCCAGCGCATGCCGATAACGTGCACCTTCCATGAACTCACTGGTGCCCAGCCCGGTGACCGTATCCAGCCCTTCCAGACCGGCCGGCATGGCGGCTCTGACCCCACGAGCCGCCAGCGCCATCCGGATATGAGCCAGCTGATTTTCTGGCACCAGGATCTGGCCGGTGCTCTTCTCCAGCCGGAATGGCACCTGCTCCTTCTCCAGCATCTCCATGATGTTGGCCGTGTCGTAAAGCTCCTGCTTGCCGTAGAGGGGGACGTAGTTCTTGCTGGAGGTCCACAGGATCACCACTATGGTACCTGCGACGATCGCGGCCAGCAGGGCAATGGTCAGAATGGATTTGTTGTCGCGGGACAGCGTGCGCCAATTGCGCAGCCCTTCCTGGACCCGAGTCATGAAAGAGCCAGGAGACTCTTGGGTAGACGATACCAGTTCAGTCATTACCAACCTCAGAGCGGCATGCGCATGATGTCATCGAAACCCGCCATCAGCTTGTTGCGCACCTGCATCAGAGCGGAAAAACTGAGACCGGCTTTCTGACTGGCCACCATGGCCCCGACCAGATCGTCACTCTGACCCGCGTCGACGGCGGTCATCAAACTGGACGCGATATTTTGCTGCTCGTTAACGCGTCCGACGACGTCGCGCATGGCGTCGCTGAACGATACAGTCGATGCATCATTCGGCTCTATGGAAGGGGTTTGATTGGCGACACGCTGCATTTCCTGCATCTGCTGCAGGAGCGTCACCTGTGATGACATGATCTCAATCTTCACTCGGTTATCCCTTAGTTTTGAATCTGCTGCTCGACATCTATGCCCTGCTCACGCATGGCAGCCAGCTTGTATCTAAGCGCCCGGGTCGTCATCCCAAGGGCCTCAGCCGTACGAGTCCGATGACCACGAAAACGACGCAAGGTCTCTAGCACGAATTGAAATTCAGCATACCGCCTCGTCTCGCTGAGCCCTTCCGGCGCGGCGAGTGTCTCCGGTAACAGGTTGTCGGCTTCGACGGTGTAATGGGGCAACATCAAATCGACGGCCTGAATATGCAATCCGCGAGCCATAATTAAGGCCCGCTGGATGACGTTATCCAGCTCGCGAACATTGCCTGGCCAGTCATAGGCGAGCAGCTGTTTACACGCGCTCTCGCTCAGACGATAGCCCTGCTGTGCGCCGTAACGCTCGATGAAGTACTCGGCCAGCGGCAGGATGTCGTCTTGCCGTTCCCGCAACGCGGGCCAGCTCATGGGCAGAACATCGAGCCGGTAGAACAGGTCTTCGCGAAACTCTCCCTGTGCCACCAGATCCCGCAGATCCCGGTTGCTGGCGGCGATGATCCTTACGTCCAGCGCGATCACCTGATGGCTGCCCAGGCGTTCCACCTCTTTCTCCTGCAGCACCCGCAGCAACTTGGCCTGCAACGCCAGTGGCAACTCGGAGATCTCATCAAGCAGCAGGGTGCCCCCCTGCGCCAATTCAAACTTGCCCTGCTGGCTGGCAATAGCTCCGGTGAAGGCGCCCTTGCTGTGCCCAAACAAGATGGACTCGAGCATGGCCTCCGGAATGGCCGCACAGTTGATGGCCACGAAGGGTTTGCCAACACGGCTGGACATCTCATGGATATAGCGAGCCAGGCGCTCCTTGCCCGTGCCCGACTCGCCGCCGATGAGGATGGTGGCCGAGGTCTTCGCGGCTCGCCTGGCGAGTTGCAGCACTTGCTGGCTCAGGGAGGAGGCCGCGATCAGGTTGGGAATGGCTTGACGCAGGCGCAGAGCTCCCCTGACCACCTCGATCATCTGTCGCGGGCTGAAAGGCTTGATGATGTAATCGATGGCGCCGGCCCGCATGGCTTCCGCCGCCAGATAGGCCTGATGCTCATTGACCATGATGATGCAGCTGGTAACGGCCAGTTGATGCATCACGGAGGGGCCCGCCTCGGTCATGGCCGCCATGTCGAGCAGGATCAGATCGACCGTGTGTTGGGAGAGAAATGTTTTCGTTTGAGGAAGGGAATCCAGGCAGGAAACACGATAGCCAGAATTCAACAATATCTCCTCAATGTCGTTTCCATTTGATAACGATGGGGAGACAAATAATAGATGTGGCAGCGCTTCAATACCGAGTGATATTGAACTTTCCTTGATAGATGAATCAAAAAGCATATAAACCCGAACCTGTGATTGTACATGAATCAATCAACAGAACTGACGTGCAAAAATAAAAACGCACCACGACAAGAGCAACGCTTCTTAATGAGCGCTCGCTCTATATTAGGCATGGAAACAAGGCTGGAATCATAGCCTTGGTAACCCCGCTATCATTAACATCAATGCTGTTAGACCGGAGGCTTTGCGTCCTGACTTTTCAGTTCAGTTTGCCTTTATCATGCGACGATCCGTATTAGGATGGCATGGCTCTGTTGTCCCTAAAGCCATGTGACACATGTAGTTTGTTATATTTTGTAATATTGTTTTATTTTTTTTAACATGTCGTTACGTCAAAAGCCGTCACATGATAACGGCTTTATAAGACAATTCAAGCGGATATGCGGAATAGCCTCTTCCTGCTAGCCTGCATGACTGGCAATTCAACTTCAGCCTAGAGTCCCAATAACCTCGACCCGCAAATCTTCCGGGATCTCGTTATAAGAGAGTACTTTGAGACCTTTTGAGAAAGAGCGGGCATAACGGGCGATCAGCGGTCTGAGCTGGGGCATGACCACTAATACGGGAGCATATCCCTGTTGCTGCAACTGCTCCTTCACCAGCGGCATATTTTGTTGCAATTGCGCCAATAACTGGGGATCGACCGGGAAGCTGTCCAGCTGGATTTTTCCCTGCTGCTGGGACTGATTCATCGCCGTCAACAGCGTCTGCTCCAGGCGATCGTCCAGGGTGAAGGCGGCCAGGATGTCACGCGAGCCTATCGCCTGCCTGACGATCTGACGCTTCAAGGCACAACGCACATCCGACGCCAGCAGGACGGGATCCTTGGTCAGCTCGCTCGCATCCAGCAAGGTGGTAGCTATGGTGCGGATGTCGATGAGGCTGATCTGCTCCTTGAGCAACTGGCGGAAGACCCGCAACTGCTGCATCTGGGTCAGGGCCAGATTGAGTTCTTCCGCCAGGCGGGGAGACTGAATGGCCAGATATTGGCCCAGTTTGCCCACCTCATCGTGACCAAACAGCGCATCGAGCTGCTCTCTGAGTAGCTTGCTGGCATGGGTAGCGATGACGGTGGCAGAGTCGACCACCGAATAGCCCAGGTTGAGCGCCTTGGCCTTGTTGTCCGGCGAAATCCAGACCGCACTCATGCCGTAGGCCGGGTCCTGGGTGAGCTCTCCATCCAGCGTACCGTATGTTTCTCCGCTGCTGATGGCCATCAGCCGCTGGCAATCCACATTCCCCATGGCCAGGGCGATGCCGGACAGCTTGATACGATATTGATCGGGTTGCAGTTGCAAGTTGTCACGTACCCGAATTTCCGGCAGCAGGAAGCCATATTGCTCGGAGAGGGTTTTTCGAATGCCGCGAACCCGGGCGAGTAACTCGGCCCCCTTGTCCACTTCCGCCAGCGGCACCAGCCGATAGCCGAGTTCGATGGCGACGGAGTCCACCGGTGGCAGATCCTGCCAATCCAGCCCCTGGGGCTCGGGTTGCACCATCTGCCGGGTCAGTTCCTGGGCCGCGTCCAGAGCCGGATCCTTGAGCCGACGCTTGCTCACGCTCCAGCCGGTCCATGCCAGTACGGCGGCGAAGCTGAGGAAGGCCAGCATGGGCATGCCAGGTACGAGGCCCAGCACCAGCATGATGATCGCCGCCGTGTAGATGACCCGGGGCGATGCCAGGATCTGCTGGCCAACCTGATCCGACATCTCCCCTTCGTCGCTGACGCGCGTCACTATGATGGCGGCGGCAGTGGACATCAGTAGTGAGGGGATCTGGGCCACCAGGCCATCACCTATGGTGAGCAGGGCATAGATCCGGAACGCATCGGAAACCGGCAGCGAGTGCTGGAAGATACCGATGGCCAGCCCCCCCACCAGGTTGATGATGAGCACCAGCAAGCCGGCGATGGCATCGCCACGCACGAACTTGGAGGCACCGTCCATGGCGCCGTAGAAATCGGCTTCCTTGGCGATCTCTTCCCGCCGGGCCCGGGCCTGGTGCTGATCCAGGGTGCCGGCATTGAGATCGGCATCGATGGCCATCTGCTTGCCCGGCATGGCGTCCAGTGTGAAGCGGGCGGAAACCTCGGAGATCCGCTCTCCCCCCTTGGTGATCACCACGAAATTGATGATCATCAGGATCACAAAGACCACCAGACCCACCACGTAGTTGCCACCGATGACCACTTCCCCAAACGCCTGGATGACCTTACCGGCAGCCTCATTCCCCTCGTGACCATGCAGCAGCACGACCCGGGTGGAGGCGACGTTGAGGGAGAGCCGCATCAGAGTCGCGACCAGCAGCACAGTCGGGAACACGGAGAAGTCGAGCGGACGACGGGCCGAGACCGAGACCAGCAGCACCAGCACGGCCAGCACTATGTTGAAGGTGAAAAGGGCATCCAGCAGCCAACCGGGCAGGGGCAGGATCATCATCGCCAGGATCGCCAACAACATCATGGGGATCGCGGTATAGGATTGGGTCAATACACGCCAGTTCACAACTTACCTCTCAGGTTGACGTAACTCGGGCGGCACATGCAAAGGGGCAAGGGAATGGGGCTTCTTGCCCTTGCCAGCCTCATAGGCCCGTAGCTGCAATACGTGATTCAATACATAGGCGACTGCGGTGTACAGGCCCGCTGGCACTTCCTGATCAACCCGGGTGGAGTAGTAGATGGCCCGGGTCAGATCCGGCAGGCTCATCACCATCTTGTCGTGCTGCTTCGCCACCTGGCGGATCCGCTCCGCCATGCTGTCTACCCCCTTGGCGATCACAAAGGGCGCATTGGCCCGCTCGGGATCATATTTGATGGCCACCGCATAATGGGTCGGGTTCACGATGATCACATCCGCCTGCGGAACCCGCTGTTCGATACGGGCACGCGCCAGCATGCCCTGTACCTGGCGGATCTTGGCCTTGATCTCCGGGCGCCCCTCGCTGTTCTTGTGCTCGTCCTTGACCTCCTGCTTGGTCATCTTTAACTGCTTGTTCAGGGACCAGCGTTGGTAAGGCACATCCAGCACGGCGATCAGCATCTGCACGCTGCCAAGCAAGATAAATGCCTGGGAGAGGATCCCCAGCGCCTGCTCCATGGCGGCCTGCGGTGGCATACGGTTCATCATCAGCAGCAGGGGCCACTGATGCTTGAGCAGCAGGGCCAGGGTGCCACCGATCAGCAGGATTTTGAGAATGGATTTCAGCAGCTCCATCAGGCTGTGGGAGGAGAACATCCGCTTGAGGCCTTTGAGCGGATTGAGTTTCTCGCCGCTGGGCATCAACTTCTTCCAGGCCAAGACCATGCCACCCGGCACTATGCTGAGCAGGATCAGCAACAGCCCCAGAAAACCGAACAGCGGCAGCAGCACCCACAACATGCCGACCAGGGCCTCCGCCGTCCAATGGATCATCATCTGCGGATCACGTGCCCCCTGCCAGTCGAAGCGTTGGGGGCGCTTCATCAGTTCGGCAAAGAACAGGCCAAAACTGGGCACCATCCATTGCATGGCCAGCCCCCCGAGCAGCAACAGACCAGCCGAGCTCAGCTCCTTGGAACGCGCTATCTGTCCCTCTTCCCTCGCCTTGCGCCGTTTCTGGGAAGAGGCCTCTTCGGTTTTGTCCTGGGCGCTGTTCTGACTCATACCGGTGTCAGCGCCTTGAGCTGGCTCAGCACATGGCTGACCAGATCCAGATAGCGAGCAGGTACCCCGCTGATGGAGATGGCCATGGTCAGCAGTCCCAGCAACAGGGTCATCGGGAAGCCCAGCGAGAAGATGTTCAACGAGGGGGCGGTGCGGTTCATCACCCCGAAGGTGAGATTGACCATCAGCATGGCGACCACGGCGGGCAACGTCAGGATCAGGGCCGCCCCGATACTCCAGCCGAACAGGCCAATCACCCCTTTCACATCCAGTGAATAGACGGAGGATCCTGGCGGCCAGCTGCGCAGGCTCTGCACCAGCACATCCAGAGTCACCAGGTGACCATTCAGGCCAAGAAACAGCAGCGAGCAGAATATCAACATCAACTGGCTGATGATGGGCGCCGTGTCGCCATTGGATGGGTCATTCATTACCGCCATCGCGAGCCCCATCTGCATGGAGAGGATCTGGCCCGCCATGGTCATGACCATGAACAGCATCTGGATGCAGAGCCCGAACAGCAATCCGAACAGCAACTGCTCCAGCGTCAACACCAGCGCCCCGGCACTGAAGGGATCGAGCGCCGGCATTCCTTTCAGCATGGGGGCAATCAACAGGCTGATGATGAAGGCCAAAAAAATGCGGACCTGAGCCGGGATACGACCATCACCAAACACCGGCATCACCCAGAAGGCAGCCGCGATACGAATAAAGGGCCACCACCACTGTCCCAGCCAGGCTGTCAGCTCGGTCGCACTGAGCGACAGCAGGGAGTTCATCCAATCAGTCCGGGGATCTTCTGAAACAGGTCGGCAAACAGGGTGGTGATCTGCGACAACAGCCAGTTGCCCGTGAAGATAAGCGTCATCAGGGTCACGATGAAACGGGGCAGGAAGCTGAGGGTCTGTTCCTGAATCTGGGTCGCGGCCTGGAAGATGCTGACCACCAGCCCGACGATGAGGCCTGGTACGATCAGCACCGAGACCATGACCACCACCAGATTCACGGCGCCACCGAGCAGGGCCACACTCTGTTCAGGGCTCACGTCAGCCTCCACCACCGAAACTGGCGGCCAGGGTACCGACCGTCATGGACCAGCCATCCACCAGCACGAAGACCATCAGTTTGAACGGCAACGAGATGATCAAGGGTGAGAGCATCATCATCCCCATCGCCATCAGCACGCTGGCAACCACCAGGTCGATGACCAAGAAAGGGATGAACAGCATGAAGCCTATCTGGAAGGCGGTATTCAATTCACTCAGCACAAAAGCCGGCAAGAGCACGCCGAATGGCACATCACTCTTGGCAAGGGTGGTGGGTTCCCCCGAGATACGCAGCATCTGCTCCAGATCCGGCTCCCGGGTCTGGGCCAGCATGAACTGGCGCAACGGCTTCTCCGCTCTGGCCAACCCCTCGGTCAGGGTGATCTCGTTCTGGTCATATGGCACGAAGGCATGCTGATGTATGTCAGTCCAGACCGGCCTCATGATCACCAGGGTCAGGATCAGGCTGATGCCGATCAATACCCGGTTGGGTGGGCTCTGCTGCAAGCCCATGGCCTGGCGCAGAATGGCCAGCACTATGATGATCCGGGTAAAGCTGGTCATCATCAGCAATAAGGTAGGTAATAGACCCAACAGGGTCATGAAGAAGAGGATCTGCAGCTTGATGCTGTAATCCTCACCTCCCGTGGCCCCCGGTGAGACCGAGAACAGCGTCATATCCGCCGCCCAGCTGGGCAGCGAGAACAGCAGCAGAGCAACCAGCAGGTAGCGCATCAGTCGTGCATACCGCCCAGCAGGTTGGTATCGACTACGTCGACCAAACGCAGTCCGTATTTGCCATTCACGACCACAACCTCACCCTTGGCCAGTAAACGGCCATTGACGCGTACGTCCAGCGGCTCACCCGCCAGCTTGTCAAGTTCGATGACAGCACCTTCCTCAACACGCATCAATTCACCCAGCGCCACTTCTGTGCTGGCGACTTCCAACGTCACCTTGACCGGGATCTGGTGGAAGAAGGAAAGATCGCGCTGCTTGCTGCTACTGGTGGGGGCCATGTAGTCGGCCGCACTCGGCATGCTGATATCATCACCAAACAGTTGATCCAGGCCATCCAGATCCAGCGGGTCATTCAAATTGTGTTCGTTCATGATTCGACTACTCCTCTACCACAGTTGCAACCTGATACACCAGGCTGCCTTTATGTTCAGCAATGCGTCCGTTAAAGCAGGGGCGGTTACCGATCAGTGCCGGCACGACCTCGGGCAGCTCCAGCGAGAGCACATCCCCCACCTTGAGGCACTCCAGATCGGCCAGGGTCATGGACATCTGTCCCATGACCACCCGCAGACAGACCGGAACTTGCGTCAGGGCCTGTTCCAGCTGCGCCGCTTGCACCCGGTGGCCCTTACCGATACTAAGGAGAGTTTCCTGCGGTGGCACCAGCCAGAATTGCCAATCGTGGGTACTACCACCTGCTATCAGGTTTGCTTCCGCCACCCAGAGACGTGATGCCGGCACCGAATCCCGGGTAACCAGATTCAGTTGCCACGCGAGATCCCCCTGGCCAAGGCAGGCGGACCAAATGTCCATCTGGTACTGACACAGCCGCAAGAGCAAGCGTTGCTCCGTATCGGTCAGCCCTTTGCCATGCACGGCAGAGGCACCCTTATGTTGCAGGGAACCACCAAAAAACAGCACGGCCAGCCGGTAAATCACCGAAGGAGCAATGGAGAAATAGGCAATCCGCTGCGCATCGAGCGGAGTGCGGGCCTCGACCCAAATCAGGCGTTCATCCCGATCCTGTGGCTGGGCGGAGGAAAAATCCTGGTAGGTCAGATCGCAGTCCGCTGCATTGAAGAGCTGAGCCATGCAACCCGATGCCTGTAATGAGAAGGAACCCAATTGGGAGTTGAGCTGCTTGAGTCGCGCCACATTGGCTCGCTCGACGCCCAGTAGATCATAATGGGGAAGGTCTCTGCCCCGCTCAGCGGAGAGCAGCCGAGAAGGTGTGAGCATTACGCCGCTTGATGACATTACAAATCCACCTTAGCCATTTTTATCTCGCCCTAGTGCCATAGAGACACTCATCAGGCCAGCCGCGTGATCGATACAAATAGTCCAGCCGACATAGAGCGACCGAAAAGGGCGAGAACTTTATTACAAATCCCCAAAAGGTGCTATGCGGCGCTCCGCAACCCAGAAATAAAAATCCCGGCACCTGAAAGGTGCCGGGATTTTAAGGTATTCACATACCTGAATAGGCCGGAGTCGGCCTGTAAGCCGGGTTCTGTTCCGGGTTGCCCCGGTAGCAATCATTCCTCTAGGCCAGCAATCGCTCACTGGCTCAAGCAACCTACCCGCCCCCAACGCGGGCCGCGCCAATAGGGGCCTATTTGGTCTTGCTTCGGGTGGAGTTTACCGTGCCACGAACTGTTGCCAGTCGCGCGGTGCGCTCTTACCGCACCCTTTCACCCTTACCTGATCCCTTGCGGGCCATCGGCGGTTTGCTCTCTGTTGCACTGGTCGTAGGCTCGCGCCTCCCAGGCGTTACCTGGCACCCTGCCCTATGAAGCCCGGACTTTCCTCCCCTCCGCCCGTCTGTCCCGAGGGACACAACGACGAAGCAGCGATTGCCCAGCCGACTCCGGGCGCGGATTATAGCCTTGTCCGCCACCCCGGGTAAACCGGCAATTGAGTTTCACCGCGATTAATAGTGCTAGAGGTCATCTTGGAAGAACATATTCCTCTTCATCCCACAATCAGGTATCCGCTGAACGGGCGAATCAGCGATGGTCGTTTTCCCCAACCTAGTGGTGCTCGAGACCATATTTGTAGAGTGCATTCTTCTTCACACCGTGGATCTCGGCGGTGAGCGCCGCCGCCTTCTTCAACGGCAATTCGGCCACCAGCAGCCCCAGGGTACGGAGCGCCTCGGCAGGCAACTCTTCGTCTAGCTTGCTGGCACCGGCCACCACCAGCACGATTTCGCCGCGGCAGCGGTTATCGTCCTGGCCAAGCCAGGTGAGCATCTCGGAGGCGGGCAGACCATGGATGGATTCGAAAGTCTTGGTCAGCTCGCGGCACACCACCACCTGACGCTCCCCCAGGATGCGAGCGATCGCTTCCACCGTATCCTGCACCCGACGCGGCGATTCGTAGAACACCAGGGAGCGGGTATCTTCGATGACGGCCTGCAGCCGATCGTCGCGCCCCTTGGCCTTGGCCGGCAGGAACCCTTCGAAGGCGAAGCGGTCGGTGGGCAGTCCGGCGGCAGAGAGCGCCGTGATGGCGGCGCAGGGGCCCGGCAGCGGCACCACCTTGACCCCGGCCTCGCGACAGCGGGTGACCAAGTGATAACCGGGGTCGCTGATGAGCGGGGTGCCCGCATCCGACACCAGGGCCACACTCTTGCCTTCCTTGATCCGGCCGATCAGCACATCGGCCTTCTGCTGCTCGTTGTGATCGTGCAGGGCGAAGGTCGGAACCGAGATCTGGTAGTGGCTGAGCAGGATACCGGTATGACGCGTATCCTCGGCGGCCACCAGATCGACGCTGCGTAAAATGTTCAATGCACGCTGGGTGATATCCGCCAAATTACCGATGGGAGTGGGGACTATATACAGGGTTGGGATGTCACTCATGGGATCTCCGAGTGTCCCGACAATTGTGTCGCCATATTGGCCCGTTTACACTATGGAGAACTTCAACACTGGTCGGGGAATGAACTTGAACCGGGTTACAAAGCAGCTAAGTGTATCACGACTCTTCGGCATCCTACTCGCGGCAGTACTGCTGACCGCCTGTGCGTCGGAGCCCAACCCATCTTCCGGACAGCCAGGCATGCCGTCGGCTTTCTCGGATCTGACCAAAAATGCCCAGTGGTATCTGGAGCAGGTGGATCCCGCCAAACCGGCCGAGGCCTTCAGCTGGCAGGTGATGGCGGCCCGCAGCTACCTGGCGCTGGGCCAGGCCAAACCGGCTGCCGCCCTGTATCAGCAACTGCAGAAACAGGCCAAGAGCCCGGAGCAGCAGGCGCAACTGCAACTGTTGCAGGCACATCTGTTGCTGGCGCAGGGCAACGCCAACCAGGCCTTGATCCTGCTGGAAGGCAAGCCCGAGGTGGCGCTCGATGCCGATACCCAGAAGGATTGGTATCGCCAGCGCGTGGTGCTGCAGCTGGACATCAACAACAAGTTTGGTGCCGCCAAGTCGCTGATCCTGCTGGAGCCCTACCTGGCCCAGAATGAGCTGGCGACCAACCACCAGCAGATCTGGTCCATGCTCAAGAGCATGACCCCCTCCACCCTGCAGGCGCTGGAAGAGGCTCCGGCCCCCGACGTGACCGCCGGCTGGCTGCGGCTGGCAGCGCTGGTGAACGAGTTCGGGGCCCAGCCCAGTCAGCTCGCCCGCCAGCTGGCGGGCTGGAAGCAGGCATTCCCGAACCACCCGGCCCAGACCGACATGCCGGCAGGGCTTGGGGATCTGGCCACCGGCGACGTCGGCTCGCTGCAGCAGGTCGCCGTCTTCCTGCCCCTCTCCGGTAATCTGGAGGCTCAGGGGGCGGCCATCCGCAACGGCATGCTGATGTCCTACAAGGAGAACCAGGGTCAATTCACCCTGAACTTCTACGACACCCAGAGCAAGGCGATGGGTGAACTCTACAAGCAGGCGATCCAGGAGGGGGCCAACATGATCATAGGCCCGCTGCTCAAGGACAGGGTCGCGGAGCTGCTCAAGGCCAACCCGACAGTACCGGTGCTGGCCCTCAATGAGCTGGACAAGCCGATCGTCAACGACAACACCTACTACTTCTCCCTCTCCGCCGCCGCTGACGCGTCTCAGGCTGCCCAGTACCTCTATGGTCAGGGCTACCGCAAGCCGCTGCTGATCGCGGCGCAAGGCCGGATTGGCTACAGCAGCATCAAGGCGTTCGAGCAGGCCTGGGCCGGCGTGAGCCAGGAGAAGCCCGTGGTCGCCACCTTCGGGGCGCGCAACGAGGTGCAGGGCATGGTCAAGAATGCTCTGAGCGGTCGATCCAGCGCTCGGGCAGGGGAAATCGTCCAGCTCTCCGATGCGGCCCCCCGCAGCATCGATGCGGTCTATGTGGTGGCCAACAGCCTGGAGACCCGGATGATCAAGCCCTACGTGGACATCTCGGTCGAGCCCATGGGCAGCCTGCCGATCTACAGCAGCTCCAGGGGTTACGACAGCGCGGCGACCGAGGTAGCGTCCGAACTCAACGGCATGCACATCTCCGACATGCCGCTGCTGCTGGGCGGCTACGAGAAACAGCGGGAACAGATTGCCCTGCTCTGGCCACAGACCCAGGGTGACCTGCTACGACTGTTCGCCCTCGGCTACGATGCGGTCAGCCTGGCTGACAACCTGCAGCAGATGCGCAGGGTCAATGCCATGCAGCAGCCTGGCATGAGCGGGCAGCTGAGCGTGGATCCCCAGGGCAACATAGTGCGCATGCTGGATTGGGCCGTCTACCAGAACGGCAAGCTGGTCAGCGATAGCGCCGTGCCCCAGCTCGAGGAGAGCTCCCATGAAGAGGCTACTGGCACAACTGCACCAGCAGTGGTTGAACCTGTTGCCGTCGGCGGCGACGAGCAAGGGACAGCACTTTGAGCGAGTAGCGGAACGCTGGTTGCAGGCCCAGGGCCTGCAACCCGTGACCCGCAACTACCGCTGCCGGGGTGGTGAAATAGATCTGATCATGCGCCAGGGGGACACCCTGGTGTTTGTCGAGGTCAGATATCGTGCTCACGCCAGCCATGGCGGAGCCGCCGGCTCGGTCACCCGGCGCAAACAGCACAAGATCGTGCTGGCCGCGCGCCACTATTTCAAGCAACATGCCATCAACGAGGCCAGCCAGGCCTGCCGATTCGATGTGATCGCGTTCGAGGGCGACCAGCCAGACTGGATCCAGGACGCATTTTAAGAGGACCCCATGACTGATCCCATCAAAGAGAATTACACCGAAAGCATCCAGACCAAGATAGCCGCCGCCGAGGCCCTGCCGGATGCCATCCATACCGCAGCCCAGATGCTGACCATCTGCCTGCTCAATGGCCACAAGGTGATGGCATGCGGCAATGGTCCTTCCGCCGCGCTGGCGCAGCTGTTCATCTCCGAGCTGGTGAACTGCTACGAGACCGAGCGCCCCTCCCTGCCCGGGATGGCGCTGACCCCCGACATGGCCACCATCAGCGCCATCGCCACCGATCACGGCTTCGAAGAGGTCTATGCCAAGCAGATCCGCGCCCTGGGTCAGCCCGGCGATATCCTGGTGGTCATCACCACCACCGGCAACAGCCGTAGCCTGATCAAGGCAGCGGAGGCGGCCCTCTCCCGCGATATGACGATCATCGTGCTCGGCGGCGGTGACGGTGGCGAGATCGCCGGTCTGCTCGGTCCCAACGATGTGGAGATCCGGGTGCCATCCGCCCGTCGTCCTCGCATTCTGGAAGTGAACCTGTTGACCCTGCACTGCCTCTGTGATCTCATCGACCAGACTCTTTTCCCTCAACAGGAAGATTGAAACCATGAACAAGCATTTTCTCGTACTCGGCCTGCTGGCTGGCTCTCTGTTGCTGCAAGGCTGCGCCGCCCTCGTGGTGGGTGGCGCGGCAGGCACCGCCAAGGCGACGGGCGATCGTCGCACCCTGGGTGCCCAGTGGGACGATCAAGCCATAGAGCTGAAAGCCTCCAACCTGCTGGCCGACAACAAGCAGCTTAATAGCGCCAGCAAGATCAGTGTCTACAGCAACAACGGCCGCGTGCTGATAGTCGGTCAGACACCTTCTGACGCCTACAAGCAGGAGGCGGGCAAGATAGTGGGGCGGATCGAAGGGGTACGCCACGTCTACAACGAGCTGCGTCTCGGCAAGCCGGTTAGCATAGGGGTACGTAGCAACGACTCCTGGATCACCTCCAAGGTGCGGGCCGACATGCTGGCGGCCAAGGACTTTGACAGCACCAAGGTCAAGGTGGTGACCGAGAATAGCGAGGTGTTCCTGATTGGCCTGGTGACCCGCAAGGAAGGGGATCAGGCGGTCGAGATCGCCCGCCACGTCAGCGGCGTGAAGCAGGTCATCAAGGCGTTCGAGTTTGCCCAGAACTGAGTGGCTAACAACCAGCAATAAAAAACGCAGCCAACTGGCTGCGTTTTTTATTTAATGACTTTCAGGGTCGGGCGTCCGCTTGGGCGCGGCGGTTCCGGCTCAGGCTCTGCCTGTGCCTCGGCCTGCTCCAGCCAGAGATCATAGCCAGGCTCCGGCGGGAACAGGGTTCCCACCCCGTTCTCCCGGGCATGGATGGCCAAAATGGCCGCCATAGGGATGTAGACCTGCTGCGACACGCCACCGAAGCGGGCGCTGAAGCTGACGGCCTCATTATCCATGTGGAACTGCCCCACGGCCCGTGGCGCTATGTTCAGGACGATCTGGCCATCCTGTACAAACTGCATCGGCACCATCACGTGAGGGACGTTGACGTTGACCACCAGGTGCGGTGTCAGTTCGTTATCCAGCAGCCAGTCGAAGAACGCCCGCAACAGATACGGGCGACTGGGGGTCATGGTAGGTTCCATACTCATACGCCAGCACGGATCTCGCGCTCGGCCTCGGTCAGGGAAGCCTGGAAGGATTCACGCTCGAACAGACGTATCATGTAGGCCTTCAGTTCCTTGGCGCCACGACCGGCGAAGTCGATGCCAAGGCTCGGCAGACGCCACAGCAGGGGTGCCATGTAGCAGTCGACCAGACCGAACTCTTCGCTCATGAAGTAGGGCATCTCGCCGAAAATCGGGGCGATGGCCAGCAGGTTGTCACGCAGTTCCGCACGGGCGGCATCGGCATCGGTACCCGCCATGATCTTGTCGGCCAGCGAATACCAGTCCAGCTCGATGCGGTGCATCATCAGACGGCTGTTGCCACGGGCCACCGGATAGACCGGCATCAGCGGCGGGTGCGGGAAGCGCTCGTCCAGATACTCCATGATGATGCGCGAGGTATACAACGCCAGCTCACGATCCACCAGGGTTGGCACAGTGTTGTACGGGTTCAGCTCGGCCAGCTCGTCCGGCAGGTTGCTCGGATCAACCTGGCAGATATCCACGCTAACACCCTTCTCCGCCAGGACAATGCGCACCTGATGGCTGAACATATCGTTGGCACCGGAAAACAGCGTCATTACCGAACGCTTATTGGCAGCTACAGCCATTGAACCCTCCCGTCATTAAAAAGCAGAAACGGCAATGAAGCATTTCGAACCTCATTGCCGTGCGTCATATTACTCTGATCTGGTCGCTTAGTGAACGTCGCGCCAGAATTCCTTCTTCAACAGCACAGTGAAGATGAAGAAGATAACGATGAAACCGAGCACCCAGAAGCCCATGCGTTCGCGCTCCTGCTGTACCGGCTCAGCCGAGTAGACCAAGAAGTTTACCAGATCCAGTACCGTCTGATCATACTCTTCGTTATTCATTTCACCGTTGCCGTCAGATTTGATGCTGACGACTCGCTGCACCGACTGTCCGTCGACCTCGTGGGAGCCGAATTCGGCACGGGGGGTACCCTGCAGCGGCTCCAGCACATGGGGCATGCCCACGGACGGGAAGACCGCATTGTTCACCCCGAACGGCCGGGTCTCATCCACGTAGAAGGCGCGCAGATAGGTGTAGATCCAGTTCGCCCCACGCACCCGCGCCACCAGGGTCAGATCCGGCGGTGGCGCCCCGAACCAGCGCGCAGCATCCTTCTCGGACATGGCGCTCTTCATCAGATCACCGATCTTGGCGTCGGTGAAGACCAGGTTCTCCCGCATCAGCTCTTCCGGAATACCGATATCGGTGGCCACCCGGTTGTAGCGCTGATATTGAGTGGAGTGGCAACCCGCACAGTAGTTCATGAAGGTGGTGGCCCCACGCTGCAGGGACGCCTTGTCGCTCAGGTTGTACTCGGCCTTGTCGAGCGGGAAACCGCTGCCTGACGCCAGCACCAGGCTGGGCAGCAGGGCCAGCACTGCAAAAATGATTCTTTTCATTTGAATGTCACCCTCTCCGGCAGCGGCTTGGTGTTTTCATTCTTGCTGTAGAAGAACAACAGGACGAAGAACCCGAAATACCCCAGTGAACAGATCTGTGCGAGCAGGGTCAGCGTCGGAGTCGATGGCAAGACGCCAAGCACACCCAGGATGACGAAGCAGACCACGAACTGGGCGATGTTCAGCTTGTGCAGGGTGCTGCGATAGCGCACCGAGCGCACCTTGCAGCGATCCAGCCAGGGCAGCAGGAACAGCACTACGATGGAGAGTCCCATCATGATGACCCCCAGCAGCTTGTCAGGCACCGCCCGCAAGATGGCGTAGAAGGGGGTGAAGTACCAGACCGGGGCTATGTGCTCCGGGGTCTTCAGACCATTCGCCACTTCGAAGTTCGGCTTCTCGAGGAAGTAACCCCACATGTCCGGCTTGAAGAAGATGATGGCGCAGAACAGGAACAGGAAGCCCGCCACCCCGATCATGTCCTTGACGGTGAAGTAAGGATGGAACGCCACCGCATCCAGCGGCCAGCCTTTCTCGTCCTTGTGCTTCTTGATGTCGATGCCGTCCGGGTTGTTGGAGCCCACCTCGTGCAGCGCCAGGATATGCATGGCCACCAGCATCACCAGCACCAGCGGCAGCGCGATGACATGCAGCGCGAAGAAGCGGTTCAGGGTCGCGCCAGAGATGACATAGTCACCGCGGATCCACAGGGTCAGATCGTCACCTATGACCGGGATGGCACCAAACAGCGAGATGATGACCTGGGCTCCCCAGAATGACATCTGTCCCCAGGGCAGCAGGTAGCCCATGAAGGCTTCCGCCATCAGCACCAGGAAGATCAGCATGCCGAAGATCCACAGCAGCTCGCGCGGCTTCTGGTAGGAGCCGTAGATCATGCCGCGGAACATGTGCAGATAGACCACCACGAAGAAGGCCGAGGCGCCGGTGGAGTGCATGTAGCGCAGCAACCAGCCGTAATCCACATCCCGCATGATGTATTCCACGGAGGCAAAGGCGCCCTCCGCCGACGGGTTGTAGTTCATGGTCAGCCAGATGCCTGTGATGATCTGGTTGACCAGCACCAACATGGCAAGCGAGCCGAAGAAATACCAGAAGTTCAGGTTCTTGGGGGCCGGGTACTTGGCCATGTGGTCGTTGTACATGGCGGTGAGCGGGAAACGATCGTCGATCCAGCCCATGAGTTTGGCAAACATGGTCAGGCCTCCTTGCCATCGGCACCCACCAGAATGGTGGTGTCGCTAAGATATTGATATGGCGGAATGACCAGATTCAGTGGCGCAGGCACGCCCTGGAACACTCGACCAGCCATGTCGAACTTGGAACCATGGCACGGGCAGAAGAAGCCGGAGGCCACCCCCTGCACCTGCTCGCCGAAGCTGTCAGGCAGGTAGGAAGGCGAACAACCCAGGTGCGTACAGATACCGACGGCGACGAAGATCTCCGGCTTGATGGATCTGTAGCCGTTGTGGGCGTAGTCCGGTTGTTGCGGCTCATCGGAGGCAGGATCGCGCAGCTTGTCCTCGTGCACAGCCAGGGCATCCAGCGTCTGCTTGGTGCGTTTCACCACCCAGACCGGCTTGCCGCGCCACTCGACGCGAATGAGCTGACCCGGCTCCAACTTACTGATATCCACTTCGACCGGGGCCCCTGCCGCTTTGGCTTTGGCGCTCGGGTTCCATGACTTTATAAACGGCACTGCGGTAAAAGCAGCTCCTACTCCACCAACGGCAACCGTTGACCAGGTAAGAAATCTGCGGCGACCGGTATCAACTGGCGCATTGCTCATCCAAAAACTCTCCCATGTGGACTCTGCTCATTCTTATAGTGTCCCCGTTCCCCTCTCTCCCGATGACAACTGCAACGGAAGCCGTATGGCAATTGACACAGAAAGACCATGGAAATTTTAAAGAAAAGATAACAATTTGACAAGAAAGAGAAGCGATGGGTGAAAACAATAAATACACAAATATTTGTCTTTTGTGACCTGTGGTTAGCATTGGCGTAGGGAATATTACCAATAAAAAAAGCCTGGCAGTTGCCAGGCTTTTTTGACACTCGTGAGAGTGCGTACCAAAAGCGAATTAACGCTTGGAGTACTGCGGACGCTTACGAGCTTTGTGCAGACCGACTTTCTTACGCTCAACCTTACGGGCATCACGAGTAACAAAGCCTGCTTTACGCAGTTCGCCGCGCAGGGTCTCATCGTACTGCATCAGAGCACGAGTGATACCGTGGCGGATCGCACCAGCTTGACCGGAGATGCCGCCACCGTTAACGGTGATGTACAGATCCAGTTTCTCAGTCATTTCAACCAGTTCCAGCGGCTGACGAACTACCATGCGGGCAGTCGGACGACCGAAGTACTGCTCCAGGGAGCGCTGGTTGATGATGATTTTGCCGCTACCCGCTTTCATAAAGACGCGAGCAGTGGAGCTTTTGCGACGGCCGGTACCGTAGTATTGATTTTCTGCCATGTTGCCAGTTCCCGATTAGATATCCAGTACTTGAGGTTGCTGAGCAGCATGAGCGTGCTCGGCGCCTGCGTAAACTTTCAGTTTACGGAACATGGCACGGCCCAGCGGGCCCTTCGGCAGCATACCTTTGACGGCAGCTTCGATAACCATTTCCGGTTTACGCTGAATCAGCTTGTCGAAGCTGATTGACTTGATACCACCCGGGAAACCGGAGTGAGAATGGTAGATTTTATCGGTAAATTTCTTACCGGTAACGTGTACCTTCTCAGCGTTTACAACGATGATGTAATCACCGGTGTCAACGTGCGGAGTGTACTCAGCTTTGTGCTTACCACGCAGACGAGCAGCGATCTCGGTTGCGATACGACCCAGAGTTTTACCTTCTGCGTCCACAATGTACCAGTCACGTTTTACGGTTTCTGGCTTGGCAACGAAAGTTTTCATTAAGTTAAACCCAATTACCTGTTACAGACCCAATTGCTTATGGGGGCTCTCCCACAAACAACAAACGATGGCCTACCTGTACCCCTTCGAATACAAGTAAAGCTTAAAGTGTTGCTGTCTTATCGACAGCTGTAACGTGGGCCGGGCGATTATAAGTGAAGTTGCCTTAAATATCACCTGCTAATTTCACTGCCATGAAGCTAGCAAATGTCGCCCGGCCCTACCTGCCGCAGATGCCCATCCGACTGGCAGGCGCGGTATTGTGACTAAGGAAGGTGCACTCTTGCAAGGTATTCGTGCGATTGCATTTCCTGAAGCCGCGAAAGACAACGCTTGAATTCGAAATTCAGCAGGCCATCCCCGTAGAGTGCTGACATGGGCACCGCCGCCGACAGTATGAGTTTGACGTGCCGCTCATAGAACTCGTCCACCATGGCGATGAAGCGGCGGGCCGCGTCATCCGTGCCGGTGCCCATGGGTTGGACATTGGCCAGCAGCACGGTATGAAACTCCCTGGCCAGTTCGATGTAGTCCCCCTGTGAGCGGGGGGTACAGCAAAGTTGCTCGAACTCCATATAAAGCACCCCTTCCCCCATCCCCAGCGTGCTCAGCTGGCGATGATTGACCTCCAGCATGGCCGCACTGACCTGTGCCTGACCGCTCAACTGCCCAAAATAGCGATCGAGGTTACATTTGGCCTGCTGATCCAGCGGGAAGTGATAAATCTCCGCCTGCTCCAGCGTGCGCAGGCGATAGTCGACGCCACCGTCCACGTTAAGTACCTCGCAATGACGCTCGATGAGCGCGATGGCGGGTAAAAAACGGGCGCGTTGCAGGCCATTGCGATAAAGCTCCTGCGGCGGGATGTTGGAGGTTGCCACCAGCACCACCCCGTGGCCGAACAGCGCCTGGAACAGGGTGCCCAGCAGCATGGCGTCGGTGATGTCGGAGACAAAGAACTCGTCGAAGCAGATGACATCCGTCTCGCCGGCCAGCTTGCTGGCGATGAGCAGGAGGGGGTCGGCCTGGCCGGTCAAGCCCTTCAGTTCGGCGTGGATCCGGTGCATGAAACGGTGGAAGTGGATGCGCAGTTTACGCTCACCCGGCAGGCTCTCGAAGAAAGTATCCATCAGCCAGGTCTTGCCTCGGCCCACTCCGCCCCACATATAGAGTCCCAGGACGGGAGTCGGTGGCTTGGGTTTTTGCAGCCATCCCAACAGGCCGCGGGATCTGGTCGGAGTCGGGCTGGCGCACAAATCCTGATAGAGTCGCTCCAGGTGGCTCACGGCCATCGCCTGAGCCGGGTCGGCCAAAAAGCCGGGGCGCTGCAAATCCTGCTGATATTTTTGCTGCGGGGTCATCCTGTAAACCGCCTCCAAGTCCCTGAATGAAGGACAAAATGGTATCACGCTCTCGGGGGGCACGGTATAGTGCCAACGAGGCATAGCGGTCAATCTGGCCGTCTCAACACTCATCGATTTAGCTGTAACAAGGAGCTTCTATGACTCTGTTAAACGGGATCCTGCTGGCGGTAGCCGCTCTGATCATCGGCGTTCTGGTCGGTCGTTTCACGGTCCGCAGCCGGGATGCCGGGCGCCTGGAACAGGAGCTGAAAAAGGCCCATAAGGAACTGGAAAGCTATCAGGGCCAGATCACGACCCACTTTGCCGACAGCGCCGCCCTGATGGAGCAGCTGGCCGAGCAATACCAGACCCTCTATCGCCACATGGCCGAGCAGAGCAAGTTCCTGGCCAAGGTCCAGGAGCCGCTGTTCCGTGAGTCCCAGATCGAAGAGGGCAGCGATGCCTCCAGCAACGAGGAGCCGGGCCTGCCGCCGCGCGACTATGCCGGCGCCTCCGGTCTGCTCAAACAACCCAGCTAGTCCCTAGTGGAACTAATTACGCCTTATCGTGGTCAGACCTTGACGATTGCCATGCAACTTTTTCTGGGAGCTGTTTCTCATATGCGTAAATCTCTTTCTGTGTTCAGTGTCTTAGCCCTCAGTGTCGGTATCGCCCTGTCTGCGGCGCCAGCGCAGGCTGCCCTGCCCTTGCTGTCGAACACTCAGGAAATGCCGAGCCTGGCCCCCGTGCTCGAGCAGGTGACCCCTGCCGTGGTCAACATCTCCGTCTCTGGCAAGAAGATCACGCGCCAGCGTCTGCCGGAACAATTCCGTTTCTTCTTCGGCCCCAACATGCCTGACGAGCAGGTGAGCGAGCAGCCCTTCCAGGCGCTGGGCTCAGGCGTCATCATCGATGCCAAGAAGGGCTATGTGATCACCAACGCCCACGTGGTTCACGATGCGGACGAGATCAAGGTCAATCTGAAGGACGGCCGTGAATACGCCGCCAAGAAGATTGGCGAAGACAAGCAGTCCGATATCGCGCTGCTGCAAATCAAGGCCGAGGATCTGGTGCAGATCAAGTTCGCCGACTCCGACGAGCTGCGGGTCGGTGACTATGCGCTGGCCATCGGCAACCCGTTCGGCCTGGGCCAGACAGTCACCTCGGGCATCGTCAGTGCCCTGGGCCGCAGCGGCCTCAACATCGAGAACCTGGAGAACTTCATCCAGACCGATGCGGCCATCAACTCCGGCAACTCGGGCGGCGCCCTGCTCAACCTGCGCGGTGAGCTGATCGGCATCAACACCGCCATCCTGGGGCCGAACGGCGGCAACATCGGCATCGGCTTTGCCATTCCGTCCAACATGGTGCGCGATCTGTCCGATCAGATCGTCAAGTACGGCGAAGTGCGCCGTGGCCAGTTGGGGATCACCGGCACCGAGCTGACCAACGAAATCGCCAAGACCTTCGGTTACAACAAGAAGGACGGCGCCTTCGTCAACCAGGTCATGCCTGACTCCGCCGCCGACAAGGCCGGCATCAAGGCCGGGGACATCATCATCAGCATCGATGGCAAGCCTATCCGCTCGTTCGGTGAGCTGCGTGCCAAGATTGCGACCATGGGGGCCGACAAGCAGGTTGCCCTTGGCCTGATCCGTGATGGCAAGGAGCAGAGCGTCAAGGTCACCCTGAAGAAGGCCGATGACAGCGAGATCCTCGCCAGCGCCCTGCACCCGGCACTGGAAGGCGCCAAGCTCAGCACCACCACAGAGCCGGTCACCGGCGTGGCTGTCTCCGATATCGATCCGCGCTCCCCTGCCGCCGCCTCCGGTCTGCAGAAGGGCGACATCATCATCGGGGTCAACCGCCTGCGTATCAACTCGCTGGGCGAGCTGACCAAGGTGTTGAAGAACAAGCCGGACGTGCTGGCGCTGAACATTCAACGCGGCGACTCCTCGCTCTATTTGGTGATCCGTTAAGTCCCTCACACCCGCGGCAACCGCCGCGGGTGATTTTTATCCACCGATAGTGTTATTCTCTGCGCGCAGCATGTACGGACGAGAATGACATGAAAATCCCACCTTTGATCAGTTACTTGGGCAAGTCCGTCGGCTTCGGCCTCACCGTCGCGGCGCTCCTGTTGCTGCTGTTTCCCAATTTTCGAGGTGGTGCCCCCCTGCCGGGCCTCATCACCAATGCCCGCGAGCTGAGCTTCTCCTACGCCGCCCATCGCGCCGGCCCTGCCGTCGTCAACATCTACACCCGCAGCTTCGCCGGCAATCGTGGCGAGAAGGCCGAACTCAGGCCACAGGGGCTGGGCTCAGGCGTCATCATGAACCAGCGCGGCCACGTGCTGACCAACTACCACGTCATCGCCGATGCGGACCAGATCATAGTCGCGCTGCAAGATGGCCGGGTATTCAGCGCCGAGCTGATCGGCACCGACAAGCTGACCGATCTGGCGGTGCTCTACATCGAATCCGATAACCTGCCGGTCATCCCGCAGGATCCGGAGCGGCTGCCGGATGTGGGGGACGTGGTGCTCGCCATCGGCAATCCCTACAACGTCGGCCAAACCATCACTCAGGGCATCATCAGCGCCACCGGCCGGATCGGCCTCTCCAGCATGGGACCGGACAGCAATGGCCGGCAGGATCTGCTGCAGACCGATGCCGCCATCAACGAGGGCAACTCGGGCGGCGCCCTGGTCAACGGCCGTGGCGACCTGGTGGGCATCAACACCGCCGCCTACCACCTCAACGGCAATCAGGAGAGCTACGGCATCAGCTTCGCCATCCCCTACAAGCTGGCCAAGCGCATCATGGACGAGCTGATCGCCAACGGCCGGGTCATTCGTGGCTACCTCGGCGTCTCCAGCGTCGAGATCAACCCCATAGTCGCGCGCATGATGAACCTCGGCGATCTGCAGGGCCTGGTGGTGGAGAGCCTGGATCCCAACGGTCCCGCCACCAAGGCAGGGCTCAAGCGGGGTGACGTGCTGCTCAAGATCAACGGGGAAGCCATCAGCGGCGTGCGGGCCGTGATGGACAGGATCGTCGAGAGCCGCCCCGGCACCAAGCTCCGCATCTCGGTGATCCGCAACGGCAAGCCGCTGGACGTCGAGGTCGTCATCGAGGAAGACGTGCGCTACCAGAACCTGCCGAGTACCAGCGCCGCCTCCGCCAGCTGAGGCGAGACCCGACCACCACAAGGGGCGCCATTGGAGCCCCTTGTCATTCCTCCCTCCCTGGTTCCCCCGCATGAGTTCTCCCCCACTCCGTGAGATGACTCACAGTTTCCGCCAACGATCCCACCCTGGTCACCGCCGCGAAAGTGCGGGCCCGATCACATAGAGTCGGCTCCGATAGCCCCCCTTTGCTCCCCTGGCACACGGAAAGGGTCCCTTTCGAGGAGTTCCGGCCTGGGATTTCCATTTCGAATCGGAAAAACACTGCCTCCTCTGCATTTCCCCCCGGGCTTAGAGTAAGGCTATTCCTTCTGCCAGCCTTGGAGAGCAGACATTGACTACCGACACCCATGACACCGCCCTGACCCCGGACAGCCCGCCGCTGCTGCGCAAGACCGAGCTGGTCCTGGCCCGCATCCACAGCCTGCTCGGCGAGCAGGGCATCATCCCCAACGAGGTGCAGAAGCAGATGCTCGCCTCCCACGTCAAAGCCATGGTGTGGCGCTCTCATAGCGGTGAATCCCTGCCGGAGGTCGACCTCAGCCTGTTCGAGGAGATCTCCCCCCTTTCCCTGCGACTGGCCGAACAGGTTGTCGCCTGGCTGGACAGGCTGGCCCATGAAGAGGCGCACCTCTTGTCCGTCCATTTCGAAGTTGCCAAAGAAAATGAACTCAGCTCAGCTGCTCGACCAGTAACCACAGGAGATATCTAAATGTCAGCCATCAAACTCGTGATTGGAGATCGTCTCGGCAAGGGTCAGAAAGTGGGCGCAGGGGCGGAAGCCGCCGGCGCCAGCGTGACCGTCATCCCCGGCATGGCCGCGGACATGAAGCTCGGTGATGTGATGAACAAGGAGCAGGCGGATCTCGGCATCTCCTTCTGCGGCAGCGGCGGCGCCGGCGCCATCACCGCCCAGACCAAGTACGGCTACAAATGCCGCTACGGCATGCGCTCCGTCGAGGAGGGCGTCACCGCCATCAATGACGGCTGCGTGGTGCTCGGCTTCGGCTTCATGGACAAGGAAGAGCTGGGCCAGAAGCTGGTCGAAGCCTTCGCCAAGAAACACGGTCGCGCCTGATGAAAGAGGACTTCACCACCCAGGTCATCGTCAACGGCAAGGGGACGACCCGCCAGCAGGCGTTCGCTTCCGCCCTCAGCCAGGTGCAGCACAGCCTGCTCAAGGACAACCCGCGGGTGATGCTGCGGATCGAGCCGGTCGAGGTACGGGTGCTCAAGGCCGAGGAATCGGTCCGGGTGGAGAAGTTCCTGTTCTTCTTCCTGCCGCGCCAGCGCCGCGAGTTCCGCGTCCAGCTGGAGATCACGGTCAAGGTCAGCAGCCTGGACGCCGACAAGGTGACGTTCACCCTGGTGTGATGCCTCGACGGGCACAACCCCACAAAAAGGACATGTTGGATGTTTCTAATCATTCTTTTCAAATCATTGATCATCGGCGGCCTGGTGGGCGTCGGGGTGGGAGCCGGCGCGGCGCGGATGTTCCACGCCCCGACCGTGCAGGGTATGGGCGCCTTCCGCACCCTGGGTGAGCTCAACTCCTGCGAAGGGGATCCCGCCTCCCACTTCTCCTTCGGCCTCGGCTTCTTCTTCAACGCCTGGGCCTCTACTGTGGCGGCCGGCGCCTTCACTCAGGACGTGGATCACCGCATCATCCCGCACTGGGCCACGGCCGCGCTGCTGGTCAAGAACCGGGATCTCGCCACCACTCTGCACGATCCCAAGAAGATGGCCATCGCCAGCGGCATCATAGGTGCCATCGTGGTCGCCTTCCTCAACAGCACCGCCGCCGCGGTTCCCGAGGCCCTGCAGGTCACCGCCGTCAAGGTACTGGTGCCGGCCGCCAACCTGCTGGTCAACACCGTCATGCCGGTGATCTTCTGGCTGGCCGCCATCGAGGCGGGCAAGAAGTCCGGCTTCTGGGCCACCATCTTCGGCGGTCTGGCGCAGCTCATCATGGGCAACGCCGTGCCGGGTCTGGTGCTCGGCATCCTGATCGGCAAAGGGGTGGAAGAGAGCGGCTGGAACCATGTCACTCGCGTGATGATGGGCGCCATAGTGCTGCTGTTCGTGCTGAGCGGATTCTTCCGCGGCTTCGATATGAAACTGATTGAATCCTTCCACATGGGCATTCCCCTGTGGCTGGAGAACGTCCATAACCTGCTTAGCGGCAAATAAGGGGCCACCACATGGATGAGAAACTGAGAAACAACTTCTGGTATGCCGACTGGTCCTTCCCCATCTTCGTCGGCCTACTCTCGGCCGGCGTCTTCGCCGGGACCCACATGTTCTACCTGTATGGAGTCGGGGCCTTCAACGAGGTGGCCTTCGTCTCCATGCTGAAAGCCGGGATAGACACCGGTGCCTATGGCGCGGTCGCGGCCTTCGGCGCCAGCTTCCTGTTCGCCCGCATCATCGAGGGCTCCCTGGTGGGGATCCTGGATATCGGCGGCGCCATTCAGACCGGGGTCGGACTGGGCGTCCCCGCCCTGTTGCTGGGAGCCGGCATCGTCTACCCGATAGAGAACTTCGGTGCCTCGCTGGTGACCGGGATGGCCATCGGGGTCGCCATCGGCGGCATCATCATCCTGGCGCGCAAATTCACCATCAACCAGAGCAACTCCACCTACGGGGCGGATGTGATGATGGGTGCGGGCAACAGCTCGGGTCGCTTCCTCGGCCCCCTGATCATCCTCTCAGCCATGGGCGCCTCCATCCCCATCGGGCTGGGCTCCCTGCTGGGTGCGCTGCTGTTCTACGTGTGGGGCAAGCCCATCACCGGCGGCGCCATCCTGGGTGCCATGCTGCTCGGGACCTTCTTCCCGATCGCCCTGGTCTAAGCACAGGCCGTCCTTGGGGGCGGCATTTCAGAGGTCATCAGCATGTATGACATGATCATCAGAGCGGGGCGCCAGGGAAACGGCGAGCTCATCGACATCGCCATTCAGGATGGCAAGATTGCGGCCCTCGGCCAGCTGCCAGCGACGGCCGAGGCGAAGCAAACCCTCACTCTGGCCGGTGCGGTCGGGGTGAGCGCGGGCTGGATCGACGGCCACACCCACTGCTATCCCGCCTCCCCCATCTATCAGGATGAACCTGACAAGGTCGGCGTAGAGTCCGGCGTCACCACCGTCATCGATGCCGGCAGCACGGGCGCCGACGACGTGGACGCGTTCCAGCGACTGGCGGCCGGTTGCAAGACCCGGGTGCACGCCCTGCTCAACATCTCCCGCATCGGCCTGCTGCGCCAGAACGAGCTGGCCGACAGCCGGGATCTGGATGTCGGGCTGGCATCTGCCGCCATCGCCCGCCACCCGCGGTTCATCGTCGGCCTCAAGGCCCGCATGAGCGGCAGCGTAGTGGGCGAGAACGGTCTGCAGCCGCTGCGCATGGCCAAGGCGCTGCAACAGGCCCACGGCCAGTTGCCGCTGATGGTGCATGTGGGCAACACCCCGCCCGAGCTGGACGAGATCGTCGCCCTGCTCGGCCAGGGGGATCTGCTGACCCACTGCTTCAACGGCAAGCCGAACCGTATCCTGACCCCGGCCGGCGAGCTGCGGGTCGCGGTGCGCGAGGCGATGCAACGGGGTCTGCGGCTCGACATCGGCCACGGTGGCGCCAGCTTCAGCTTCGAGGTGGCGGAGGCCGCCATCCGTCAGGGGATCCTGCCCCACACCATCAGCTCGGATATCTACTGCAAGAACCGCATCAAGGGGCCCGTGTACAGCCTGGCCCACGTGATGTCCAAGTTTCTCGCCATCGGCATGACGCTGGAGCAGGTGCTCGCCTGCGTCACCAGTCAGGCCGCCGAGGCGCTGCGCCTCCCTGGCAAGGGTCGGCTCGAGCTGGGGGCCGATGCCGATCTGACCCTGTTCGAACTGGCCAGCGGCCCGGCCCTGTTTATGGATACCGAGGCGCAATCCCGCCACGGCGATCTGCAACTGCTTCCCCTCGCCGCCCTGGTGGGCGGTGACCTGGTTCTCACTCAATATGGAAAATCCCACCATGCCTTCTGTGTATGAGAAATATCAGCTCAAACCGGTGATCAACGCCTCCGGGCGCATGACCCTCCTCGGCGTCTCCACCCCGGAGCAGGAGGTGGTCGACGCGGTCAACTTCGGCCTAGGCCACTACTTCGAGGTGAAGGATCTGGTCAACAAGACCGGCGCCTACCTCGCCGGCCTGCTCGGCGTGGAGGATGCGGTGGTGGTCTCCTGCGCCAGTGCCGGCATCGCCCAGTCGGTGGCTGCCGTCATAGTGCGCGGCGATGCCTACCGGCTGGAGCAGCTGCACGCCCATGCCCACGGGGTGCCGAGCGAGATAGTGCTGCCCAAGGGCCACAACGTGAACTTCGGCGCCCCGGTGGGCACCATGGTCAACCTGGGGGGCGGCAAGGTGGTGGAGGCAGGCTATGCCAACGAATGCTCCCCCGCCCAGCTGGCCGCCGCCATCAACCCCAATACCGCCGCCATCCTCTACATCAAGTCTCACCACTGCGTGCAGAAGAGCATTCTGTCGGTGGCCCAGGCCGCCGAGGTGGCCAGGGCCCACCAGCTGCCGCTCATCGTCGATGCGGCCGCGGAAGAAGACTTGCAGCTCTACTACAACCAGGGGGCGGATCTGGTCATCTACAGCGGCGCCAAGGCCATCGAGGGGCCCACCAGCGGCCTGGTGCTCGGCAAACGCCAGTATGTGGAGTGGGTCAAGCAGCAGGCCAACGGCATAGGCCGCGCCATGAAGGTAGGCAAGGAGGGGATCCTCGGCCTGACCCACGCCATCGAGCGCTATCTGGTCAAGGAGAAGGAGAGTGGCGCCGCCATGGTGGCCAAGATGACCCCCTTCATCGAGCGCCTCAACCAGTTGCCCGGCGTCAGGGCCCAGGTGGTGTGGGACAGTGCCGGGCGCGACATCGCCCGCACCGACATCGCCTTCGACCATGCCCGGCTCGGCATCACCACCCTGCAGCTGGTGGATCGCCTGCAACAGGGCAATCCGGCCATCTACTGCCGCGGCTACAAGGCCAACGAGGGCCACATCGAGATCGACGTGCGCAGCGTCAGCCCGGCCCAGCTCGACCAGATCCATGCCGCCATCGCCCAGTTAACCCAGGAGACCCGCTGATGTCCCTTACTCCCAACTACTACCTTGACCGTGTCTGCCTCAACGTGCTGGCCGGCTCCAAGCAAAATGCCGTCGATATCTATGAGGCCGCCGAGGGCCACGTGCTGGTCGGCGTGCTCTCCAAGAACTACCCGGATGTGCCCTCCGCCGTCGCCGACATGGGTGAGTACGCGAAGCTTATCGACAACGCCCTCTCCATCGGCCTGGGCGCAGGCGATCCCCGCCAGTCCGCCATGGTGGCCGAGCTGGCCCGCCAGCTGCAGCCCCAGCACGTCAACCAGGTGTTCACCGGGGTCGGTGCCAGCCGGGCGCTGCTCGGTCAGCCTCACACCCTGGTCAATGGCCTCATCTCCCCCACCGGCACCCCCGGTATGGTGAAGATCTCCACCGGCCCGCTGAGCGCCGGCCAGGCCGATGGCATAGTCCCCATCGATACCGCCATCGCCCTGCTCAAGGACATGGGGGGCAGCTCGGTCAAGTTCTTCCCCATGGGCGGCCTCGCCTGCCGTGACGAGTACCAGGTGGTGGCCGAGGCCTGTGCCCGCCACGGTTTCTGGCTGGAGCCTACCGGCGGCATCGATCTCGACAACTTCGAGGAAATCGTCCGCATCGCGCTGGCGGCCGGGGTCGAGAAGGTGATCCCCCACGTCTACAGTTCCATCATCGACGGCGAGAGCGGCCAGACCCGCCCCGAGGATGTGCGCACCCTGCTCGCCATGATGAAGCGACTGCTGGCGTGATATGACTGGCACCGGCCCACTTCCCGGCCGGTGCCTGGCTTGTGCATGTCCCGCTTGTTAACATCGATCCTCATCCCGCGACAGGAGTCTCGCTTCCCCATGACCAAGCTGCCCCACCCCAGACTCCACCAGCTGCTGACCCTGCTCCATGCCGAACCGCTGCCACAGGAAGAGCTCGCCCATCGCCTCAATGTTTCCACCCGCACGGTACGCACCGACGTGGCGACCCTCAACGAGCTGATTGCCACCCACGGTGGCCATCTGATCCACCAGCGCGGCTGCGGCTACCAGCTCAAGATCTACAATCAGGGGCTGTTTGATGAGTTGCTGGCGGCGCAGGAGCAGGAGAGCAGCCTGCCCCGCACCAGCCGTGAGCGGGTGCTGCATCTGCAGCTGCTGCTGCTCACCGCCGAACAGGGGATCAAGCTCGATGAGCTGGCGGATACCTGGTATCTGAGCCGGGCCGCGCTGCAGGGGGACATGGCGGAAGTGCGGGAGCGGCTTGCCCATTTCGGGCTCAGCATCGACAGCAAGCCGCGACTCGGCATGCGCATCCAGGGGGAGGAGACGGCGATCCGGGCCTGCCTTACCCAGTTGCTCTATCGGGAACAGATCCGCAACCACCCGTTGCAAGGCTTGCTGCCGAACCTCTGCCCCAGCAAGACGCGGGAGGTCATCGGTAATCGCATTCATGCGCAGCTCGGACATCATCAGCTGCGGCTGGCGGACGAAAGCCTGCAACAGCTCACCATCTACTGCGCCGTCGCCCTGCTGCGGCAGGCGGCAGGCCACGAACTGCTGGCGTTCAGCAGCGAGGACCTCACCGCCCCCCTGGCGGCAGTGGCCCGCGACATCTATGCCGAGCTGCCGACCCTGACACCGCCGGGCGAGCAGGAGATCATCTGCCTCGCCATCCAGATCCAGGCCCGTCTCATCGCCGATACCCCGCAGCTCAGCCCGACCATGGCAGCCGAGAGCGCCCAGCTGGTCGCGCACCTGCTGGACTACATCCACCAGCACTATCCCTATGATCTGCGCCACGACAGCCAGCTGCACTCCGATCTGCTGACCCACATCAGCGCCATGCTGCTGCGGATCAAATACCAGATCGGCAGCCACAATCCGCTGGCGGAACACATCAGGCAATATTATCCCCTCGCCTACGACATCACCCTGGCCGCCATCTCGGAGTGGATCAAGCAGACCCCCTATCACCTGACCCATCACGAGATAGGCTATCTGGTGATCCACATCGGGGTCGGGCTGGAGCGTCACTACGACATCGGCTACAGCCGTCCACCCCAGGCGCTGCTGCTGTGCGACGCGGGCAATGCCACCTTCCGGGTGCTGGAGGCGCGCATCAAGCGGGAATACCCCCAGCTGCAGCTGAGCAGCCTGGAGTCGGTGCGGGACTACGAGAGCCTGCCACGGATAGCGCAGGACTTTGTCATCAGCACGGTCAAGGTGAGCGAGAAGAATGCCCCCGTGGTGCAGGTGGCGCCCTTCCCGACCCAGTACCAGCTGGAGCAGCTCGGCAAGCTGGTGCTGATCGATCGCACCCGCCCCTACCTGCTCGACAAGTACTTCGATGCCGAACACTTCATGGTGGTGGATGAACCGCTCAGCCAGGCCAGTCTGTTTGCCCGGATCTGCGATCGGCTGGAGCGGGAGGATCTGGTGGAGGAGGCGTTCAGGGGCTCCCTGCACGAGCGGGAGCGGATCGTCTCCACCATGCTGGGGGATGGCATAGCCCTGCCCCACTCCCTCGGCCTGCTGGCGCGCCGCACCCTGGTCTACACGGTACTGGCGCCTCAGGGCATCGAGTGGGGCAATGGCGAGACCGCCACCCTCATCTTCGCGCTGGCCATCGCCAAGGCCGACTATGAGGAAGCGATGGGACTCTACGATCTGTTCCTGGCGCTGATGAACGAAAAAGCCAGCAAGAATCTGCTGGCTTGTCGGGATTTCGCCAGCTTCAAGGCGCTGGCACGCACCGGATCATGACGGGAGAGGAGGCGAGCCTCACTCCTCGTTGAAGCCCGAGGTGAACAGCGCCACCACGGCGGCCAGGGCCTCTTCTTCTTCCGGCCCCTCCACCTGCACCTCAACCTGCTTGCCTTGGGCGGAGTCCAGCATCAGCAGGCCGATCACGCTGTCCGCATCGGCCTCGACGCCGTCCTCGTTGCGCAGCAGCACATGGGCATCGAAACCCTGCACCAGCTCGAACAGCATCATGGCAGGTCTGGCGTGCATTCCCAGCTTGTTTTTGACTTCTACCGAGGCGGAAACAGTCATCTGAGCGTCCTATTGATCTGTCAGGCTTGGGTTGAGCGCTTGTCGAGGGTGCGGTGGCGGATCTGCACGTTCTTGCCGAGCAGGCGGAACGCGCTGGCCAGCCGCTCGGCGATGAACACGGATCTGTGCTGACCGCCGGTACAGCCGATGCCGACCGTCACATAGCTGCGATTGTTGCGCTCAAGGTGCGGCAACCAGGTCCCCAGCATGTTCTCGATCTGCTGGATGAACAGCATCACGTCCGGCTGGCCGGACAGGTAGTTGGCCACGGGCTCATCCTGACCGGTGAAGGGCTTGAGCTCGGGGATCCAGTGCGGATTGGGCAGGAAGCGGGCATCAAACACGAAGTCGGCATCCTTGGGGATACCGTACTTGAAGCCGAACGACTCGAACACCAGCACCAGCTCGTTCTCTTTCTTGCCGAGCACCCGGGTCTTGATGAGCTCGCTGAGGTCATGGATGCTGAGACTTGTGGTGTCGATGCGCAGATCGGCGGTGGAGGAGAGCGGCGCCAGCAGGTGGGTCTCCTCACGGATCGCCTCATCCAGCGACAGCTTGTTGCGAGACAGGGGGTGCAGCCGGCGGCTCTCGCCGTAGCGCTTGAGCAGGGTATTGTTGTCGGCATCGAAGAAGAAGCTGGAAAACTCCACCCGCCCCTCGTTGCGCACCTGGGCCAGCAAGTTTTCCAGCCGGTCGGGCTGAGTGGGCAGGTTGCGCACGTCTATGCTGACCGCCAGCTTGTCATACTGGCTCTCGACCGAGACGATCAGCTGGGGCAGCAGATTGACCGGCAGGTTATCCACACAGTAATACCCCAGATCCTCCAGTACCCTCAGGGCCACCGTCTTACCGGAGCCCGAGCGACCGCTTACCACTATTAACTGCATCTTGTCCCCTCACGCCAACATGGCTGTATCATGCCCGGCATCAGGCCGAGGTCATGATCTGGTAGAGTTCTTCGTCGCTGGTCGCCTGGCGCAACTGGCGGCAGACGGCCTTGTCACCCAGCTTGGATGCCATCAGGGAAAGGGTCTTGAGGTGCTGCTTGCACTCGCTTTCCGGCACCAGCAAGGCAAAGAGCAGGTCAACCGGTTGGTTGTCGATAGAATCGAATGGGATGGGTTCGGAGAAGGTCATCAGCACGGCGGTCGGGACGAACGCATCGTCGATCCGGCCGTGAGGAATGGCAATACCGGCACCGATCCCGGTACTGCCCATTTTTTCCCGCGCCAGCAGACTCTCAAACAGCACCTGACGGGAGGCGCCCAGGCGCTCTGCGGCCAGTTCACTGATGATCTCGAGGGCGCGTTTCTTGCTGGTACAAGGGACCGCACTCTTGGTGCAGTCCCGACTCAGTATGTGTTCAAGTTGCATAGTTATTTTTGATTTAACTTATCTTTGTGCTTGATGATCTGCCGATCCAGTTTATCCAGCAGGGTATCAATCGCAGCATACATGTCGGCATGCTCCGAATTGGCGAACACCTCTCCCCCGCTGACGTGCAGCTTGGCTTCGGCAATCTGGTTCAGTTTTTCGACGCTCAACACCACATGCACGTTGTTGATATGTTCAAAGTGACGCTCGAGTTTGGCAAATTTGCTATTCACATAATCACGCAGAGCTTCGGTAATCTCGACATGGTGTCCGGTCAGGTTAATTTGCATAACGTCTTCCTTTTGTTTGCCTAAACCAGGCGCTTACGCTGATTGGATGGCGGGATCAACAAGGATTCACGGTACTTTGCGATCGTGCGTCTCGCCACCATAATACCCTGTTCGGCCAGCAAATCCGCGATCTTGCTATCACTAAGCGGTTTGGCAGGGTTCTCTGCCGTCACCAACTTTTTGATCAGGGCGCGAATTGCGGTCGATGAGCACTCTCCTCCTCCCTCCGTATTGACGTGACTGGAGAAAAAAAACTTCAGTTCAAAGATGCCACGGGGCGTGTGCATGTACTTCTGGGTCGTCACCCGTGAGATCGTCGACTCGTGCATCTCCACCGCCTCGGCGATGTCGTTGAGCACCATGGGCTTCATGGCCTCTTCACCGTACTCGAAGAAGCCCTGCTGCTGTTCGACGATGCAGCTGGCGACCTTGAGCAGGGTGTCGTTACGACTCTCCAGACTCTTGATGAACCACTTGGCTTCCTGCAGGTGAGAGCGGATGAACTGGGAGTCCTGACTGGTCTTGGCCTGTCTGGCCATGGCCGCGTAGGTCTCATTGACCCTAATGCGCGGCGCCGAATCCGGATTCAGTTCCACCACCCACTTGTAGCCCTTCTTGACCACGGACACATCCGGGATCACATATTGAGACTCGTTCTGGATGATGCCATTGCCTGGCCTTGGCTCCAGCTGCTGGATGAGATCCAGCACCTCCTTGAGGTCGCTCTCCTTGAGTTTGGTCTTGCGCGCCAGGGTCCGGTAATCGCGGTTGCCGAGCAAGTCCATGTGCTCATTGATCACCTCCCTCGCCTCATTGAGCCAGGGCAGATCGGGCGCATACTGGCCGAGCTGGATCAGCAGACACTCCTGTACCGAACGGGCGGCAATGCCGATCGGATCGAAATGCTGCACCCGCTTGAGCACGGCTTCGACTTCATCCAGTTCGACTTCTACCTCATCGCTGCTGACTGCAGCCTGAATATCCTCGAGAGAAACGGTCAAATAGCCGGATTCGTCGATGGCGTCGATGATGGCGAGGGCAATGGCGGCATCCAGATCGCTGAAGGGGGTCAGTCGCATCTGCCACAGCAGATAGTCCTGCAGGCTCTCGGTGGTTTCCCCCTGGTAGACGCTGTCCTCCCCATCGTGGATAGGGCCGGCGCTCTGGGCCGTTCCGGCCGAATAGACATCGTCCCAGGTGGTATCCACCGGCAGCTCATCTGGCATCTTGTCCTGAGCCATGGCATCGCTGGAATCGAGTTGACTGGCGTCGACCGCCTCTTCCGGGTTGGTCTCCTGCGTCTCGCTCTCCTCTTGCTCCAGCAAGGGGTTGTTGTCGAGCGCTTGCTGAATTTCCTGCTGGAGTTCCAGCGTGGAGAGCTGGAGCAGACGAATCGCTTGTTGTAATTGTGGCGTCATGGTCAGGGACTGACCGAGACGCAACTGTAATGTCGGCTTCATCTACGTCGGGATATCCTTATGTTCAGCGAGGCAGCCACCTAACAAAAATGAGGGATGCCCCCTTACTATAGACTGAATTGATCGCCCAAATAGACGCGCTTGACCTGCTCATCGGCGAGGATATCGGCCGGAGCGCCCTCGGCAATCATCTTGCCATGGCTGACGATATAGGCTTTTTCACACACATCCAGCGTCTCTCGGACGTTGTGATCGGTGATCAGCACACCGAGGCCCCGCTCTTTCAGGTGCTGGATGATCTTCTTGATGTCTATGACGGAAATAGGATCAACACCTGCAAAGGGTTCATCCAGCAGGATGAATCTCGGCTCTGCCGCCAGGGCGCGGGCGATCTCGACCCGGCGCCGCTCCCCCCCCGACAGGCTCTGCCCCAGGCTGTCGCGGATGTGGGTGATGTTGAACTCTTCCAGCAGCTGCTCGACCTTGTCTTCCCGCTCTTCGCGGCTCAAGCCCTTGCGAGTCTGCATGACCCCCATCAGGTTGTCGAACACCGACAGACGGCGGAAGATCGAGGCCTCCTGCGGCAGATAGCCGATGCCGTTACGGGCTCGGATATGCATGGGCTGCAGGCTGATGTCCTGATCGTCGATGGTGATGAGGCCGGCGTCCCGCTGCACCAGACCCACGATCATGTAGAAGGAGGTGGTCTTGCCGGCACCATTGGGGCCGAGCAGCCCCACGATCTGGCCGGTGCCCACTTCCAGACTCACGTCGCTGACCACCATGCGGCGCTTGTAGCTCTTCTGCAGGCCGACTGCTTTTAACACTGCCATGGCTCGTTTCCTACTTCTTCTGATCGGCGGGCTTGTCGAAGTTTTCTACCTGCTCTGGCAGGAACACCGTCTTGACGCGCTGAGTGGGGCCCTTGCTCTCGGCGATCATCTTCTGCTTGACGATGTCGTAGCGGATGAGGTCGCCGGTGACCTGACTGTCTTCCTGTTTGAGCTGGCCGTTGCCGGTGATGGTGACCAACCGGTTCTTCAGCTCGTAGCGGATGCTGTTGCCGTGGGCATTGACCGGCTTGCCGTTGTCCAGGATCTGGAAGAAGGTGGCCGGGTTGCCATAGGCGGTCATCACCTCGGCGCCTTTATCGCCGGAGCGGATCACCACCACCTTGTCGGCCTTAATCTTGATGGTGCCCTGAGTGATGATCACATCATCGCTGAAGGTGATGCGATTGTCCTGCATCTCGGCCACTTGCTTGACCGCGTCCACATAGACCTTCTCGGCAAAGTCAGACTCTTTGGCATTCGCCGCACCGCACAACAGCAGGGCGGCGAGGGCCAGATTAACGTTTTTCATTGAAATAAGTGGCATGGCCTTTATCCAGTAATTCGAAATATTTACGATCCAGGTGACCCCTCAGGCCAACCCCCTCGGTCTGGAATTCCTGACCCACTATGCGGATGTGCTGATTGCTTCTCACGTCCTGAGTCACCAGGTCCAGCTCCAGATAGGGGGTATCCAGGGTGGAGATGAAGGACGCAGGCAGCAGGCCGTCCAGATGCACCTTGTCGCGCAGGATCACGTTGTCGTCGGTGTTGAGCACCCCGGTCTCGGCCGTGACCTTCCACTCGGCCTCGCCCTGCTCATCGAACATGTAGACCACCGGCTTCTCGAAGGTCGCCTGCTCGAGGATCTGGAAATACTCGGCAAACTCCGACTCCAGCCGCTCGGTCCGCTTGCCCTGTTCGTTGAAGCGGGTCGTGATCAGATTCTTGGCGGTGAAGTCAGGTTGATAATTCTCCACCTTGGTGACCGGCTCGGGGGCCAGCTCGATCTCGCCAAACTGCCAGGCCCCCAGCGCCACCAGAAACAGCAGGGCAAACAGCAGCGTCTGTCTGTTCATCGTGAGGCCTCGGGCTGGTAGTCGCCCAGCCCTTGCGCCTGCAGGATGAGGTCGCACACCTCGCGTACCGCGCCGACGCCCCCTCCCAGCCGGGTCACCAGATCCGCCTTTGCCAGCACCAGCGGATGGGCATCCGCCACCGCGATGCCGAGGCCGCAGGCCTGCATCACCGGCAGATCTATGGTGTCATCCCCCATGTAGGCCGCCTGCGACGCCTCTAGACCGAGCTTGGTCAACAATGCCTCGAAGTGGGGCAGCTTCTGATCCGCCCCTTGCACCAGGTGCTGCACTCCCAGGCCGCGCATCCGATCGCTGACGATGCGGGAGTTGCGCCCGGTGATGATGGCGATCTCCAGCCCGGCATTGAGCAGGGCACGCATGCCTGCCCCGTCGCGGGTGCAGAATGTCTTCAGTTCTTCGCCGTTATTGCCCATGTAGATGAAGCCATTGGAAAGCACCCCATCCACATCGCACACCAGCAGGCGGATCTGCGCCGCCTTGTCGTACTGGCCGCGCGTCACCGGACCATAGAGGGTCGGTACGTCTTGCATCAAATCACCCCGGCTTTCAGCAGGTCGTGCATGTTGAAGGCACCCAGTGGCCGCCTTGCTTCATCCACCACCAGCAATCCGTTAATCTTCCTGGTTTCCATCAGTTTGACGGCCTCGGCCGCCATCATCTCAGGCCCTACGGTAACACAGTTGGCCGTCATTACCTTGGCGATCGGGGTGTGATGGATGTCCACCTGCAGATCCAGGATCCGGCGCAGGTCACCATCGGTGAACAGGCCGGCCAGCAGCCCCTGCGTGTCCACGACTGCCGTCATGCCCAGGCCTTTGCGGCTCACTTCCAACAGCGCCTGGCTGATGGTGGCATCTATCCCTACCTGGGGCAACAGCTCGCCGCGATGCATCAGATCGCCCACCCGCAGCAGCAGTCGCTTGCCGAGCGAACCGCCCGGGTGAGAGAGCGCGAAGTCATCGGCGGTGAAGCCACGGGCCTCCAGCAGGGCCACGGCCAGCGCATCCCCCATCACCAGGGTCGCAGTGGTGCTGGAGGTCGGTGCCAGACCGAGCGGGCAGGCCTCCTTGTCGACCTTGATGCACAGATGCACATTGGCCTCCTTGGCCATGGTCGAGGCAGGGTTGCCGGTCATGCAGATGAGCGGGATGCCCCGGCGCTTGAGCACCGGCAGCAGGGCCAGGATCTCGTCGCTCTCGCCGGAGTTGGAGATGGCGATGATGAGGTCGCCGGCGGAGATCATCCCCAGATCCCCGTGGCTGGCCTCGCCAGGGTGCAGGAAGAAGGCTGGCGTGCCGGTGCTGGCCAGGGTCGCGGCGATCTTGTTGCCGACATGGCCAGACTTGCCCATGCCGGTGACCACTATCTTGCCGGCGCAGCGCAGCACCATCTCGCAGGCCCGAACGAAGGTCTCGTCGAGGTACTGGTAGAGGCCATCAATCGCTTGCTTTTCAATGTCCAGCACCGCACGGGCACTGCGACGAAAATCGAACAGTTCAGACACTTTTTCAGGCTTTACAGACATAAAGACACAGCTCCGGGCCGAAATTTGCTGCGGGATTATAAAAAAGTCTGCCGAGATAAGCGAATCGGATGCGGGACCTCATCCTGCTGATGCAAGTTGTTACATAAAACTGTCGTGCATTTGGGGGGGAAGCACGCTCAATAGTTGTTCCTTGCTGTTGCTTAGACCTAGACTAGCCCATAAAATTCGCTCTTCTTTTATACCGGATGGACAATTGTTTGAACAATGACCTGATCACCATCTCCGAGCTGACCTTCAGTCACGGGGATCGGTTGCTGTACGACAGGATCAACCTGACCATTCCCCGTGGCAAGGTCACCGCAGTCATGGGGCCAAGCGGGATCGGCAAGACCACCTTGCTGCGCCTGATCGGTGGCCAGCTGAAACCTGAATCGGGTCATATCCTGTTTGATGGAGAAGACATTCCCACCCTCTCCCGCTCCCGCCTGTATGAAGTCCGCAAACGGATGAGCATGCTGTTCCAGAGCGGTGCCCTGTTCACCGGCATGACCGTCTTCGACAACGTGGCCTTCCCGCTGCGGGAGCACTCCGGCCTGCCGGAGGAGCTGATCCACACCATCGTCATGATGAAGCTGCAGGCCGTCGGGCTGCGTGGCGCGGCCAGACTGATGCCGTCCGAGCTCTCCGGCGGCATGGCCAGGCGCGCCGCGCTGGCCAGATCCATCGCGCTGGATCCGGATCTCATCATGTATGACGAGCCCTTCGTCGGTCAGGATCCCATCACCATGGCGGTGCTGGTGAAGCTCATCAAGGAACTCAACAGTGCCCTTGGTATTACCTCCGTCATCGTCACCCACGATGTGAAGGAGGTGCTGAGCATCGCCGATTACGCCTACATCATCGCCAACCGCAAGGTGGTGGCGCACGGCACCCCGGATCAGCTGCGCGAGGAGCACAATCCGGAAGTCGAACAATTCCTGCAAGGATTGCCAGACGGTCCTGTTCCGTTTCATTTTCCGGCAGGCGATCTGCTACAGGATCTGTGATGTTGATAAGCCAAGTAAGCAAGTTGGGTCGGGTTGGGGTGCGTTTCATCAACGCCATCGGCCGCGCCACCATCATGCTGTTTCACGCGCTGGCGGGCCGCCCCCAGCCACGCAAGCACTTCCCCCTGCTGATGCAGCAGCTCTATGTGGTAGGGGTACAATCGGTCGCCATCATCCTGGTGTCGGGTCTGTTCATCGGCATGGTGCTCTCCCTGCAGGGCTATAACGTGCTGAAGGATTTCGGTGCCGAGCAGAGCCTGGGGCCGCTGGTCTCCCTCTCCCTGCTGCGGGAGCTGGGACCGGTCGTCACCGCCCTGCTGTTTGCCGGCCGGGCGGGCTCCGCCCTGACCGCCGAAATCGGGCTGATGAAGGCCACCGAGCAGCTCTCCAGCCTGGAGATGATGGCGGTGGATCCGCTGCGCCGGGTGGTGGCCCCCCGTTTCTGGGCCGGGGTCATCAGCATGCCGCTGCTGGCCTTCATGTTCAGCCTGATCGGCATCTTCGGTGGCAAGCTGGTCGGCGTCGATTGGCTGGGGGTGGACGAGGGCAGCTTCTGGTCTGCCATGCAGGCCTCCGTCGATTGGCAGGATGACATCATGCAAGGGGCCATCAAGAGTCTGATCTTCGCCCTGGTGGTCACCTGGATTGCGCTCTTTAATGGCTATGATGCCAAGCCGACCTCGGCCGGGATCAGTCAGGCGACGACCCGGACCGTGGTCCACTCGTCCCTGGCCGTGCTCGGTCTGGATTTTATACTCACCGCAATCATGTTTGGATAAGGTAAAGATGAAGTTCAGCAAAGTAGAATTCCTGGTCGGCGCCTTCATGCTGGCCGGCATCGCGGCCATTCTGGTATTGGCATTGCAAGTTGCCGGTTTGAGCTTCAAACCGGAAGGAGAAACCTATACCCTGCGCGCCCATTTCGATAATATCGGCGGCCTGAAAGTCCGCTCACCGGTCAAGGTCGGTGGTGTGGTCGTCGGTCGGGTCAGTGACATCGCCCTGGATGCCAAGAGCCTGGTGCCAGTGGTCTCCTTGCAGATGCAAAAGAGCGCCGGCGAGTTTTCCGAGACCAGCACCCTCTCCATCCTGACCTCGGGTCTGCTCGGCGAGCAGTATGTCGGCCTGGCGCCCGGCTTCACCGACGAGGAGATGGGCACCAACATGCTCAAGGATGGTGACATGATCGAAGACACTAAATCGGCCATAGTACTGGAGGATCTGATTGGCAAGTTCCTCTACAGTCAGTCTGCCGACAACAAAGCTGCCAGCAAGTAAGGAGTAACCATGTTCAAGAAAATTGCCCTGCTGCTGGGTCTGATGACCAGCATGCTGTTTGCCGTGACTGCCCAGGCAGGAGCCAGCGCCGCGGATCCCTATGCCCTGGTGGATCAGGCTGCCCAGCAGACCTTCGCCCGCCTCAAGGCAGATCAGTCCCAGGTGAAGAGCAACCCGGACCACCTGCGGGTGATCATCCGCGAAGAGCTGTTGCCTTACGTGGACAACCGCTTCGCCGCCTACAAGGTGCTTGGCAACCAGATCAAGGAGACCACTCCCGCCCAGCGTGATGCCTTCGTCGAGGTGTTCACCGAGTACATGGTGAGCTCCTATGCCGATGCCCTTGCCCACTTCGACAAGCAGACCGTCCAGGTCCAGCCGGGCAAGACACCGACCGACAGCAACATCACCGCCGTCAACGTCAGCGTGAAAGAGACCGGCAAGCCGGACATCTTCCTCGAGTTCAAGCTGCGCAAGAACAACAAGACCGGCGAGTGGAAGGCCTTCGACATGGTCGCCGAAGGGATCAGCCTGCTCTCCGCCAAGCAGAGCGAGCTCGGTGGCCTCATTCGCCAGAATGGCATCGATGCGGTGATCGCCCAGTTGCGCGAACACAACGCCAAGCCGCTGGTCCTCAAGTCATGACCCTGACGGGTGAGCTGCAGGCACCACAGGTCAACGCCTTGTGGCAGCGCCGGGAGGAGTGGTGGCAAGATGATGCGCTCGAGCTGAGCGGCGTCACCACCCTGGACTCCGCCGGGCTGGCCCTGCTGGTCAAGTGGGCCAAGGCCACCCTCGCAAGAGGCGCCACACCACAACTGGTGGGCGCCTCCCGTGATTTCCATACCTTGGCCAACCTGTACGGGGTGGCCAATTTGTTTCAATCAACCCCGCCCAACACTGAGGACGCATAATGCAAGTCTCTGAAATTGAAGCGATACTCCTTGAGGCCTTGCCATTGTCCGAAGTCCATGTCAAAGGCGACGGCAGTCACTATCAGGTGATAGCCGTCGGCGACATGTTTGACGGTATGAGCCGGGTCAAGAAACAGCAGGCCATCTACGCTCCGCTGATGGACAAGATCGCCAGCAACGCCATCCACGCACTCTCCATCAAGGCGTTTACCGATGCCGAATGGAAGCGCGAACGTAAATTCCTATTGCCCTCCTGATTTGGTATCTAAGTAAATGGACAAATTCAAGATCGATGGTCGTTGCACGCTCAACGGCGAAGTGACCATCTCCGGCGCCAAGAACGCCGCCCTGCCAATCCTGTTCGCCACCCTGCTGTGTGATGAGGAGATCCAACTCTCCAACGTGCCGCGCCTCAAGGACGTGGGCACCACCCTCAAGCTGCTGGAGATGCTGGGTGCCAGCACCAAGGTCAACGGCAATGTGACCGTGTTGACCGGTGCGGTGAACAACCATGTAGCCCCCTACGACCTGGTGAAGACCATGCGCGCCTCCATCCTGGCGCTGGGCCCGCTGGCGGCCCGCTTCGGTGCGGCCGACGTCTCCCTGCCCGGCGGTTGCGCCATCGGGGCCCGTCCGGTCAACCTGCACGTGCACGGCCTGGAGCTGATGGGTGCCAAGATCGCCATCGAGGATGGTTACATCAAGGCCCGGGTCGATGGTCGTCTCAAGGGTGCCCACATCCTGATGGACATGATCTCCGTCACCGGTACCGAGAACCTGATGATGGCCGCCACCCTGGCGGACGGCCGCACCGTGATCGAGAACGCCGCCCGTGAGCCGGAAGTGGTCGATCTGGCCAACTTCCTCAACACCCTCGGCGCCGACATCAAAGGCGCGGGCACCGATACCCTGACCATCGACGGGGTCGAGCGTCTGCACGGCGGCAGCTACAGCGTGCAACCTGACCGTATCGAAACCGGTACCTTCCTGGTGGGTGCAGCTGTCACCGGCGGCAAGATCACCTGCCGCAAGACAGACCCCTCCCTGCTGGAAGCGGTACTGGTCAAGCTGGAAGAGGCCGGCGCCCTGATCGAGAAGGGTGCTGACTGGATCAGCCTGGACATGACGGGTCGTACCCTCAAGCCGGTCACCATCAAGACGGCCCCCTACCCGGCCTTCCCGACCGACATGCAGGCCCAGTTCACCGTGCTGAACGCGGTCGCTAAAGGCACCGGCATGGTCACCGAGACCATCTTCGAGAACCGCTTCATGCACGTGCCTGAACTGGTGCGGATGGGCGCGGACATCGAGCTGCAGGGCAACGTCGCCATCTGCCGTGACACCGAGCAACTCAAGGGTGCCCAGGTGATGGCGACCGATCTGCGCGCCTCCGCCAGCCTGGTTCTCGCCGGCTTCGTGGCCGAGGGCACCACCATAGTCGAGCGTATCTATCACATCGACCGTGGCTATGAAGACATCGAGCACAAGCTGCAGGGTCTGGGTGGTCGCATCGAACGCATCAAGGGCTGATTTATCAGTCCACTAAAAAGGCCCCCTCGCCAACGCGAGGGGGCCTTTTTCATGCCGCCAGTTCAGGAAAGCGAGGGGGATCAGTGACCCGCCAGCTTCATCTGCTCGACCAGTACCGAGCCGGTCTTGAGGCTGGAGCGTTCGTCCTCGTCCGTCCCGACCGCCACCAGGGTGCGGAACATGTCCGCGAGGTTGCCGGCGATGGTGATCTCCTCCACCGGGTAGGCGATCTCGCCGTTCTCCACCCAGAAGCCGGCGGCGCCACGGGAGTAGTCGCCGTTGACTATATTGACCCCCTGCCCCATCAGCTCGGTCACCAGCAAGCCGGTGCCCATCTCCCTGAGCATGCCCTGGAAGTCCTGGCCGGTGTTCGAGACCTGCCAGTTGTGGATGCCACCGGCATGGCCGGTGCTGGTCAGCCCCAGCTTGCGCGCCGAGTAGGAGGTGAGCAGCCAACTCATCAGGCGACCGTCACGGATGATATCCATGTCGCGGGTACGCACCCCCTCACCGTCGAACGGGCTGCTGGCCAGCCCGCCCCGCAGGTGGGGGAACTCCTGGATGCGGAGCCAGTCTGGCAGGATCTGCTCGCCCAGCTTGTCCAGCAGGAAGCTCGACTTGCGATAAAGGTTGCCGCCGCTGATGGCCATCACCAGATGGCCCCACAGGCCGGCGGCGGTGTCCGGGTGAAACAGCACCGGGGCGTGGCGGGTGGAGATCTTGCGGGCACCGAGACGGGATACGGTGCGCTCCACCGCCTCGTCGGCGATGCGCTGCGGGCTCCAGAGTCCGGCCAGATCCCGGCTGGAGGAATAGCCATAGTCCCGCTGCATGTCGCCATCCTGCTCACCGATCAGCACACAGCTCAGCGAGTTGCGTGACGCCGCATAGCCTTTGACGAAGCCGTGGCTGTTGCCGTAGACCTTGACCCCCAGATGACTGGAGAAGCTGCCGCCGTCGGAATGCTTGATGCGGGCATCGCGACCCAGCGCCAGCCGTTCGCACTCGATGGCCAGCTCGATGCCACGCTGGGGATCCAGCTCTATGGGATGGCACAGCTGCAGATCGGGGGCATCCCAGGCCAGCAGCTCGGCATCCGCCAGGCCGGCACAGTCATCCGGTGAGGTGTGGCGGGCGATCTCCATGGCCGCCTCGACGGCGGCACGGATGGCTGACTTGCTCAGATCCGTGGTCGAAGACGACCCCTTGCAGCCATCGCGGTAGACGGCGATGCCGAGCGCCCCATCCTTGTTGAACTCGATGCTTTCCAGCTCACAGCCCCGGGTGTTCACCGACAGCCCGGTCTGCTTGCTGATGGAAACTTCGGCCAGCGAGGCGCCCAGTCCCTTGGCTATCTCCAGTGCCTCGGCGACGACGGCCTCGAGATGGGCTTGATCCTGGCGGATTTGGTCTTGCTGGTCCATAACTCACATCTGTATGAAGGAAGGAAAGGGGCTAAGCATATCAGACCCCTGCGCCCAGCGGGAGAAGCTGGTAACATATCCCCTAACGTGAATGACAGGAATCAGAGACCGATGAGTCAGTATCAAGACGACAACGAATTGGACGATTGGGGTCCCAGCAAGAGCCAGCTCAAGCGCGACGCCGAAGCACTGCAAAAGCTGGGGGCAGAGATCGTCTCCCTGAGCCACAGCGAGCTGGAAAAAATCCCGTTGGATGAAGAGCTGGCCGATGCCATCGAACTGGGCCGCAAACTCAAGCCCAAGAAGGACGAATCCTTCCGCCGCCACCTGCAGTTTATCGGCCGCCTGATGCGCAGCCGGGATATTGAGCCGATCGAACAGGCTCTCTCCATCTTCAAGAACCGCCACTCGACCGTGAATGCCCGTCTGCATCGTCTGGAGCAGTGGCGCGAGCGGCTGATCAACGAAGGGGACAGCGCCCTCAACGAGCTGATGGCCCAGTTCCACGAGCTGGATCGCCAGAAGCTGCGCCAGTTGATCCGCAGTGCCAACAAGGAGCGGGAGCTGAACAAGCCGCCGGTGGCCTTTCGCGAGATGTACCAGTATCTGCGCGGTGAGATCGAAGACCAGCTGTAAGTCATGGCGCACGTCCGGGGCAGAATGCCGCCGAGCGAAAACGAAACGGGGCCAATCTGGCCCCGTTTTTTATGCCATGTGTTCACGCATCAACTACCCGACATGCACTGGGTATGAGTCCCCGGCTGCAGATAGGGCATCAGCAAGGGGGCCATCCCCTTGAGCACCTGTACCGGTAGCGCCGAGGTGAAGCGGAACTTGTCGGATTGGCTGCCCGGCACATAGGCGGTCAGGGTGCCGAAGTGATCGGCGCCGATGTAGAAGACGAAGGTCGCTGTCCGGTTGCGGGCCAGCGAGCTGGTCACGTTGCCATAACGGCCGACCGTCTCCAGCCGGTTGTCCCCGGTCCCCGTCTTGCCCCCCATCGGCAAGATGGTGCCATCCGGCAGGGCGAAGGCCCCGGCGATGCGCCGCGCCGTGCCCCCCTCCACCACCTTGGACAGGGCATTGCGCAAGGCATCCGTCACCTCGACCGGCAGCACCCGAGTGCCCTGGACGTTGGCCGGTTCGAACACGGTGGCAAAGGGCGTGTCCTTGGCAAACGAGAGATACTCGATGCGCTGGGTCGGGGCACGTATACCCCCGTTCTGGATGATCCCCATCAACTCGGCCAGTGCCGCCGGTCTGTCCCCCGAGCTGCCGAGTGCCGTCGCCAACGACGGCACCAGGTGATCGAACGGATAACCCAGCCGCGCCCAGCGCTGATGGATGTCGAGGAAGGCTTCGACCTCCAGCATGGTACGGATGCGGCTATCCCGGGCGCTGCGATGGCGGGTCTTGAACAGCCAGCTGTACACTTCCTGGCGCTCATCACGGCTGGCAGCGACCGCATCGGCGAAGGTCGCCTTGTCGAACTCCTTGAGGTAGGAGAGCAACCACAGCTCCAGCGGGTGCACCCGCGCTATATAGCCCTGATCCGGTAGCGAATACTTACCAGGTCCATAGCTGGTGTAGAGCTGCTCGATCCGCTTGTCACTCAGTTTGTCCCGTGGTAAACGCTTGGCCAGGAAGGCGGCGAAGTCCAGCTGCGACGCCTCCGGCATCAGGTAGCGATGCACGGCCGCGAGCCGGACCGCACTGGGCTTGAGGCCATCGAGGAAGGTATCAAGCCGCTCATCCGGGGTCTTGCCCTGGTACTTGCGCCAGAAGCGCAGCAGGTAGGTCTGGCCCTCCTTGTCGGCAAACTTGGCGAGGTACTCGGTACGGCGCGGATCCTTGTCATCCTTGAGCAACTGGGCCCGGTTCCCCTCCTTGTAGAGGCTGTAGCGCACTATGTCCCGCATCAGCCGCACGAAGGGCAGGTTGATGGACTCGCGCAGCGCGTCACGGATCGGCGGGATGCGACCGTTGTCTTCCTTGCGGAAGTTGTTGAAGGTGTGCATGCCGCCACCGGTGAAGAAGCCCTCATAGGGGCTGGCGGAGTATTTGCGATCCAGCGCCGCCTCCAGCATCACCGGCAGGCTCTTGTCCTTGGCGACCATCAGGTAGGAAATAGCCCAGCGGCTGATGTTATCCTGGTTGGACACCTCTATCTTACGCAGGCTGTCGGCCGGCATGCCCGCATAGCTGTCGTGCAGCTCGGTGACGATCTCCAGGTAGGTGGTCAGCACCCGCAGCTTGGCGGTGGAGCCCAGCTCCAGCTTGCTGCCTTCGTTGATGTCGAACGGCTGATCCGTGTTGTCGGTCTGCACCCGCACCTTCACCCCTTCCGGAGTTTTCTCGAACAGGGTGAAGCTGTACTTCACGTCTCCCGTCTTTTCCGGCGAGAGCAGGCGCTCACCAAACAGGCCGACCTGAGCGGCAACGGCGGGGTCAGCCAGCTGCTGCAGGTAACGAGAAATGTCATTTTGCAGCGGCATGTTGAGCGTGGTGTCTGCCGTCAGATCCATGCGATCCAGATCATACAGCTGGACCCCGAGCTGGCGGCTGAGGCGAGTACGCGCCACCTGCAAGCCTTTGTTGTTATTGACCCGGGTGATCGCCGGTGACTGCAGGAAGTCGCGGAAGCCGAGCTTGGCCTTGAGCGCAGACTCCATCAGCGGAGGCGCAATCATCCCCTCCTGGACGAACAGACGCAGATAGCTGTCGGTCAGGGTCGACAGCGCCTCCCGCCCCTGAGCCAGATAGTAAGAGGGGCGGCGGTGAGCGATCATCAGGGAGACGACCTGCCGCAGGGCCAGGCCCTGCTCCGCCAGCGTGGCGTCCTGGTTGCGGGCGGGATCCAGCAGACGATTCACCTCATCCACATTGGCTCCGAACCAGACCCAGAGACCGTCACCCAGGCCATGCACCTCGCCATAGCCGGGGGCCGCAGAGAGTGGCACCGAGTTGAGGTAGGCCCAGGCGACCAGCTTGCGTGCCTCCAGGGTCTCAGGCCCCAGTCGATAGGCCCGTACACTGGCCGAGGCCATCTGGCGGATCTTCTCAGTCGGCGACAGGGTCAGGCCATCGGGGGAGTGGCGATACTTCTCGACCTGGGTGGCCAGCGTGCTGCCACCGGCGGATTGATCCTGCATGTCCAGCGCCTTGCCCACCTGAGACAGCGCCGCCTTGGCGAAACGCGGCCAGTCTACCGCCGGGTTGGCCAGCGGCTGTTCGTTGCTCAGCAGATCCCGGTTCTCGATGAACAGCAGCGACTGTATGACCAGAGGAGGGATGGAGTTGAAATCCGGGTAGTAGTGGGTCGGATACTTGTACTGATAGAAAGGCTCGGCGCGGCAGTCATGCAGGGTTAGCCCGGCTTGTACCTTCTCGGTGTATGGCACGAAGAAGCCATGGCTGGCGTAGTTATACAGTGCATCGGAAAAATGCACCTGCTCACTCACCTGATAGCCGCGCTGGATCAGCCGCTCCTGGATCATCGGCAACATTACATAGCCGAGCCGCTTGTCGAAGGGACCGTCATCGGGAAAGCGGATCTGCTTGCTGAGGCCGGGCTCGAGCTGATAGGTCAGCTTGGCCGCATAGTTGGAAATTTCCTGCGACTGCAGACGAGAGGTCTTCATCTCATAGCCAAGCAGGGCGATCGCGGCAGCCAGGCAAAGCAAAAAGATAAAGCAGAACAACCACCGCCACCAGGGACGACGCTTGTGCTTGTGTTGCCCGTCCGCATGCGGTACGGATGAATCCTTAGATGCCACTTTGTTCAAATCCGTCTGTTTTGATGCGCCCATATCAGCCCCACCATGGTTGCGCAATTTATTGTGTTTCACTCAAGCTTAGTCGTTTCAAGTCAATGGCTTGAAAACTATTGACCGCTTTGGTGCGATGTTAACAGGGCGATTATGAAAATGGGAGCCGATTGTTGCAGGGCGGAGAGTGATCCGAGCTGATGGACAGAAGTGAAACACCGGCCAGAGGCCGGTGTTTCAAAATCGCGAGGCGGCAATCTTACTTGCTGGAGCTCATGCCTTTCAGCTTGGTGCTCAGTTCCTTGCGTTCCTTGGAAAGCTCGGCGTTCTTGATGATGTGATCATCAACCCGCTCCTCGTAATCGGCGCGCATGTTGGCGATGATGGCCTGGACTTCATCGATGCTCATACCCGGCTTGATGTAGTCGCTCAGGTTGTCGAGCAGCAGCACCCGCTTCTGGTTGTCACGGATCTTCTTCTCGTTGTCGACGATCTCGCGCTTGAGCTTGTTCTGGCGACGGGACATGCGCACATATTCCAATACGTCGCTGAAGGTAGACTTGTTTACTTGTTCCATATCGATACCACTGATTGAAGGTTAATGAAAACAGGTCGGATTACCCCGTACCAGAGAGGAGCTGAAGGCATGGTACAGGCAAACCCTAGAGTGCCCTTTACTCTACCGAGTTATGATGCAGATACAACCCCAATCGCAAGCTGGCGTGGGTTCTGACAGCCGGGAAGGGGCAGCAATATGGCTAGGAATGAGAATGCGATGGGTAACGCTGGAGGCGACAGGAATTTCAGGCAATAAAAAAGCCCGCTCGATTGAGCGGGCTTCTTCAATTGGGAGCCTGGCAGTGTCCTACTCTCGCATGGCGAATGCCACACTACCATCGGCGCTACCGCGTTTCACTTCTGAGTTCGGCATGGGATCAGGTGGTTCCACGGCGCTATGGCCGCCAGGCAAAAACTTCAATCTCGGAAAGCTGACGTGAATAACGACTAAGCGCTTAGCTTGGTCACTATCACTGAATTAAGTAAGTAGTTCTTCATCTGCTACAAGGCCCAGAACACTTCTTGGGTGTTGTATGGTTAAGCCTCACGGGTAATTAGTATGGGTTAGCTCAACACGTCGCCGCGCTTACACACCCCACCTATCAACGTTGTGGTCTCCAACGGCCCTTTAGGACCCTCAAGGGGTCAGGGATGACTCATCTCAGGGCTCGCTTCCCGCTTAGATGCTTTCAGCGGTTATCGATTCCGAACTTAGCTACCGGGCAGTGCCACTGGCGTGACAACCCGAACACCAGAGGTTCGTTCACTCCGGTCCTCTCGTACTAGGAGCAACTCCCTTCAATCATCCAACGCCCACGGCAGATAGGGACCGAACTGTCTCACGACGTTCTGAACCCAGCTCGCGTACCACTTTAAATGGCGAACAGCCATACCCTTGGGACCGACTTCAGCCCCAGGATGTGATGAGCCGACATCGAGGTGCCAAACACCGCCGTCGATATGAACTCTTGGGCGGTATCAGCCTGTTATCCCCGGAGTACCTTTTATCCGTTGAGCGATGGCCCTTCCATTCAGAACCACCGGATCACTATGACCTACTTTCGTACCTGCTCGACCTGTCCGTCTCGCAGTTAAGCTGGCTTATGCCATTGCACTAACCTCCTGATGTCCGACCAGGATTAGCCAACCTTCGTGCTCCTCCGTTACTCTTTGGGAGGAGACCGCCCCAGTCAAACTACCCACCAGGCACTGTCCGCGAGCCCGATTCAGGGCCCTGCGTTAGAACATCAAACATACAAGGGTGGTATTTCAAGGACGGCTCCAGCGCAACTGGCGTCACGCCTTCAAAGCCTCCCACCTATCCTACACATGTAGGTTCAATGTTCAGTGCCAAGCTGTAGTAAAGGTTCACGGGGTCTTTCCGTCTAGCCGCGGGTACACCGCATCTTCACGGCGAATTCGATTTCACTGAGTCTCGGGTGGAGACAGCATGGCCATGGTTACACCATTCGTGCAGGTCGGAACTTACCCGACAAGGAATTTCGCTACCTTAGGACCGTTATAGTTACGGCCGCCGTTTACCGGGGCTTCG
>NZ_LR134376.1:4165000-4237500 GCF_900637545.1 Aeromonas encheleia
CGGTGCTGCTGTTCAGCACCCTGATTGCGGTCATGGGCGGGCGGGTCATCCCCTTCTTCACCGCCAGGGGAACGGACCAGGAGAAAGCGGCCCCCCTGCCATGGTTGGAGCGCGGGGCGCTCATATCACTGTGGCTGATCATGCTGCTCTGGTTGCTGCTGCCCACCCCATGGACCACCAGCCTCTATATGCTGCCTCTATATATAGTGGCGGCACTCCTTCATCTGTGGCGACAACTGCGCTGGCGGCCGCTGACGACGCTCACCCATCCCCTGCTGTGGTCGCTGCATCTCGCCTACCTGTTTATTCCCCTGGGTCTGCTTGCCCTGGCGGCTCAGGCCGCGGGTTGGCCCATAACCCTGTCGCTGGCCAGCCATCTGTTCAGTGCCGGCAGCATGGGCGCCATGATCCTGGGGATGATAGCGCGGGTCTCCCTCGGCCATAGCGGCAGAGCCTTGCAGGCGGGGCGCAGGATCACCCTGGCTTTCGCTCTGATCATCCTGGCCGCAGTGATGCGCACGCTGATCCCGCAATTCTGGCCCGCCTTCACCCTCGACGGCTGGAACCTGAGTGGCTGGAGCTGGATAGCGGCCTATGGCCTGTTTGTCTGGGTTTATACCCCCATCCTGACTCGGCCCAGGGCCGACGGACGACCAGGTTAATTCTCAAGGACGGGGCGCGGGATAGTGGATCAGGTTGTGGAAGACCACGGGCGCTACCCCGCCATTGCGATAACCATGGGGCCGATCGGCGGCAAAGCGGACCGCCTCCCCCTGTTTGAGTGAATGCCAGCCCCCGTCTATCAACACCTCCATGGTGCCGCTGATGACGATGACATGCTCGGTCACGCCCGGCTCGTGAGGCTCGGACTCCCGCACATATCCCGGCAACAGGGTGAGCTCGAACAGTTCGAAGCCAAAACGGCCTTCATAAGGAAACAGCGGCGCCACCTGCATGCCCTCGCCCGCCGGCTGCTGGCGAATGGCATCGGCGACGCGATACAGGGTCTCATTCTGCACGGCCGGGGCCGGCTCGATAAAGCTGGAGAAGGAGACCCGGAACCCGGTGGCAATCTTCCACAGGGTGGCCACCGTCGGGCTGGACTCTCCCCGCTCGATCTGCCCCAGCATGGCCTTGCTCACCCCCGTCTCTCGGGCGGCCGCATCCAGGCTCCAGCCCCGCTCGGTGCGCAGCCCCTTCAAGTGCTGAGCCAGGTGTTGACCCATCTCTTGCATATCTCCCCCTGAATTTTCCATGACACACCTTGTGCGTCATAACGCACGCGCTTATAGTCAAAAGTACATTGTACGTAATAACGCACGAGCTGCCAGCATCCAACAAGGAAGTCATCATGCCCTTTGCCCTACCCCACCTGGTCGCAGGTCTGATCGCCGTCATGGTCGGCTATACCAGCTCGGTCGTGCTGATCATTCAGGCCGCGACCGCCGCCGGGGCCGACGCGGCCCAAGTCTCCTCCTGGCTATGGACGCTGGGGATTGGCATGGGAGTGAGCTGCATCGGCCTCTCCCTTTACTATCGCATCCCGGTGCTGACCGCCTGGTCGACCCCGGGCGCCGCCCTGCTCATCACCAGCCTGGGCAACTTCAGCCTGGCGGAGGCCATAGGTGCCTTCATGATCTCCTCGTTGCTGATCACCTTGTGCGGTGTCAGCGGCTGGTTCGATCGGCTGATGCGCCACATTCCCGCCCCCCTGGCCGCCGCCATGCTGGCCGGGGTGTTGCTCCGCTTCGGGCTGGATCTGTTCAAGGTGGCCCCGCAGGATCCTCTGCTGCTGGGCACCTTGCTGCTGGCCTTCCTGATCGGTCGCCACCTCTGGCCCCGCTATACCATGGTGCTGGTACTGAGCGCGGGGATGCTGCTCTGCACCCTGAGAGGGGAGCTGCAGCTGAGCATGGTCAGCTGGCAACTCTCCAGCCCGGTCTGGACCTGGCCCGAATTTTCCTCGGGCGCCCTGCTGGGCATAGCCCTGCCGCTGTTCCTGGTCACCATGACGTCGCAGAACATGCCGGGCATCACCATTCTGCGCGCCCATGGCTATCAGCCGGCGACCTCGTCCCTGATCGGCTGGACCGGCCTGACCGGCCTGTTGCTGGCCCCGTTCGGTGGCTATGCCTTCAACCTGGCCGCCATCACGGCCGCCATCTGCATGGGCAAGGAGGTGGATCCCGACGCCAGTCGCCGCTGGCCAGCCGCGGTCTGGGCCGGTGGCTTCTACCTGTTGACCGGCTGCTTCGGTGCGACCGTGGTCGCCCTGTTCGGCGCCTTCCCCGCCGAGCTGGTGACCTGCGTGGCGGGACTCGCCCTGCTCGGTACCATCGGTAGCAGCCTGCACGGGGCACTGCAGCAGGATGAGGAGCGGGAGGCCGCACTGTTGACCTTCATCATCACCGCCTCCGGGATCAGCCTGCTTGGGGTGGGCGCCGCCTGCTGGGGACTGCTGGTCGGCATCGGATTGCATCTCGTCAACCGGCGCCGCGCCTGACCTGACCATCTGGGGAGACTCCAGTGAGACGCCGCACATAATTCAGCAAAGAGGGTTCACAGTTGAAACCTATTGCCGTCTAGTGCGCTTGAGGCGGCGACCCTTCCCCGATGCGCGCCTCTGTCAGACTCAATACTGGAGAACAAGAATGAGGAATCAGGCTGTCATTGTATTACTGGCCTTGCTGGGCACCACGGCTCAGGCCGCCGATCAGGATCGGGAGCTGGCACGCCAGCTCGCGTTGCAACAGAAGAACCTGCAGCCCCTGCTCGGCAACCCGCAGTATCAGAGCCCGCTGCCCAAGCTGTTGCAAAAGGCCAGCCCCAGGCTGAAGCGGCAGGCCACCGATGCCGATCAGGCCGCCATCCGCAGGCAGGGACTGGAGGGCGAGGTCACGCAGTTGATGCAGCTGAGGCTGGCCAACCCCGAGCAGGCTGTCGCACTGAAGCAAGGTGTCGAGCCGCTCGTCGCCTATGTTCCCAGCGGCGATGAGCAGAGCTGGAGCGCCATCGAGGCCTTCGACACGGCCGGCAATCCTGTTTACCTCGATGTGAATCAGCCACCGGCACGCCCGGTACTGGTGGTGGAGGCCGACCCCGTCAAGGCCAAGAATGCCGGTTTGAGGGTGATGCGCAAGGCGCTGGCCGAGGCTGATCTGCAGGCCGCGCCGCGCGCCGCCGACAGCACGGCACCTCTCAAGACCAGCATTCTGAAGAAGATCCGGCTGCAGGACGATCAGGAGCCCTGGCTGCTCGGCGCCGCCGAGGTGTATGCCGTGGTGGCCGGGGTCAATCCCAGCCGGGATGAGCCCGTGGTGGACATAGTCGACCTGCCCTACCTCGACCATGACAACACCGACTACAGCCCCAACCAGATACTGGTGTACTGGGATCGCTATCGCTGGGGCGCCGTCGATCTCGTCATGATGGAGCAGGATGACAACGTCAACTACAAGGAGCTCAGCGCCCTGCTGATTGAGGCGCTCAAGCTCGGCTTCACCGCCGGTGGCGTGCCGGAGGCCCTGCCCTTCCTCGATCTCGGCGGTCGCATCGTCAAGGCGTTGCCCGACTCCTGGATGACCAACAACGACGACTACCTGGATACCTTCTACACCCTGGAGCAGGATCAGATCTATCACCAGTACCCCGGTGCGGCCGGCAATGCCGTCATCACGCTGGAACCAAAAGAGATCCAGCCAACCCGACCCTGACAGACCAGCCAAAACAAAAAGCCAATGAGGTGACTCATTGGCTTTTTTTTTGTCCTGTTCCTTCTGCTCGGGATCAGGCCTGGCCCTTCGGTCTGACCCCCAGGGTGTGGCAGATGGCATAGGTCAGCTCGGAGCGATTCAGGGTGTAGAAGTGGAAATCCTTCACTCCTTCCTGGCTCAGCACCCGCACCTGATCGATGGCGATGCTGGCGCCCACCATGTTGCGCGTCATCTGATCGTTCTCCAGCCCCTCGAAGCGCTGGTGCATCCAACCCGGGATCTTCACGTTGGTGAAGCCGGCAAACTTGGTGAGCGTCTGGAAGTTGGAGACCGGCAGTATCCCCGGCACAATTTCCGTATCGATGCCGATGGCGGCGCAGCGATCCCGGAAACGCAGGTAGGTCTCCACATCGAAGAAGAACTGGGTGATGGCCCGATCAGCCCCCGCATCTATCTTGCGCTTCAGGCTCAGCAGATCGGACTGCGCACTCCTGGCCTCGGGATGACCCTCCGGGTAGGCGGCCACCGAGATGTCGAAATCGGCCTCGGACTTGAGCAGGGCGACCAGATCGGTGGCATACATGTCGGGCTTGTCGATACCCGGCGGCAAGTCACCGCGCAGGGCGACTATATGACGAATGCCGCTGTTCCAGTAGTCACGGGCGATGGTCTTCAGCTCGTCGCGGCTGGCATCGATGCAGGTCAGGTGCGGCGCGGCGATGAGGCCGGTGCGCTCCTTGATGTCCTTGATCACCTTGTGGGTGCGATCCCGGGTGCCCGAGTTGGCGCCATAGGTCACGGAGACAAACTTGGGTTCCAGCACCTGCAGCCGCTCGATGGACTGCCAGAGGGTGTTTTCCATCCCTTCGCTGTTGGGCGGGAAAAACTCGAAGCTGACCGATATGTCGCCACCCAGATCAGCCAGACTCTGGTTGAGTGCCTCTACCTGACGCGCGCTGTGAAATCCCATCTGTTATCTCCCTGTCCTACAACCGATTCCTGTACGTCAAAACGGATGTTTGGACGTCTAAACGTCTTGCTATCTTTATGAGAAAACGGATCAAAGTCAACACCGATTTACCGTCAGGGCGGGATCAGCGGCTTTTTTATTTGGCGATTCAATTTAACTAACCCTGTCCCCCCATCCCAAAATGGCCCCAGTCGCGTTATGATGCGGGCGGATCGTCCTGGACGTTCTGAATCTGCGTGTGATTGTTTGGCCGGGCTTTCCCGGCCTTTTTTTTAACTTCCTCCCCTTCCTGCCGATAATCAATTGAGTCACTTGCAGGAACCCCATCATGGAAGATCATCCCGGCTTTGCCACCGATTTGCTGTTCGATCGCTATCAGGGCGAGGTGGTGGACCATGAGCAGTTCTGGGCCGTACGAACCCCGACCGCCCCGGATTACTATTTCGGCAACTACCTGTTGCTCCCCACCCCGCCCAGCGATCGTGACAAGGGCTGGCTCGAGGCCAGCTTCGACAAGCTGATCGGCAGTGACCCAAGAGTGCGCCACCGCACCTTCCAGTGGCCACTTGCCCCGGGCCAGAACAGCCGGGTCGCCGGCTTCGTGGCGGCGGGTTATCAATATGTGGAATGCGTGGTGCTGGCACTGGATGCCACCAGCTGGCAGCAGACGACCCCGCCACCCGCGACTACCCATGCCCGCCCCTTCACGGCGGCCGACTGGGATGATTGGCTGGTGCTGGAGTGCGATGAACGGGACCCGAGCCACGAGGAGAAGCGCTACCTGCCCTATCTGCAGTCACGCCGCAGCCTGTATCAGGCCATGATCGCCGATGGATTGGGGCAGTGGTGGGGGATCTGGCAGGGGGAGCAGCTGGTCGCCAGTTGCGGCCTGTTCTTCACCGGGACCATGGGGCGCTTTCAGCTGGTGCGCACCCACCATGACTGGCGCAACCGGGGGCTCTGCCGCCAGCTGCTGAGCCAGGTAGCCCGCCAGGGCCTGACCTGCGCCGAGCGCCTCATCATAGTGGCCGACGAGCACTACCATGCCCAGCGCGTCTACCGCTCGCTGGGATTCGTGCCCGTGGCCCGCATCGGCAGCCTCTGTCGCTGGCACTCGACGGCCGTCGACCGCCCGCAGCAATAAAAACGGGAGGCTGATGCCTCCCGTTGTCGATGCTTCCTTTTATTGTGCGCTTTATTGTGTGGGCGTCGCCAGCTCGCTGGCGAGCGCCTCTTCGACCCCGGCTGCCGGTAGCAGGGCCGCCGCAGGCGTACTCATCGAGGGTGCGAGGGAAGCCGATGCTCCTGACACCGCGGCCGAGGGTGCGAGGGAGGCCGATGCACCCGACACCGCGGTCGAGGGAGCCGCCGGCACCTCACACTGGCAGTCAGCCCCCTTGGCCTTGCCCTGATGGGGGCCATACCAGCCCTTCAGCCCCTGCTCCAGCTGCTGCGCCGCAGCCTGTGGCGTCAGCTTGCCCAGCAACACCGCTTGACTCACCTCGGCCAGTTCATCCCCCAGCTTGGGGGTGCCACGGGAGAGGATCTGGGTCGCCACCCGGATGGAGGAGTCGCACTGATCGCGCCACTCCATCATCTCCTTCGCCGCCGGATTGGTCACCTCGAAGAAGTGGTTGGAGAGGGAGAAGAAGCCGGGCAACGAGTTGGTATAGAGCTCGGCAAACTGGGGGGTGGTCAGCCATTGCAGGAAGGCCATGCCCGCCTCCTTGTTCTTGCTGGCCGGGTTCAGCCCCATCCCGATGTCGGTGTGATCGGTGAAGAAGCAGCCGTCACCCTGCTTGGCCACAGGGGGGCGCATGACACCGAAGTCCACCTTGCCGGTGAAGGGGGCTATCTCCCAGGAGCCGGCCGCATAGAAGGCGGCCTTGCCGGAGGTGAACAGCTCGTTGGTGGTGGCATAGTCACGACCCTCGCCCCCCTCCCCCAGATAGGCGCGCCAGCGGGCCAGCTCGTCGAACGCCCGCACGTATTGCGGGTTGTCGAGCCGCTCCTGGCCGCCCAGCAGCGCCAGCCGGCCATCTTCCCCCTTCCAGTAGTTGGGCCCTATGTTCTGGAAGCCCAGCTCGGACGCCACCCAGCTCTCGGATCCGCTCACGGCCAGCGGCACATAGCGCCCGTCCGCCTTCACCTTGTCCAGCACGGCGAAGAAGTCGTCGCGGGTCTGCGGCACTGAGAGACCCAAGTCGCTGAATATCTTCTTGTTATAGAAAAAGCCGTGAATGACGGAGGCCATGGGCACGCAGAAGGTCTGAGCGCCGGTATCCGTCTGCCAGGGCGACTGGGCGAAACTGGGGAAGTTTTCCATCCCGGCCATCTCGCTCAACTCCACCAGATGGCCCGCCTTGAACAGGGCGAGGGAGTCGTCGAACGGGCGGCAGGTGATGAGATCCCCCGCCTTGCCATCCTTCAGGCTGGCCCAGAGGGTCGGCATGTAGTCGACGTTCTGCACCCCGTTGAACCTCACCTGGATGCCCGGATGGGCCGCCTCGAAGGCGGGAATGATCTTCTGCTCCCACAGGGCCTTGTCATCGATCCGCCAGCTCTCGATCACCAACTCACTGGCCATCAGCTGGCCGCATAACAGGAGACTCAGGGCCCCAATCCACTTGTTAGACATAAGCCCTCCTAGACCTTGAAATGTGCGATCAATTGCTGCTGCTTGGCGACCAGTTCCGCCAGCACTTCACTGCTGCCGGCCGACTCCCGCGCCTCCCGCTCGGTTTCGTAGGCCACGTCGGCGATCCCGGCGATATGACGGGCCACCCCCTGACTGACCGAGATCTGCTCCTGGGCCGCGTGGGCCACCTGATCCGCCATCGACTTGATGGCGCTCATCCGCTCGGCGATGGACTGCAGCGCCAGATCCATGGCGCGGGTCTGCTCCACGCAGCCCAGCGTCTGCTCCTGGCTGCGCCCCATCACCTCCACCACCTGCCGGCTCGAACTCTGCAGGTTCTCGATCATGGCCTGGATCTCCTCGGTCGAGGTCTGGGTCCGGTTGGCCAGAGCCCGCACCTCGTCCGCCACCACCGCGAAGCCACGGCCGGCATCGCCGGCCCGGGCCGCCTCGATGGCGGCGTTGAGTGCCAGCAGGTTGGTCTGCTCGGCGATGCTGCGGATCACATCCAGGATGCTGCCGATGTTGTTGCTGAATTCCCCCAGCTTGTGGGTGATGCCGACCGCCTCCTCCATGGCGCCCGCCAGCTGCTCGGTGATCTGGCGGGTGGCCGCGACCTGCCGACGACCGGCACGGGCCTCCTCGTCGGCCAGATCCACCTCCCGCTTGGTGCCATCGGTGGAGCGGGCCACCTCGGTGGCACTCACCTCCAGCTCGGTGATGGCGGCGGCGACCTGGTCGGTCTGGCTCTTCTGATCCTGCACCCTGGCCATGGCGCGCTCGCTGATCTCGGCGGCGCGGCTCGCCTCGCCCACCAGGTGGCGGGAGCCGGCGTTGATCTGGGAGAGCAGCTCTCCGGTCTTGCCCGCCAGGGTATTGATAGAGCGGACCAGGCTGCCGAACTCGCAGCGGCTCTGGTAGTCGATGCGGCGGGTCATGTCACCGGCCGCCATGCGGCCCAGCTCCCGATCGATCAGCTGCAGCGGACGCTGGATACTGCGCGCCGTGGTGTAGCCGATGAGCAGCGCGGCGGCGGCCGAGACGGTCGCCACTATCAGGATCCAGAGGCTGGCACTGCTGACCGCATCATCCGCGGTGAGACGGCTCTGGCTGGCGATGACGCCGGCCGACTGGCCCATCTCGTCGAGCAGAGCCAGGCTGTTGGCCAGGCTGGTATCGAGCCGCTGGTTCAGCTCCTGCTGCGACGCGGCCAGTTGCTGGGCGTGACGCATGGTAGCCAGCAGCCCCTGCGGGCCGAGCGCCAGCTCCTGCATCCGATCCAGGTTGGCGACGAAGCGCTGCTTCACGTCGTCGGGCACCAGCACCCGCTCGAGCCGCTTGCGGGCCATCTCTATGTCCTTGCTGAGCACCTTCTCCAGCTCGTTGAGATCCGTGCCGGCATCGGCCCGGCGGATATTCTTCAGATCCCGCGCTATGCCGGAGGTGATGAGCTCGGCCTTGTTACGCATGGAGCGCTTGCCGGACGCCTGTTGCAGCAACAGGTCGGCGGCCCACTGATAGGTATCTTCCAGCCGGATGAAGGCGATCTCCAGCTGGCGGCGCCGATCGAGGGCCTCGACCCATTGCACATGCTGGGTCAGCACCTGATCCGCCAGGCCGTAGAAGGTCTTGGTGGCATCATCGACCTGCCGGAAGCGCTCGTTCGCCTCGGTCACGAACTTGCCCATCCCCTGGCTCAGTTGCACGAAGTGCGCCTGCTGCGCCTTGAACTGGCTGGCCAGCTGCGGCAACTGGGCCGCATCCTCGCTGCTGCGGTAGACCAGCACCCAGCGGCTGCTGTCCTGCAGTGCCCCTTTGAGCCCCGCCACGGTAATCACCAGGGGGGTGGCCCGATCCGAGACCTGCGACAGCCCCTCGTTGATACCCCGGATCTTCAGGGTACTGATGAGGCCAAGCAGGATAAGAAGCAGCAACATCAACACAAATCCGGCGATGATCCGCTGCACGATAGACAAACCCATAGAGACATCCTCACTCGTTGGGAAAAATGGCGTGAATGCAGAGACTATCGGCAGGGTCGTTCAATAGGAGAGTGCTATCTGGCGCGATGATGGGCTGGATCAACGTTATGGCCCAGTCCCGGGCAGAAAAGGGCCCGAACAGAGCCGGGCCAAAGAGACGTGCTTAGCTGTCATGGCCTTGAGGCGGCCAACCCGCGTCCTATCAGAAGCGATAGCCGACGCCAAACATGAAGGCGACCGGATCGATGGAGGTGTTGATGGTCCCCACCGCGGTGTGCACATCGGTGTCGATATCGATGAGCCAGGCGGAGGCGTTGACGAACCAGCGATCGTTGATCGCCATGTCCAGACCCACCTGACCCGCCAGACCCCAGGAGGAGTCGACGCTGACATCCGTGCCCGCCAGGGCACCGCGTCCCTCTTCATCGAAGAAGGTGGTGTAGTTGATGCCGGCACCGACGTAAGGACGCACCTTGCTGTTGGCATCCCCGAAGTAATATTGCGCCATCAGGGTCGGTGGCAGGTGCTTGACCTTGGCAACCTCACCCAGCCCTGGGGTCGAGACCGAGTGGGAGAAGGGGGTGGCGGCCAGCAACTCGACGCCCCAGTTGTCCGTGATCATGTAGGAGAGGGTCAGCCCCAGTTGCATGTTGCTGTCGATATCCAGCTCGCCCGTACCCAGAACATCGTCACTGCTGGTCTGAGGGGAGACGAAGGCCAGACCACCACGAACCAGAATATCACCGGCCTGATGGGCCATGGCGGCAGGGGAAGCGAGGGCGGCTGCGATCAGCAGCGGCAGGATCTTTTTCATCACGTATTTCCTTTTTTGTTTTCTTTCTATGTTGTAAGCCCGAAAACTATAAAAGGATGTGAATGATCAGTTATTGATTTAGCTCAATAGTTGCCAAGAAATAGATGGATGTACATAACAGCTTTCATTGCTCATCAAATCATCAACAAATTAAAATAAGGCCATTAATTACAATAGATTAACGTGAGATATAACTGAGTCTTGCCCACTTAAATATAATTTAAATACACCTTTGCGGCCGCTCATTCCCGTCTTGACCGTTGTTTACCTATCCTGAAAGGCGTATTTTATTAAGGTGATGTAACACGCCTGTAAGCGATATTTTATGAAAGAGCAAACCACCAGAGACAAAGTATTAGGCATCCTGGCAGCCATCTGGGGCATAGGCTCCTTCCTGTTCATCTTGCTGGGATTTGTTATCGCGCTGGCGTGGCTGGTCCTGATGCACTAGTGTCCTCCGCCGGGCCGGACGTCCGATAATTCAGCACCCCACCGGCGACGATCTGCTCAGGCGACGACGCCCACCACTCGCGAGGCAACTCGCCGTCGAACCCCTGCCAACGATCACGCCCCTCCTGCTTGGCACGATAGAGCGCGATGTCCGCCAGCTTGAAGCTCAGCTCCCAGAACGACTCCTCCAGCTCCCGGTGCAAGGGGTAGTCGCAATAACCCAGCGAGACCGTCATGTGCAGCGGCGCCGTCTCTGGACCGAACGGATAGGCGGCGATCTCGCGGTGCAGGCTGGCGAGGCGGACCTGCCCATCCTGGCGGGAGAGCAGCAACAGAAACTCCTCCCCACCCAGTCGGATCAGCGGCTCCCCCTCCCTCAGCGAGTGGCGCAACAGCGCGGCCAGCTGGCGCAGTACCAGATCCCCCATGTCGTGACCGAAGTGATCGTTGACCCGCTTGAAGTGATCCAGATCCAGCAGCACCGCCAGCCTGGGCTCGGCCAGCTCGTAGCGGGCCAGCAACCACTCCTCCAGATAACGGCGATTGAAGGCCCGGGTCAGGGGATCCGTGTAGGCGGCCATCTCCAGCCGGGAGGAGTGCGCCTGCATGGCGCTGTGCTGCAGGCTGATCTTGGCCGCCATCTCCCTGAATTTGCGGCTGAGCAGGGCCATCTCCCAGCTGCTGTCGAAGATGGGCAGGCGGCTCACATCCGGCTGCTCGCTGAAATGCTGCAGGGCGGTCACCAGCTCGTTGACGGGCTCCAGCACTATGGAGCGCAGCCGCTGCCGGGCGATGAGGATGCAACACAGGCTGATCAGCAGCATGCCAAACAGCATCCAGAGGGTCCCCTCCAGCGCGCCCCGCAGCACGTCCCGCTCCTCCTCCACGATCAGCGTCAGCACGGGATTGCCCGCGCTGTCGAGCAGCAACCCCTCTCCCCGTACCCAGCGCAGGCCGAGATCCACCAGCCGATAGCGCACCCGGTTGCCGAGCGTGTCGAACCCCGCCATCTCTCTGGCCGACACCGGCGGCGCGAAGCGAAGGGGGATGGCGACGCGCTCGGCCAGCTTGGCCATGTAGCGTCGATCCAACCAGCGCAGCGCCAGCAAGAAGCCGTTGGGTTGGTGCAGCCCCGCACTGTCGGTCACCGGCTGCAACGAGAAGATGAGCGGCCCCCACTGGGAGCCCAGCACCCCGCTCAGGGCCCGCATCTGCCCCTGGCGCGACTCAGCCAGCAGGCGCGACGTCAGCTCATCCAGAAAACGGGGTAGCAGCGTCGTATCCACCCCCTCGGTGTCCGGCAGCATGGTGCGGGTCCAGACCTCCTCCCCCTGCAGATCCAGATAGCTCAGCAGGTTGAGCTCGAAATCCCGCATCGGGGTATCGACCAGCAGATTGGAGTTGATGTAGCCCCGGTTGGGTTTGGCGATGAAGGTTCGGGTCTCGTCCCAGATGCCCCAGTCCCGGGTGAAGGCGTTGATCGCATCGATGTCCCCCTGCACCGCCCTGCACACCCGTTGCAGATGCTCCCTCATCCTCTGCTCCTCGAGCCGCTCCACCGCCGGTATCTGCGACAGGGCGATCACGATCAGCAGCATCAGCACGGCGCCCACCCAGACGGGTAACATGGAGTAGGCCAGCAGATGATCGATGGGACGGGGATTGTGGGTCATAGACGCCGGGATCCTGATGACAGCAAACAAGGGCGGAGACGAGATCAAGTATGGGGCATGGCCCTGAGGGAGCAGCTCCCGCCAGCCCATAAAAAAACAAGGGGCCCTGGGCCCCTTGTTGCATGACTGAGACGCTTATTTTACCAACAAGGGCGCCAAAAAGCGCGCCGTATGGGAATCTTTGCAGCGGCTCATCTCCTCGGGCGTGCCGGTCACCAGGATACGGCCACCGCCGGCGCCCCCCTCGGGACCGAGATCGACGATCCAGTCGGCGGTCTTGATGACGTCCAGGTTGTGCTCGATGATGACGATGGTGTTGCCCCTATCCCGCAGCTGGTGCAGCACCTTGAGCAGTTGCTGGATGTCGTGGAAGTGCAGCCCGGTGGTCGGCTCGTCCAGGATGTAGAGAGTCTGGCCGGTGTCGCGCTTGGAGAGCTCCCGCGCCAGCTTGACCCGCTGCGCCTCGCCGCCAGAAAGCGTGGTGGCCGACTGGCCGAGCCGGATGTAGGAGAGGCCCACATCCATCAGGGTTTGCAGCTTGCGCGCCACCGCCGGCACAGGATCGAAGAACTCGCGGGCATCCTCCACCGTCATGTCGAGGATCTCGTGGATGTTCTTGCCCTTGTACTTCACCTCCAGGGTCTCGCGGTTGTAACGCTTGCCCTTGCAGACGTCGCAGGGCACATAGACGTCTGGCAGGAAGTGCATCTCCACCTTGATGACGCCATCCCCCTGGCAGGCCTCGCAGCGGCCCCCCTTGACGTTGAAGGAGAAGCGGCCCGGCAGGTAGCCGCGCGAACGCGCCTCCTGGGTGCCGGACAGCAGCTCGCGGATCGGGGTGAACAGGCCGGTGTAGGTCGCCGGGTTGGATCTCGGGGTACGGCCGATGGGGCTCTGATCGATGTCCACCACCTTGTCCAGGTGCTCCAGCCCTTCCACTTCGCGGTAGGGCGCCGGGGTCGATTCGGTGGCCTTGTTCAGCTCCCGGTGGGCGATGCGGAACAGGGTGTCATTGATCAGGGTCGACTTGCCTGAGCCGGAGACCCCGGTGACGCAGGTCATCACCCCTATGGGCAGATCCAGGTTGACGTTGCGCAGGTTGTTGCCGCTCGCCCCTTTCAGCTTCAGCCACTTGCCGGTGAGCGGGGTACGCTCGGCGGGAATGGCGATCTGCTTGCGGCCGGAGAGGTAATCCCCCGTCAACGAGGCGGGGTTGGCGATGATCTCCTCCGGCGTGCCCTGGGCGACGATGACACCACCGTGAACGCCCGCCCCGGGGCCTATGTCGAGCACGTGGTCGGCGAGGCGGATGGCGTCCTCGTCGTGCTCCACCACGATCACGGTGTTGCCGAGGTCGCGCAGGTGAGTGAGGGTCTTGAGCAGCCGTTCGTTGTCCCGCTGGTGCAGGCCGATGCTGGGCTCATCCAGCACATACATGACCCCCACCAGGCCGGCACCGATCTGGCTGGCCAGCCGGATGCGCTGCGCCTCGCCACCGGACAGGGTCTCGGCGCTGCGGGACAGGCTCAGATAGTTGAGGCCCACGTTGACCAGGAAGCCGAGCCGCTCGACGATCTCCTTGAGAATTTTGTCGGCGATCTGAGCGCGCTGACCGGTGAGCGCCAACCCCTCGAAGAAGGCCAGGGCATCGCCGATGGATTGCTCGGCGATGGCGGGCAGGTTGCGGTTATCCACGAACACGTGGCGCGCCTCCTCCCTCAGCCGGCTGCCACCACAGCTGGTACAGGACTTGTTGGCGATGTACTTGGAGAGCTCTTCCCGCACCGAGTTGGATTCTGTCTCCCGGTAGCGCCGCTCCATGTTGTGCAAGATCCCCTCGAACGGGTGCTTGCGCACCACCACATCGCCGCGATCGTTCATGTAGCGGAACTCGATCTCGGTGCGACCCGAGCCACGCAAGATCACCTCCTGGGTCTTGGCCGGCAGATCCTCCCAGGGGCTCTCCAGATCGAACTTGTAGTGCTCGGCGAGGGATTTCAGCATCTGGAAGTAATAGAAGCTGCGCTTGTCCCAACCGCGGATAGCACCGCTCGCCAGACTCTGGCTCGGGTCGTGGATCAGCTTGGCGGGATCGAAATATTGCTGCACCCCGAGGCCGTCACAGGTCGGGCAGGCGCCGGCCGGGTTGTTGAAGGAGAAGATGCGTGGCTCCAGCTCCGACATGGAGTAGCCGCACTCCGGGCAGGCGAAGTTGGCGGAGAAGGTCATGGGAACCACCCCCTTCTCCCCGTCCATGGGCGCTACCAGCACTATGCCGCCGGAGAGGGTCAACGCCGTCTCGAAGGATTCGGCGAGGCGCAGCGCCAGATCGGCACGCACCTTGAAGCGGTCCACCACCACTTCTATGGTGTGCTTCTTGTGCAGCTCCAGCGGGGGAGGATCGGAGAGATCGCACACCTCGCCATCGATGCGGGCGCGGATATAGCCCTGCGCCGCCAGATTCTCCAGCAGCTTGCTGTGCTCACCCTTGCGATCCCGTACCACGGGTGCCAGCAGCATCAGCTTGCTGCCCTCGGGCTGGGCCAGCACCTGATCCACCATCTGGCTGATGGTCTGGGCGGCGAGCGGGATGGCGTGGGTCGGACAGCGGGGTTCACCTACCCGCGCAAACAGCAGGCGCAGGTAGTCATAAATTTCGGTGATGGTGCCCACGGTCGAGCGCGGGTTGTGGGAGGTGGACTTCTGCTCGATGGAGATGGCCGGTGACAGCCCCTCTATATGATCCACATCCGGCTTCTCCATCAGGGAGAGGAACTGACGGGCATAGGCGGAGAGTGACTCCACGTAGCGGCGCTGCCCCTCGGCATAGAGCGTATCGAACGCCAGCGAGGATTTGCCGGAACCGGACAGACCGGTGACCACGATCAACTTGTCGCGGGGCAGGGTCAGATTGATGTTCTTGAGATTGTGGGTGCGGGCACCCCGAATCACGATTTTTTCCATCTTCTTGCACGCTCGATACACAAACCAGAGCGAACCAGTATGGCACAGTGACTACTGGATGAATAGACAGGCTTTTATCAGCCTGACCCCGCTCTTCAGAGATATTCCTTGGCCCAGCTCACCGCCTGCAAGCGGTTCTTGACGTTCAACTTCTTGAATACGTTATAGAGGTGGGACTTGATGGTGTGTTCGCTCACAAACAGGCTGTCGGCGATCTCGGTATTGGAGGCCCCCGTCATCAGATGACGGACTATCTCCTGTTCACGGGCCGTCAGCAGCGTCTGGTTGCGCAGCGGCTGGCCGCTGCCCTTGCGGTAGTAATCCACCAGATCACAGAGCAGATGGCGCGGGATCCAATACTCCCCCTGCAGCACCTTGCCGATGCCGATCACCAGCCGATCCAGGCTGTCCTGGCGGAAGAAGAGTCCGCTGGTGTGCGGCCACATCAGCAACAGCTCCCGGTCCGTACTGGTGGGGGCATTGAGCAGCACGGTGCTGGCCCCACCGAATCGACTGCAAAGCGTCTGGCTCCAGTCCGCCTGCTGAGTCGACTTGAGGTAATCCAGATCGATCATGAACAGGGACTGGCTGTCGGTATCTGCCGGTTCCGGCAGGGCATCCAGCTCTCCCACCAGCAGGATGGCCAAGCCCAGCTGCTCGCCGAGGTGACGCTGAAAACTGATAGCTTGTGCGTTATGTTCGGTGATCAGCACTAAGGGGTATTCGGGCGTCATCAAGAAGACTTCCTTGCACATTCGGATCTGGGCTTTTCGACGGGAGAGAGTACCAATCCCCCCTCCTGACTGAAGTATTAAAAAAGTATTAGGCGCTACTGTGATTCCTTTGAAGCTTGCCAATTTCTCAATCAATACAAATGACTAGCATACCCTCCCCATTTGGGGGGTCTACTAGTACCTGCCGGCACAGGCATGGCCCTCCCGGGTGGATACCGCTCTCACGGGTAGCGCCGCTTGCTGGCAACCCCGCACCTCGGGTAAGTTAATGAAGGATCCGACGGCGGGATTGACACCCGCCGGGCAGGAAGATGTGCCCTCATGCCCGCCAACTCTGTTACTATTGCGGGCAAACGCTGGGACGAGCGGCTGGTGATTTATTCGGCCAGATCGGGCGCAGCCATGACATGAGTGAAGATCCCCCATCCAGTGGGGCGCATCTCACCGAACACGAACGAAATGTTGAATTGGTCCGGGCATTTGGCCCGGCCGGTATATAAAGGGTGGAAGAGAGATTATGGCCAGTCGAGGCATCAATAAAGTCATTCTGATCGGTAACCTGGGGCAAGACCCGGAAGTGCGCTACATGCCGAGTGGCGGTGCCGTGACCAACATCACCCTGGCCACCTCCGAATCCTGGCGCGACAAGCAGACCGGTGAGCAGAAAGAGCGCACTGAATGGCACCGTGTGGTGTTCATGGGCAAGCTGGCCGAAGTGGCTGGCGAGTACCTGAAAAAAGGCTCCCAGGTCTATGTCGAAGGCAAACTGCAGACTCGCAAGTGGCAGGATCAGGGGGGTCAGGAGCGTTACACCACCGAAATCCTGGTCGACAGCTTCAGCGGCGTGATGCAGATGTTGGGTGGCCGTCCGCAAGGCGGCGCCGGTCAGAGCATGGGTGGCCAGCAATCCCAGGGCAACTGGGGCCAGTCGCAACAGGCCGCTCCTCAGCAGAACATGCCACGCCCCGCGGCCGCACCGCAGCAGAACATGCAGCAGCAAGGTGGCTACAGCCGTCCTCAGCAACAGCAGCAACCTCAGTCTGCCCCGCCGGTTTACAACGAACCGCCGATGGATTTCGACGACGACATTCCATTCTAGGCTCGCGTGACTGACTACCAGGCCCTGACTGTTCAGGGCCTTTTTTTGCCTGCTTCTGACGCAGCCATCGTCCCCATCACCCCGTTACCGGGACTGGCGAACAGGTTGGGTCTCTCTCATTGGGAGTTGTGGGTATCATCAGACCGAGTCATCCGCCTGAGAACAAGCATGGCCTTCCTTAACCGCCTGCTGCGCTTCACCCTGCTGCTGCATATGGGCACCCTGGCCGCCGAGCCACTACGGGTGGGCGTCAATTTCGCCATCCCGCCTTACGTGATCAAGCACCAGGGCCGCGGCATCGAGCTGGATCTGCTGACACAGGCCTTTGCCGGCAGTGGCTACGAGCCCCGGTTCATCTACCTGCCGCTGGAGCGTACCTTCCGCATGCTGGAAGAGGGCAAGCTGGATGCCATCATCAACGTGAAGCCCGGCATGCTGAAGCACGCCTATCTGTCGCAGCCGGTGATCACCTTCCACAACAGGGTCTTTACCCTGGACGATAGGGTCATCCACTCGATCGCGGATCTGAAGGGGTTGCGTGTCAGCGCCTTCCAGCGGGCACGGCAAATCCTGGGGGAGGATTTCGCCAGCATGGCCGCTCAGAATCCTCGCTATGAAGAGGTGGCCAGGCAGCAGAGCCAGGTACAGATGCTGCTGTTGGGCCGCACTGATGCCGTGATCCTGGAGCAGAGGGTGTTCTACTACTATCTGGCGCAGCAACGCGAGAGTGAATCGGACAGCGGGCGCCATGCCCCCGTTCGGGTCAGGCAACATACCCTGTTCGCCCCCACCCACTATCACTTTGCCTTTCGTCGGGTCACCCAGCAGCAGTGGTTCGATCGCCAGCTCGCGCGCATGAGAGAGGATGGGCGCTATGAACGGATCTTGGCGAGCTATGAGGCGAGCTCATCGGCCGAAAACATAAAAGCCAGCCCATGATGGGCTGGCTTGATACTGGCTCCAGAGGAACAACAGTGTAGCGGAGCGTTACTTCAACACGCTGCCATTTTTCAGGTCGGCTTTCTGCCGTTTGGCATCGCGCTTCTCTTTCAGTGACATCTGCGGTTTTTTCTTGGCATCTTTGCCGTGATGCTGTTCTTTGTTACTCATCATCAGACTCCAAAAATGTTACCCAGACAGGCTGGAACCGGGGCTCCAGCGTGTCAGCCGAATCATAGATCACAGTACGCTAACAGTGACGATCGGGGATCGCACTGGTACCAGCATACCCCCAACCTCAGGCCAGGATCCAGCCTCACACAATAACAGCAGATCGCCGACCAGGCACGCTCACCGCCAGCACAGCCCAAATGGCCCGCCACGCCGCCCACACCGCAGTACCTACTGCCAATCCGGCCAGGACATCTCCCGATGCGATGACCTGCCGATCTGTTGAAAGCACTGTGACGGGACCCAGTCGCCCCATTCCTTCCTTATCCCATGATTGATCGGGTTCAGAGCATCCCTAACCGCCCTGCTCGGGTCCGGACAATGGGTTCCATCAGCAACAAGCCGCCGGAAACTGTCCATAAAAGGGTGAGAACATGGTGGGAAATGGCCCTCAATCTGCCCTTTTGGTGGCAAGGCGACGATAGCATAAGAGATGTACCGTCAGAGTGTGCTAGGGTGTGCTATCCCCTGCCGCAGGAGCGCGCCATGAAAAAACTGGAAATGAAAGACCTCACCGAGGCCGAGAAGGCCGAGATCACCCTGCTGCTGCAGAAAGCCCAGGCCAATGCCGATCACACCCTGACCAATGGGGAGCGCAACAAGATCCGTGAGGAAGGGCGGCTGCTGATCGCCGCGGAGCGCGCCAAGGTCGCCAAGGTCGCCTCAGCGCTGGCGCGGGAGAAAGCCAAGGAGCGCGCCAAGAACCAGGTGTTGCCCGATACCTTCAGCTGGATTGACTCCGTCAGCAACAAGTTCCGCAGCAAGCGCTAATCTCTTCTATATTCATGCATTCATGCCCGGACGCATCCCCTGCGTGCGGGCATGAACATTATATCGCTATGCCTCCCCAACCTGAATCAACATCTATCACGTTGTTAAACAACGATATTTCTCACAAATGAGACCCAAACGCCAGCGTCACTGGGTAATTAATATCAAGATAAAGATTGCCACATCAGGGTGAGCGTGTTCTAATCAATCTCGATGGTTCGGTAGTTCAGACCTGATTATGTTAGGCAGTCATTTTAAAGCAGTGATTTGTTTAGAGTTGTCCCAGATAGCTCTTATCAAATAATTTCCTTCTTTAGTGCTCCCCATACGTATTGCTGACGAAAAATCATGGATTGCCACAACCGTGGCGTTTCAATATCACTATTAAGGAAATTATTATGTCTAACAAAATGACTGGTACCGTTAAGTTCTTCAACGCAGAAAAAGGTTTTGGCTTCATCTCCCCGGCTGACGGTGGCAAAGACGTGTTCGTACACTTCTCCGCTATCCAGTCCACCAGCTTCAAAACCCTGGACGAAGGTCAGCGCGTTGAGTTCACCATCGAGCAAGGCCAGAAAGGCCCGGCTGCTGCCAACGTAGTTGGTCTGTAATTCAAGCCAGGAAGCCTTCCCGTTAATCGGAAAGACCTTCTGCAAGAATTGAAAAAACCCGCCTCGGCGGGTTTTTTGTTGCCTGATTTTCGGCCAGTCCTGTCTATTCCTCCCCCACATTCACACCGGTCACAGACCACAGCCCCGCAGTTCCTCGCACCACACCCTGCGAGCTCCCCACTCACTCGATCTTTCCCCCATGCACCATGTCGTCAGCCTCGCGTAATCTCGGATACGAAGAGGGCGCCAACCCGGGCGCCCTCTTGTCAGATCGGATGAAGGTATAGGCCCTCACAGCGGCAGGCTGATCCTCGCCTCCAGTCCGCCTTCGGCACGGTTATGCAGGCTGAGCTCCCCACCGTGCTGGTGTACCAGAGTACGAGCGATGGCAAGCCCCAGCCCCACACTGCCGGATTCCGTGTTACGAGCCTCATCGAGGCGCACGAAGGGCTTGAACACATCCTCCAGCCGGCTCGGATCTATACCAGGTCCCCGATCGCAGACCCGAATAAACAACTCCCCCTCGCCTCGCTCCAGCGACACCTCGGCGCTGCCCGCGTACTTGATGGCGTTGCCGATGAGATTTTGCAGCACCCGGCGCAGGGTATTGGCACGGCAGGCATAGACCTGCTTGCCCTCGGCCAGGCAGGTGACCGGCTGGCCGGTGTCGGCATAGTCGTCACACAGGCTCTCCAGCAGGCTGACCAGATCCAGCTCCCGGGTCGCTTCCTGCTGCCCCTCCTCACGGGCGAAGCTCAGGGTCGCCGCCAGCATCTGCTCCATCTGTTGCAGGGTCTGCTGGATGCGCTCCTTGTCCTCCCCCTCCGCCAGAAACTCGGTACGCAGGCGCAGGCTGGTGATGGGGGTGCGCAGATCGTGGGAGATGGCCGCCAGCATCCGGGTCCTGTCCTGCACGAAGCGATCGAGCCGGGTGTGCATGCGGTTGAATGCCTGAATGGATTCGCGGATCTCGGTCGGCCCCTCCTCCCGCAGCGGCTCGATATCCTCGCCGCGCCCCAGCCTGTCCGCGTTGGCGGCCAGTTGCTTGAGCGGTTGGGTGGCGCGGCGGAACAGCCAGATCATCAGGCCGATCACCAGGCTCGCTACCAGGATCAGGTTGAGGGTGGTCTGCCAGGACCAGCTGACCGACTCCTTGTCCACCAGAGAGCTGAACTGCAACCAGCCACCATTGGGCAGCTGGATGGAGCCATAGAGCCGCATGTCCTGGGGTGGCGGCATGCCGTTGCGATCCTTCATCATGCGATTGTGGTGCCGCCAGGCCTGGCTGCGCTGGAACTCCTGCTTCAGCTCGGCGCTGATCTCCACCGCCAGTTGCGGCGGATAATCCAGCTTGGCCCGCACCAGCTTCTCGAAACGGGGGCTGCGATTGTCAGGCTGCAGCGGTTCGTCGGCGAGGCGCAGCAGCAGGGTCTCGCTGCGGCTCGCCTTGAGGATCTCGTGATAGAGAGAGGGGGGTGAGAGGGTCAGCAGCCGCACCACTGAGACGATGCGCTGCATGGCATTGCGGCTGTTGACGTAACCGAGCGCCTCCTCTCTGTCGGAGCGGTAGATCTGGATGCTGAGCAGCTGGATCAACACCAGCCCCGCCAGGGCAACCAGTACTATCTGGCCGGTCAGCCCCTTCGGCAACAGCCTGGCGCAGAGTCGCTTGATCATGGCCACCGGCTCACTCCTGGGTCACGTCGGCGGCGAACAGGTAGCCACCGCCCCAGATGGTCTTGATCAGCTCAGGATTCTTGGGATCCCGCTCCAGCTTGCGGCGCAGGCGGCTCACCAGGGTATCGATGGCGCGATCGAAGGCCACCGTCTCGCGGCCTCTGGCCAGATCCAGCAACTGATCCCGGCTCAGCACCCGCTGCGGCCGCTCGAGGAACACCCGCAACAGGTCAAATTCGGCGGTGGAGAGGCTCAGTCCCACCCCTTCCTCATCCACCAGTTCACGGCGGTTGATGTCGAGCAGCCAGCGATCGAAGCGCAGATCCCGGGTCAATGCCTCGGGCGCCGGCTGGGATTCGGCCTGGGTGCGGCGCATCACCGCCTTGATACGGGCCAGCAATTCACGGGGATTGAACGGCTTGGCGAGATAGTCATCGGCGCCCATCTCCAGCCCGATGATGCGATCCGTCTCCTCGCCCATGGCGGTGAGCATGATGATGGGCAGCCTGGACTTCACCCGCAGCTCGCGGCACAGGGTCAAGCCATCCTCCCCCGGCATCATCAGATCCAGCACCAGCAGGTCGAACTCCCGCTCGTCCAGCAGCCGCTTCATCTCCTTGCCATCCCGGGCACAACTGACACGCATGCCATGTTGTTCCAGAAAGCGCTTCAGCAGATCGCGGATCTCGCTGTGGTCGTCGACCACCAGAATATGGGGACTGCCTTGGTTCATCACTGTCTCTCCCGTTATCGAGCTGGGGCGATTATACGAAAATCAATCGGGCGGGTTGTGTCAAAGTGTGCCAGAGCGCCAAGATGCCACACTCTGCTACAAAATAGGCTCCAACTGGCAAAATTCAGACACCTCCCGGGTGTTTACTTGGGGTCAAGGCGAACAAGCCGACCCAGACTCAATCCGACAGGAGTAATGATATGAAATCACTGACCAAGACCTTCCTGACCGCCACCCTGATCCTCGGCCTGCCGCTCGGCGCCTACGCCGCCAGTGAAGCCGTGAGCACGGCCCAACCCACCGCAGCAGCGACCACCACCGGTTGCCCCATGGACGGCTCAGGCATGATGGGCGGCAAGCACCACGGTGGCCGTCACGACAAGATGGCCCGCATGCAGAACATGACCCCGGAGCAGATCCAGGCTCACCTGCAGCAGCGCTATGACAAGATCGAAGATCCGGTCAAGAAGGCCGAGTTCGTCAAGAATCTGGAGCTGCGGGCCGACGGCATGACCAAGCACGCCGAGGTGATGAAGCAGTTCGCCGAAGCCAACAAGTAAACGGATCCGGATACGAGAGAGGGTGGCCCAGGCCACCCTCTGCTATTGGTGTCGCCAGCTGGCTGCGGCTTAATGTAGCGTCGCCCATCTGCACGTTTCGTTGTCATCGCCAATCAAAAAGGGGCCACAGGGCCCCTTTCTCATGCACGGATGTCAGACTCACGCCTTGGCGTTGTCGGCCAGGCTCAGGGTCTTGACGGTCTCGCCTTCGAACTTGATGACGACGCTCTTCTGAGCGGCTTCGGCATCCTTGAACAGGGTCTTGGAAGTCTCCGCCAGCATGGGAGAAACCTTGTTCAGGGCGGTCAGATCATAGCTCCACACTTCCTGACCGGCTTCGGTCCTGGTGCTGGCCGGGGCGCCCAGCTTGTCCTTGATGGCCTGCTTGTTGGAGGCACCTTCCTTGATGTCCAACGCCTTCTTGATCGCTTCGTTGGAGGCGCTGTCCATGGCGCTGCCCGCCATCTCCTTGGCGCTGCTGGTGAGGCTGCTGGTCACGGTATCGGTCAGGGAATCCATCAGGCCGGCGTGGGCAACCAGAGGCAGGGCGGTCAGGGCAATCAGGAGGCACTTCTTCATTAAGATACATCTCACAGGAATGAAAGAGCGCGCATCAGACCAGTGCATAGAGTCGGAGTCAAGGTGATCCCTTGGTCAAGCCACATCCGGGGGGGAGGTAAACGTATCGATGCCAAAAAGGCCCCGTCAATGCCAGCCACAGAGCTGATTCTTGCCTGACAGCTTGGCCTGATAGAGCGCCCTGTCCACCCGCACCATCAGCTGGCTCTGGGATTCGCTCAGGTGATATTCCACCAGGCCGAAGCTCATGGTGATGCCCTCCTGCTCGCCCACGCTGAGCTGGCTCAACCGCTGGCGCAGCTTCTCGGCGACCACCTGGGCATCCGGCAACCGGGTATTGGGCAGGATCAGCATGAACTCGTCGCCCCCCCAGCGGGCAATCAGATCGATCTCGCGGATGTTGTCCCGCGCCAGCCGCACTATGTCGATCAGGGTCTGATCGCCGACCGCGTGGCCATAGCGATCGTTGATCCGCTTGAAGTCGTCCACGTCCATGGCGATGACGGAGAAATGATCCTTGAAGCGCTTGGCACGTTCGGACTCCAGCCTGATGACCTGCTCCAGCCGATAGCGGCTGGCGGCCCCGGTCAGGGAGTCCGTCTCCGCCAGCCGGCGATTCTCTTCGACCTGCCGCTGCAGCTCCCGATTGAGCCGCTGCAGCTCGGCGGTGCGCTCCGCGACTTGCTGCTCCAACGAACGATTCTGCAGTTCCAGCCGGGTGTAGAGCAGCTTCTGGGCATGGATGTCGCGATGAGCCCCTATCATGCGGGCCACAGAGCCATCGGGATTGCGGGCGATGATCCGGCCATAATCCTCGACCCAGGCGAAGTCGCCATCCCGGGTGCGGCAACGGTACTCGACCTTGTAGTGCGGCGCCTCCCCGCTCAGATAGGCATCAAAGCAGGCCATCACCCGCGCCAGATCATCGGGGTGGATCACGTTCTCCCAGGTGAACACCGTATTGCCGAGGGAGTGTGGCTCATACCCCAGCATCCGATACCAACCCGAGTTGCGGTAAACGAAACCCGTGTTGGCGTTCCAGTCCCAGACCCCTTCGCTGATCACCTCGAGGATGCCGTGTACCACCCCCTCGCTGACATCCGATATCTTGATCGTATCCGTATCTGGCAGCATAAAAGACTATCCTTGTCCTCTATCCCCATGGCCATGGGGGCGCAAAGCTTGAGTGTAGAAGTCAGAACCCGGCAAGGCACTGTCCGCGCCTCATCCCGTTGCCGGTTCGCTCTGGGCCGGCCTGTCTGGTTATCGGCCCATTATGGCTCTGGATGAGTGGAATACCCACGCATCTGGTGCAGGATCTCAGAGTAGTCCGGATTTAAAGCCAGGATGATGCAAACTGCGATAATGGCTGGGGGCCAGCCCGTGCTGGCGCTTGAAGGCGGTGGAGAAGTGGTATTCGTTCTTGAAGCCACACAGCCTGGCCACCTCCTTGACCGGCTCGCCTCGACTGGCGAGCAGCAGCGCGGCCCGTTGCAGCCGCAGCCGTTGCAGCAGCGCCATGGGCGCCAGCGCGAAGTGCTGCTGGCAGAGGCGATAGAGCTGCCGCTCGGAGAGGTGCAGCGCCCCGGCCATCCGGCTGATGTCCCAGCACTCGCCGAGCGCCTCTTTCAGCAGCAGCTCGAGACGCAGTGCCAGCCGCTCGCCACGTTTCTGTCCCTCCCCTTTTTGCAACAGGCGGCGCAGATAGAAGCCGAGCTGCTCCACCAAGAGCGCGCTGAGCAGCGGGTCCTGATGGCGCTCCTGCTCCGCATAGAGGTTCTCCAGGGTATGCAGCAGGCTGGCCTGCTGGGAGGTGCAACCCAGTCTGGGGCTGCTTGCGAAGGCATCCCAGGGGGAGCCCTTGTGCAGCAGCAGCCACAGCAGCTCCCACTGACCGCCAGTAGGCAGTTGCGGCTCCGGCAACTGCGTCTCTGCTAACCGGTAGCAGAGCGGCTGGCCCGCCGGGATCAGCGCCCACTCCCCGCTGACAAGCCGCTCATAGCGCTCACCGATCAGCACCTCCCCCTCGCCGCCCAGGGTGATCAAGAAGCAGTGCACGTCCGCGAAGCGGCGTTCGATCCGATAGTGGGTCTGCAGGTGGGAGTGGCCCGCCAGCCACACTCGCTCCTGGGTCAGCGCCAGCAACAGGCTGTCGCAACAGATCTGCTCGCGGCAGTCGGGGGAGACTTCTATCACTTCCAGATTGGCAGTTTCAGACATCATCAGGACGGGCTCAGCCATGTCGAACCATAGCCGTCGAGCATAGCATGGAGGGCATCAACGCAAAGGAGACCCACCATGCATATCCATCACGTCGCCATCTGGGCACAGGATCTGGACGCCCTCAAGAGCTTCTACTGCACCCTGTTTGGCGGCCAGGCGAATGAGTGCTACCACAACCCGGCCAAGCAGTTCAGCTCCCACTTTATCCGCTTCGAGGGGGGCGCCAGTCTGGAGCTGATGCACAGCCCCAACCTGTTTCCAGCTGATCTAACTCTGCCTCACCCGCTGCAGGGGCTGGCCCATATCGCCTTCTCCCTCGGCAGCACTGAGGCGGTGGACAAGATGACAGCCCGCCTCAAGCTGCTCAAAGGCGCCGAGGTGAAGCACCTGGACGGCCCCCGCTGGACCGGCGACGGCTATTACGAGAGCACCTTCCTGGATCCCGAAGGAAACCGGTTGGAGTTGACCATCTAGCCCCTGTATTGGCCCCTCACCCTAACCTTCTCCCAAAGGGAGAGGGGATAAAGCGGCACCGAGGATATGATCGCCAGCCAGGCAGGTTCGATTAGCGAAGCGTAATCGGACAGCGGTAACGATATTGCTCCCTTCTCCCGTTTATTAAAAAAGGAGGAGAAGGGCTGGGGATTAGGGGAAGGAAAAAAGAGATTACACGGTAAACGTTGGGCTTCGCTTCGCTCAACCACAACCTACACAATCGGTAGGTTGGTGCTGAGCCTGCGAAGCCCAACATACGAGATTATTTTGCCAGTTCAAGTCGATAAAAATCCGTCTCTTCGTGTTTTGGATTGGAACGCAAAAATGTCCAGCCCGAACGCCGGTAATGGTTCAGCGCCCGCAAATTGGTGCGGCTAACCGACAGTAGCGCCCATCTGCAACCCGCGCTTAACAAGTGATGACGGATATACGCCTGCAATTCTGCCGCCAGGCCGGAGCCACGATACTCGGGAAACAGATAGATAAGCTGCACATAGCCGGTTTCGGGCTCATCGGAGAAGCTGCGAAACTCCAGCTGGCCAATCAGCTGCTCGCCAGCCCAGACATGCAAGTAATGCCATTCACCTTGCGCCCGCCGTTCACGGATCCGCTCCCGATAACCGGAGATAAACTCGGCAAAGCCATCATAAGTCTGAAAGCTGCAGAAATAGGCATCCCTGCGCGCCTGCACACAGAGTTCATAGTCCCGCTCCAGGTCGATAGTTTTAAATTCAAGTCGCAATGAATGACATCCAGTCGTGTGTAAGTAGGGTGTGATAAGCGAAGCGCATTACACCTTTTGCCAGATAAATAGCAGCGGTGCAATTTCCTTCGTTTATTGCACCCTACCCGATTTTACCAAGTGGGCGAAGTGGGTATTGTGGCAACCCGTTCCCCTCACCCTAGCCCTCTCCCAAAGGGAGAGGGGATCAATCAGCATTGGGGATATGGCGTGCCAATTCGGCATATAACCACGGAGCCAAATCTCCCTTCTCCCGCTTATTTATAAAGAATGAGGAGAAGGGCTGGGGATGAGGGGAAGAAAAAATGATATCTCGCGGTAAACGTTGGGCTTCGCTTCGCTCAACCACAACCTACACAATCGGTAGGTTGGTGCTGAGCCTGCGAAGCTCAACATACGAGATGAAAAAAATTCAATTCATTTAGATATTTTTTCAAACAGTTCCATTAGGATAGGATTTTCAATTTCTCTTACTGTTCCACCTTGAGCATTATTGAATGATGCTCTTTCTAATTCAGATAATTTGAAATACTCTCGAGTAAAAAGACCTTTTTCACTATTATTTTTTACAATATACTTCACAATTATATTGCGACCACTTTGCCTCATATCTCTAATTAGATGGCTGGTATAATTATCAAGATTTGGATGAATTATTCTATAATATTTAGACCTAAAAATTCTTTTAGGTAGACTTTCCAATGGAATAACAAGAAAGCTTACATCATCCTTTTTGATTTTCATATTACATCTTTTACATGCCACACTGAGATTTTTAGTTGTAAACAAATGTTTCTTTAATTTTGATTTAGGGATGACATGTTCAATATCTAGAGATAGATTGTACTCATTATAAATATCTTTTTGACAATAACAACAAAACCAGCCCTGCCTTTTTATCTTTTCTGATTTTATTTTCTCCTTTATTGTCGCGACTCTAATATTAGACCACTCTGAATGACCATGATTATAAACCCTAATCATTTCTTGGATCTCATCATCAGTAAAGCTTATTCTTGCCATTTTGCATCCCTGCTGCCACAGCCAATATTTCATAAATACTTTCTAAGAAACTCTTTTGCTTATTATCATAAGAGCCTAATTCATACTCTTGCAATATACTTACTGCTTCTTCATAACTGACAACCCCACGCTCAACATCATTAATGAGATCTATACATATTTGAGATAGAGCATTATTTTCTGGTGTCACAATACCAAATTGTTCCATATAGGCTTTTTCAACATTTTTTATCTCTGGATCCACAGGATAAAAATACGAGCCACTAGATCTAAGAACACTGACATCATGCTCATTAATTGAGCCAGATATAAGTAAAGGAGAGTGAGTTGCAATGAATAAATCTATGTTTGAATGAGGAAAAATATTCAATAGATTCTTAATGTATTGTTGCTGCCAGTTAGGGTGCAAACTATTTTCAGGCTCATCGATGAATATTGCAGTGCCTGATTTTTTTATATTGGCAGCAATAAACAATGAAGTCGCAATCAGCGATAACTCTCCAGAACTAGCATCTTGCAATTTAAAATAATTGCTGTTTTTCGATAGAAAAATATCTAGTTTCTTTATAAATTTAAATTTTCTCAGCTTTCGTTCATTCAAAAGAATTTTAGAAATTATCTCGCCTGAAAGGCCCTCTCCATATCTAGTATAAGCATTAGCCCACAACATATAGCCTAGGTCTTGTATATGATGCCTTATTAAATATAGTAGCGACATGAACTCTTCGTCATAAGTTTCATTTAGCTCATCAACATAATATTTATAGCTTTCAATGTTCATGTTAAAGGATGACATGTCAAAACCTATTTGAGGTTCGAAACCAGCATACTCTAAGATGTTAGATAACGTATATGAGTATAAATCCGCCTCATTGACAGCGGAGATAAAAGCTTTCTTAACAGCCTTTAAATAAATGTTTCCATTTAACTTCCGCCCCATGTAACAATAGCTACCCCGAGAACTCCTACTTGGAAATCGGTCAGTTAGTGAGGTGGAAATTGCAATCACATGTTGGTTGTTATTTACAGCATCTCTCGCCAACATTGACAACTGCCTGCTCTTCCCTGAGCCATTATCCCCTGTATATATTGTGATCATGTAACCCTCTAAATATATTTCCGATTATATTAAATCTTATCCCCCAACCTCTCCGCCAAGCCGGAATAACGCTCGGTCTTTTTCCGCACGGCTTGAGCCAGCAGGGCGCGATCGCCGTAGAGATCGAGGCGCGCCTTGGCCCGAGTGATGCCGGTGTAGACCAGCTCGCGGGTCAGCAGGGGGCTGGGGCTGTCCGGCAGCACCAGCACGGTATGGGCGAACTCCGAGCCCTGGGATTTGTGGATTGTCATGGCGTAGACCGTCTCGTGGGGGGGCAGTCGGCTTGGCAAGAGCGCGCGCAGGCTGCCGTCCGGCTGCTCGAACCACACCTTGAGGCGGCCAGTTTCATCGGGCAGGCAGAGCCCCATGTCGCCGTTGTAGAGGCCGATGCCGTGGTCGTTGCGCACCACCATCACCGGGCGGCCCGCATACCAGTCGCCATCGCGGGAAATCAGCCCGGCCCGAGACAGGGCCAGTTCGAGCCGCTGGTTCAGCCCCTCCACCCCGAAGGGGCCATCACGCAGGGCGCAGAGGATCTGGAAGCCGTTGAATGCCTTGAACACCGCCGTCGGATCCTGCCCCTCCCGGGCCGCCTTGAGATAGCTGCCGTAACCGGCCACCCCCTGGGCGATCAGCCCTTCGTAGGCCTCGCCGACCCAGGGATGCAGGCTGATATCCTTGAAGCCGGCGCTCCAGACCACCTCCACCGCCGCGGCGTCACCCGCGTTGCAGGCCCGCGCCAGCTGGCCTATGCCCGAATGCTGATCGAAGCGCCAGCTCTTGGCTAAAAGGCAGAGGCTATCGCGCACCGAGGCCCCGCCTGGGATGCCACCAAGAGCGCCCGTTGGCGTGCCCTGCAGCCGATAGCCGGTCTGGCGGGAGAGCCAGGCCGCCTGCTCCGGGCTGATGCCCTGCTCGATAAAGCTGCAGATATCGCCGAGCACGGCCCCCGCCTCCACCGAGGCGAGCTGATCCTTGTCGCCCAGCAGGATCAGGCGGGCATGGCTCGGCAGCGCATCCAGCAGGCGCGCCATCATGGGCAGGTCGACCATGGAGGCCTCGTCCACCACCAGCAGGTCCAGGTGCAAGGGGTTGCCCCCGTGGTGGCGGAACTGGCTGCGGCCGGGGATCACCCCGAGCAGCCGGTGCAGGGTGCCCGCCTCGGTGGGGATGGCATCGACCCACTCGGGGGGCAGATCCAGGGCCTGCAGGGCCGCGCCTATGCTCTCGGTGAGGCGCGCCGCCGCCTTGCCGGTGGGAGCCACCAGCCGCACGGCCGGGGCCTTGCCCCCTTGCAGGCCGGTCTCCACCAGGATGGCGAGCAGCTTGGCGACCGTGGTGGTCTTGCCGGTGCCGGGGCCGCCGGAGATGACCGCGAAGGGGCGCGCCGCCGCGGTGGCCGCCGCCAGCTTCTGGCCGTTGCAGCAGAGCGCCTCGGGCACCAGGGCATCCAGCGCACTCAGCTCGCTCGCCGCCTGGGCACTGGCCAGCAGGGTTTCGATAACGGGCCAATCCACTTCATTCGGAAAGACCAGATCCAGATACTTCTCGATAAAGTGGCGCGTCGAAAAATCGGGGGCGAGCCGCGCCTTGAGCAGGGCGGCGAAGATCAGCCCATAGTCGCGGGCAAACAGCCGCGCCAGCGCCGGGGCTATCTCCGGCCATTCGGCTCGCTCGCTCAGGGCGCGCAGGTGGCGGGCCACCCCCTGCTCGTGATCGTGGTAGCGGGTGAGGTAGAGCCGCCCCTGCCAGAGCCGCAGCGGCCAGCGGGGGGCATAAGCCTCGCTCCCTTCGTGACCCGCTTGCTCGGTGCCAACCAGGGGGCTCTCGGCAAACAGGCTCGGCCAGCGGCCAGGATCCGCCAGATCCGCCAGCAGATCCCGGCTCTGTTGCGGATCCAGCCCGAACGGGCGCAAGGCTCCCTGTCCGTTACCAGAATGCGCCAGCAGATCCAGCGGCAGGCAGACGTGGCCGCGCCCCAGCTCGAAGCAGGTGAGCGCCGCCCCCAGCACCAGCTCGGGGCTGCCGCCAAGATCGGCCACCAGCTTGGCAAACTGCAGATCCAGCTGGCGGATGCGGCCCGCCAGCGCCAAGGTCTTCAGCCGTTCGATGATCATCCCGCTGCTCATGATTCAACCTCATTCCACTCTTGTGCACCGGCAGCGGGCTGCGCCGCGCCCTCGCTAAATAATTCGTCCAGCCCCAGCACCAGCTCGCGGCTGGGGCGGGTATGGAAGACACCCCCTTGCGGCATGCCGCGCAGGAACAGATAGAAGACACCGCCAAAGTGCTGGTCGAAGTCGTAGCCCGGCAGGCGTAGGGAGAGCAGCCGGTGCAGCGCCAGGGAGTAGAGCTGGTATTGCAGATCGTAGCGATGCTCCGCCATCGCCCGCTCCAGCGCCGGACGGCCGTAATCCGCCGGACTCATGCCGAGGTGGTTGGATTTGTAGTCGAGCAGATACCAGCGCCCCTGCCACTCGAACACCAGATCGATGAAGCCCTTCAGCATGCCCTGCACCGCCGCAAAGCTGAGGGGCTTGTTGCCTCTCGACAGCGGATCGTGCCGCTGGCACAGCGCGGTCAGGGCCGGCGCCGTCACCCGCCCCATGGGCAGGAAAAACTCCAGCTCCACCTGCTTGTGGCGATCGGTAAGCTGGCGCAGCCGGACCGGCTCACCGCCTTCGTCTTGTTGCAAGGGAAGCGGCAACTCGGTATCGAGCACCGCCTCCACCTGCTGCTGCAGCACCGGGGCCCAGGCTGCGTCGAAGCCATCCTGCACCAGCAGCGCGGCAATGTGCTGCGCCAGCTCGTCGCCGCCGGCGCTCGGGAAATCGATGGTCTCGAACAGGCTGTGCAGCAGGGTGCCGGGGCGGGCGCCCTTGGGGAAGGTGAAGATGGAGGGCTGGGGCGCCTCTGCCTCCTCCGGCAACGCGGCGGCCGCCTCGGGCGCCACCTCGTCATCGAAGCCGGGGTTGGCCAGCACCCCCTTGCTGTGGCCGTTGCCCTGAGCCGCCAGCCCGGAGTAGGAGCTGATCCACCAGTCCCGCTCGAGCTTACCGGTGAAGTGGCGCACCTGGGGCTCGCCCAACTGCACCAGCTCAGGTGCCAGCGGGGCCGGACGGCGGAGCGAGGGCTCACCGACGGCCACTCCGGGCAGCGCCTGGGCCAGCTCCTGCAAGGCGGTGGCCAGGGTGCTGGCATCGCCCGCCTCCCCCTTCTGCAGCAGATAGCCGATGGAGGTGTGGTGCAGATCCGTGGTCTCGGACTTGCCGCTGCCCGAGCGCACCGGGGCCAGCCCTAGCCAGGTGGCGTAGACGCCACGGGTCAGCGCCACATAGAGCAGCCGCAAGTCTTCGGCGAGCCGCTCCCTGTCCGCCTCGGCCAGGGAGCCTTCGGCGCCGGTCAGATCGAGAATGGTGTGATTGCCCGCCTCATCCGCCTCGTGATAGAGCGGCGTCTCGGCGGCTCTGTGGCTGCAGATGAAGGGCAGGAACACCAGCGGGTACTCCAGCCCCTTGGATTTGTGGATGGTGACTATCTGCACCAGCTTGCGCTCGGACTCGAGCCGCAGTACCTGCTCCGCCACCTGGCCGTTGGGGTGCGCGATCGCCTCCCCCAGCCAGCGCAGCAGGGCATACTCCCCGTCCAGCTCGCCGCTCGCCTGCTGCAGCAGCTCCCCCAGATGGAGGAAGTTGGTGAGGCGCCGCTCCCCGTAAGGGCTCGCCAGCAGGGAGGAGGCGAGATTGCGCCCGTGCAGCAGGGCCCGCAGCATGGCCAGCACGCCGCGGCGGTGCCAGATCTTGCGGTACTCCACGAACTCCTGCACCGTGCTTTCCCAGGCGCGCTCGTCCGATGCCAGGGTGTCGAGCGCCCTGGCGTCGAGATCGAACAGGCCGGTGGCCAGCGCCGCCCGCAGGCTGCGCTCCTCGCTCGGGTTCTGGCAGGCGTGCAGGATGAGCAGGATCTCCCGCGCCTCCACCTGCGCCAGCACGCTCTCGCGATTGGACAGGTAGACGGATGCGATGGCGAGCCGCGCCAGCTCTTGCTGCACCAGCCGTCCCTCGGCGCCGGTGCGCACCAGCACGGCGATATCCCCCGCCTTGACCGGCTGGTCGCCGATCAAGGCCTGCTCCTCCCGGGCCAGACTCAGCAGCCGGTGGATCTCGGCCGCCGTGGCGCGGGCCATCAGGCTCTGGTAATCCCCCCGGTTGAAGGTGGGCTGGCCACCGAGCTGCCAGCAGTGCAGCACGGGGGCGACCTGGCCATCGAGTCGCAGCGCCTTGCCCTTGCCCTGCGCCTCCACCGGCAGGAAGGGGATGTCCGCCTCGTAGATGAAGGGATCCCTGGCCCGCTGGAACAGGCCGTTGACCGCCGCCACCAGGGCGCCGCTGGAGCGGTAGTTGCGACCCAGGGTGTAGTGGGCGCTCACATTTCGCCGCGCCTGAATGTAGGTGAAGATGTCGGCGCCGCGAAAACCGTAGATGGCCTGCTTGGGGTCGCCGATCATCAGCAGCGCAGTGTCGCGCTGACCGCCATAGAGCCGATGGAAGATGCGGTACTGCTGGGGGTCGGTATCCTGGAATTCATCGATCATGGCGACCCGATAGCTGGTGCGAATGCGCTCGCACAGTCGGTCACCGAGGTTGGAGCCGAGCGCCCCGTCGAGATCCTTGAGCAGATCGTCAAACGACAGCTGATGGGCCTGACGCTTGCTGATGCGCATCCGCTCGTGCACCACCCGCGCGGCCCGCTGCAGGATCAGATCCCGGATGCCGGGGCGGCTCGCGAGCAGTTCATCGATCTGCGTGAACAGTGGCAGGGTCGGCAGCGCCTTGCCCTTGCTCAGCTTGGCTTCCAATGCCTCTTGACCGAAGCGCTCGAGATCCTTGGCCAAGGCGTAGCCAGTGGTCGGGTCTTGTGCCCAGTCGGTTATCTTGGTGAGCCAACCTTCGTAGTTCTTGCCGGTATAGAGCTTGATCTGACCCTCGGTCTGGCGGCGGATCTCGTCAAGCTGACTGAGCCAGCCCTGCTTGATCGCCTCAATGCGGCTCATGGCTTGTTCATGACGCTCGGCCAGGGTCTCATCCCCCAGTTGAGGGCGTATTTCCAGCTCGCTGTTGTCCAGCCAGCCGCTCATGTCCCGCAGCAGGGCGGCGGGGCTCGGCCACTGCTGGCGCACCGCCCGGGCCAGCGCCTCGTCCACCGGATAGAACTCGGCGCGCCAGTAGTCGCTCACCGCCTGCAGCCTGAGCTGGCTGTCGTCGGTCAAGAATTCGGTTTCAAACAGGGCGCCAGATTCGAAGGCGTTCTGTTTCAGCATCCGCTGGCAGAAGCCGTGGATGGTGAACACCGCCGCCTCGTCCATCTGCCGCTCGGCGGCCAGCAACCGGCGCGCCGCCTGCTCGTGATCCTCCACTTCCAGCAACAGCTGGGCCAGCAGCGGATCCGGACTCTCGCCGCGCAGGAAGGCGAGGCGTGCCTCGTGGATGCGGGCGCGGATCCGCCCCCGCAGCTCGGCGGTGGCGGCTTCGGTGAAGGTCACCACCAGAATTTCGGTCACCGACAGCGGCCGCTCGTGGGCGCTGGGCTGACCCGCCTCCTCCCCTTCCTCGATGAGCGGGCCGTGGCCCAGCAGCAGCCGCAGGTAGAGGCCGGCGATGGTGTAGGTCTTGCCGGTCCCGGCAGAGGCCTCGATCAGCCGCTCGCCATGGAGGGGGAAGCGCAGGGTATTGAGTGCTTGGGCCATTACTTCAGCTCCTCCAGGCAGTTGAGCAGCGGGGTCAGATGCTCGCGGGCCAGCCCTTGCAGCTGGCTCAGCACCTCCTCGTCGAGGGCGGGGAAACAGCGTGCGACATAGGGATCTTCGCCCTCACCTATCAGTTGCCAGCCGCCCTGGAAGCGGGCCAGCGCCGCCTTGTCGGCGGCCTCCGGCTTGTCCGGATCCTTCTCGATGGCCTTGAGCCAGTCCCAGGCGGTGTTGGGGAAGAAGGGCAGCGGCCGCTTCATCCCCTGCTGCCAGAGCGCCACCAGCGCCGCCAGCCTGGGCCGCGCCTCGTCGGCGGACAGCGCGGGCAGTCGCCAGCCCAGCTTGGCATCGAGCAGCAGGGTGTCACCGGGGGCCTCGCTCAGGGCGAGGCAGAGGTGCTGGACCCAGCCCAGCAGCAGATCCTTGCCGTTGAAGCTGCCGGGCTTGACGATCAGCTGGCGGCCCCGCTGGGTGTCGATCCAGCCCTGCAGCTGGCCCTGGGCCAGGGAGATATCGATCTCCACCGCCTGCTTGCCGCCATCCTCTTCACCGGCGAGCCAGGGGCGCAGCCGATCCGCCAGCTTGCCCATCTGCTCGTCCAGATCGTCGAGCAGCAGGTTGCCGAACCAGCCTTGCGGCAGCTGACCCGACAAACGCAACCGCTCACACCGGATCTCGCTGTTGCCCTCCTTGAGATGAGCATCGAGCAGCAGGCTTTTGAGCTGATAGTGCTGCAGGCCGTCCAGCTCGAACGGCTCGCTGTCCTCGATGTTGGCCTCGTTCAACTCGAACCACACCTTGAGGCGGCGGTTGAGGAAGTAGCGGGCCGGCTGGCGATAGAAACGCAGCAGCTCGGCCAGCTCCAGCCCCTGCTCCTTGCCCCATTCGGGAGGTAACGGCAGCTCGCCGCTCTGGAAGTTGCTCGCCCCCGGCACCGGATTGAGGGCCGACAGCCAGTCGGTGGCATAGGTAAAGAGTCGCGACTCATGTTCAGAATCGGGCTCGGGGTAGAAGTAACTATGGCTATAGGGGGTGAGCGGGTGCTCGACCACCAGGTGCGCGAGCAGCCGCTCGCCGGAGACCTCGTCGGAGAGCGCCTCGTCCCCCGCCAGCACGAAGCCCTGGCGCACATAGTCGACCAGCTCCGCCAGCAGCACAGAGGGCACCTTGGGACTGTTGTCCTCGGCGCTGAAGCCCTGATAGCTGATGTAGAGTCCCTGCTGGGCGCTGAGTAGCGCCTCGAGGAACAGATAGCGGTCATCGTCCCGGCGGGATCTGTCCCCGCGGCGGGAGGCCGTGGCCATCAGATCGAAGCCCATGGGGGCCAGGGTGCGCGGGTAGACGCCGTCATTCATGCCGAGCAGGCAGACCTGCTTGAAGGGGATGGAGCGCATCGGCATCAGGGTGCAGAAGTTCACCTGACCGGCCAGGAAACGCTGGCTGGAGCGCTGCTCGCCGAGCTGATTGCCGAGGTAGTCCTGCAGCAGCTCAGGGCTGATGGGGTGGTCGAAACGCGCCTCGCCCAGCTGGGTCTGCCACTCGGCCAGCTGGCTGCGGATGAGTTGCAGCAACCGCTCCTCCTCTTCGTCCGCCAGATAGAAACGATCCAGCAGCTCGTTGAGGCAGGCTACCCAGCCGGGCAGGCTCTGCGCCTGCTGCAGGCGGGGCAGGAATTCGGCGAGGGAATCCACAAACCAGGCCAGCTTGCCGAGCGCCAGCCCCTGCTGACCCTCGATGTCGGCGTAGGGCAGTATCCCCGCCACCGGCTCGCCGTCCCCCATGGCGAAGCCGAGCAGCATGCGGCGCAGGCCGAACAGCCAGCTGTTGCCGCTGAGCGGCGGCAAGTCGAAGCGCAGCGGATAGGCATCGTCCAGCCCCCAGCGGATGCCGGTCTCCTGCACCCAGACCCGCAGCTGGTTGAACTCGCCGTCATCCAGCTCGAAGCGGCGCAGCACGGCGGGCACCTCCAGGATGGCGAGCAGCTCCCCCGCCCCGAAGCGGGCATTGGGCAGACGCAGCAGGGCGAGGAAGCTCTGCAGCAGCGGGCTCTCCTGACTCGCCGCCCGATCCGAGACCGCGAAGGGGATCTGGCCGCGGGCGCCGAACACCGCCTGGATGTAGGGGCCGTAGCTGTTCACATCCGGCATCATCACCACCACGTCTTTGGGGGTGAGGCTCGGATCCTGCTCGAACAGCCCTAGCAGCCGATCGTGTAGCACTTCCAGTTCACGCATCGGGCCGTGGCAGGCGTGGATCTGCAGGGATCCATCCGCCGGATCGAGCGGGCTCTTGTGCTGGCTGCCGTCCAGATCGAATCGACCGGCGCCCCGCTCTGCCAGCTCCAGCACATCCTTCTGGATGGCGCGCAGCAGCCTGACATTGCCCTTGGCATCGAGGTCGTCGATATCGACGAAGGCCTCTATTTGGGGCACCTCCAGCTCCATCAGCTGGTGCAGGTAGTCGCGCCCCAGCTTGCCCATGGAGGCGAGCAGCGGGTTGGCGGGCCCTTGCAGGGTCTCGATGTCGGTGCCGGGCTTGAGCTTGTTGGCCAGCCGGGCGAGCGTCTTGCGATCCAGCAGATCCCCCCAGTAGTAGCGGCAGGGGTTGGTGATGAACAGGTGCACCTCCACCCGGCTGCCGAGGGCCTGCAGCGCCTCCACGTAGCGCGGCGGCAGCGCCGAGATGCCGAACACGAACACCCGCTCCGGCAACCTGCCCGGCAGCTCGGCGCTCTGTTGCAGCCCCTGGATAAACTCCTCATAGAGGTTGGCTCTGTGATAGCCGCTCGGGCTCAGCGCCAGGGTGCGGGCCACCAGCTCGCGCCACAGCTCGGGCTGCCAATCCTGGCCGCTCACCCCCGCCAGCTCCAGCCCCAGACCCTCACCCTCTTCCCAGCGGGCGATCCAGTCCGGCCGGTAGACCAGATACTGGTCGAACAGATCCGCGATCTTCTGGCACAGCTGCCACAGCCGCACCTGTTCGGGCTCCTGCCGGGGATCTGCCTGCGGATCCTGTTCCTCGGCGCCCCCCAGATAGGCGGCAAGGGGGGCGAAGGCGGGGCGCTCCAGCAGGGCCGGCAATATGGTCATCAGCTGCCAGCTCATGGCGCCCTTGTTGTAGGGGCTCTGGCGCGGCACATCCGCCAGCACCTGGGTGAACATCTCCCAGATGAAGCTGGCGGGCAGCGGGAAGTCGATGTTGGCGGCAATGCCGAAGGCCTTGGCCAGCTCCAGCTTGAGCCACTGGGCCATGCCGGGGCTCTGCACCAGGATCTGTTCCCGCTGGAAGGGGTGAGAGAGGGGGGCCTGCCGGATGCGGTTCACCAGCAACTCTTTGAGCAGATCCAGCTGATTGGAGTGGTAGAGGGTAAACATGGACGACTCCCGCCAATTCGAAAGAGGGGTGCGCGCGAGAAAATGTGAGTCATTCCCGTCACTTCACACGAAATGGGATTGTCGGGGATCGGGGGGGAAGATGCAAAAGGCGCTTGCGGCCGCCGATCACGGCGTCGGCACAATTCCGGATAGGAGGCACTGGCGGGCATAAAAAAGCCGGTGCCGCTGCACCGGCCAAAGGCGTTGGAAAACTCGAACTATCAGGCTATTACCAGTTCTTGCCGAGACGGGCATCCAGGCTGAAGGCCCCCGCACCGGCCGCCGCCAGGGCCAGGAAGCCACCGGCGATGGAGAGGTTCTTCATGAACATCAGCATCTGCATCTGTTCGGCAGGCTGATAGTGGAAGAGGAAGGCCGCCATCAGGGTGAAACCGGCAAGCAGCACGGCGATGCTACGGGTAAACAGGCCCAGCACTATGGCGAGACCGCCACCCAGCTCCAGCAGGATCACCAGCGGCAGCACGGCCCCGGGCACGCCCATGGCTTCCATGTAACCCTGGGTACCGGCATAACCGCCGATCTTGCCCCAGCCTGCAATCACAAACATCAGCGCCAGCAGTACACGACCCACCAGCAGTGCCACGTCTTTCATCTTGTCCATCATCAGATTCCTTTGATTACCCATAACTGTGTTAATAGTGTAAGACCGAATTGTTAACTCATTCATTTCGCCAAGATTTATTTATCAGGGCAGATCAAATAACAGGGCCTCACTGGCCTGGGAGGCGGTGAGCACCCAGGCCTGCTCGTCACGGCTGAGCAGGCCATCGCCGGGTCGGGCAGCCAAACCGTTGCCAGTCAGCTCCCCCGAGATCATATGCAGGTAACCATGCCGACCTTGCAATGCCCATTCGAGGGTCTCCCCCGCGGCAAGTTGCAGTCGCCATACCTTGGCCTGTTGGCGGATCCTGAAGGATCCTTCCTCACCCTCGGGTGACGCCACCAGCGTCAGCCCGGGCTGGGCTTCTATCTTCTTCTGCTGATAGCCTGGGGTAGTGCCGTATTCATTCGGCTCGATCCAGATCTGCAACAGGGAGAGCGGCTCGGTCTGCGAGGGGTTGTACTCGCTGTGCCGGATGCCGGACCCTGCGCTCATCAGCTGGAAATCCCCGGCCGGGATCTGCTCGGCATGACCGAGGCTGTCCCTGTGCTCTATGGTGCCTCTCAGCACGCAGGTCAGGATCTCCATGTTGGCATGAGGGTGGGTGGCGAAACCGCCACCCGGCGACACCAGATCCTGATTGATGACCCGCAAGACCGAGTGTCCCATCCAGTCCGGGTCATAGTAGTGCCCGAACGAGAAGCTGTGACGCGCGTCCAGCCAGCCAAAGTTGGCATGACCTCGCTCTTCTGCGGCTCTCAATTTCATCATGGTGTGCTCCTCAAATATCGATATGGTTGATTAACGCTGGCGACCGCCACCCACCCCGTACGGGATGCGGTAGCTGCTGCTCTGATCACCCAGGCTGACCGTCAGGTTGCCCTGGGTGCGGCTCGGGATCTTCACCTGCTGGGTGCCCGTCAGGCTGGCGTGGACGGATGCCAGCACATCGCCAGACTCGTCACGCACCTCCAGCATGGGGTTGGCAGGGCCGTCGACGGCGGCACTGGCCTGCCAGTTGACAAACAGGACCCCAGGCGCGGCGTTGAAGTCGGCGGGGACACTTGCCTGGGCGGCACCAGCGGTCATCAGGCCTGCAACGGCCAGCATCTTGATTAGGTTTTTCATGCTCATTTCTCTCTTGAATTGTTATGTCATTGATAGGCCGTTCAGCCTGGGCCAATGCCTCCATGCAAGAGACTATTCAAATATTATGTTGTTCTTTTACTGACGACTGACCGCCTGTTTGAGAGGGGTCACAGCCTTGAACTGCACTTATTTGGTCGCTGAACCATCCTGTCCGAGCGGTGATTGAATAATAGAGTCGCTTGTCTTAACTTGTTAGCGAGATAATCTGGCAAACATATTCAAAAAAATTGAAGGGTAGATATGGCCAAAGATGGGAACAAGGAGCGGGCGCTGACCCTGGAGGCCATCCGGGTGCTGGATGCCATCGAGCGCCGTGGCAGCTTCGCGGCCGCCGCCGATGAACTGGGCAAGGTGCCGTCGGCGCTGAGCTACACGGTACAGAAGCTGGAAGACGAGCTGGGCGCCATGCTGTTCGATCGCAGCGGCCATCGCACCAAGTTCACCCCGGCCGGGCGCATGCTGCTGGAGCGGGGCCGAGTGCTGCTAGAGGCCGCCGAGCATCTGGTGGGGGAGACCCGGGCCCTGGCCCGTGGCTGGGAGACCGACATCACCATAGCCGTGGATGCCCTGGTGCCGCTGCAGGCGCTCTACCCGCTGGTGGAGCGCCTGGCCGAGCTCACCGACACCCGGCTGCGGCTGCGGGCCGAGGTGCTGGCGGGCAGTTGGGAGTGCCTGGAAGATGGCCGGGCCGACCTTCTCATCTCCTCCCTCAACCCCGACATCATGCTGACCGGCATCAAGCACCAGCCGCTGCAGGAGGAGGTGATGCTCTATGTCGCCCACCCGGATCACCCGCTGCACCAGGAGCCTGAACCCCTGGCGGACGATACCCTGCGCCGCTACCGCGCCATCGCCATCGCCGACTCGGCGCTGCGCAAACCCGTGCTCACCTATCGGCTGCTCGACAAGCAGCCGCGCCTCACCGTCAGCACCATGAGCGAGAAGCGCGACGCCCTGCTGGCCGGGATCGGCGTGGGCACCATGCCGCTGAGCTGGATCGAGGAGGACATCAAGGCGGGGCGCCTCAAGGTGATAGGCCCGGAGTATCGCCATCAGATCCAGGTCGTGCTGGCCTGGCGGCGGGATACCATGGGCAAGGCCAAGAGCTGGCTGGTGCGGGAGATCCCCAAGCTGTTCCCCTGCAAGGGGGAGTGAGCCCTATGGTTTGAGCCCAGATCCGGGGGAAAGTGTCGAAAAATGCGCCCCATCCTTGACGGCAGGCTCAGATTCGGACAAAAGAAAAAGCGGACCTCTTGCGAGTTCCGCTCAATGCCAGGAAAGAATAAAACCTTGCGGTTAAAAAAACCCTTAAATTGGAAGCAAACAATCGTTTTCTCAACCAGGAAGGTCATGAATCCGATTCGAGTTGAATTATGTGCGATGTAATATGCATCACCAGCAAAATGTTGAAAGGTTGAAGGATATGCACCGTAGAGTGTCATTATCTGCCACCTTGCCTCATAACTGGTCAGGCCATTTCAGCCGTTTTCGCCGGGTTTATTTCCTCTGGTTTTTACAGGTGTCAAAATCTGAGCCCAAAACAGAAAAATAACTCACTTTCTGACACGACTAAAAATGCAGATAAAGGAATAGTTGCATGACCTACAGCCAGACCCTGGCCAACCATGTTCTCGACACCCTGAAGAAGACCCTGACCGACAAGGGGATCCGTTACCAGACCCTGGCCGAGGCCATGGGTGTCTCCATCGCCACCATCAAGCGGATGATGAACAAGCCCTCCCTGCCATTCGACACCCTGCTGGAGATCTGTCACCTGGTGGGACTGTCGTTCGAGGAGTTGCTGGACCGCACCCAGGATGCCCAGAGCCGCCGCGCCGTCTTCACCCAGGAGCAGGATGAGGCATTCCACAAGGAGCCCGGGCTCTACGCCTTCCTCGCCAACATCTTCTGGCGCGACAAGACCCTGATCGATCTGAAGCGGGAGTATGGCCTGACCGATGCCTCCTGCTATCTCTACCTGCGCAAGCTGGAGAAGCTCGGCATACTGCAGCTCGGCATCGACAACAGCTACCACTTCCTCATCAGCGAGCGTATCAGCTTCGAGCAGCACAGCCGCTTCGCCCGCCAGCAGGCCAGGCAGGCCATGGCGGTGCTGGGGGACTATCTGGTGGAGAACATGCACAAGTCCAACAACTACATGGCGCTCTGTCAGCTCCATCTGGACGAGGCCGAGGCGCTGGCGCTGATCGATCGCATGAAGGAGTACTGGCATCAGGAGCTCAAACTCAACCGCCCCGCCATCGGCCAGCGGGAGGGCAGCAAGACCTACACCATGTCGCTGCAGCTGGCCGACTGCGGCTACCAGAGCTTCGACGACCTGATCCCCAACATCGACAACTGATCCCGCAGGATCCTGCCGGGATCCGCTGCGCCTTCCTCACCTGTTATCCGCGCCTGTCGCCTCCCCTCGTCGGGCGGCGGCATGGCACGGCCATCCAGGCTGATGCGGATCGCCATTGAACCCTCCCGCGCCGCCTGGATAGCCCCCGAGCGTCCCTAATCCAGCATCGGTTCCTGCAGGCGCCTCCCGTTGGCGACTTGCAGGGCCCGGGTATCCAGGCTGATGCGGATCGCATCCGGTCGCCAGTGCTCGATGTCGCAGTCCACCAGCCCACCCCGCTCGTCGTAGTTGACCCGCACCAGCCGCAGCACCGCGCTCCCCTCCGCCAGGTTGAGGGCGCGGGCGATGGGGCCCCGTGCCGCCGAGGGGGTGATCTCCAGGCTGGCCCCGCCCTGGCCTATGCCATAGCGCTGCTGGTAGAGCTCGGTGAGGGAGCTGGCCAGCGGCGCGCTGGCGATATCGGGAAATCGGCTCGCCAGCAGGTGGTGGCTGACGTGGAGCACAGGTCGCCCATCGATCAGCCGCTGGCGGCGGATTTCATAGAGCGGGGTGAAGGGCGCCAGCCCCATCCAGTGGCACAGTTCGCTGCTGGCAAGCTGACCGCCGTGGGCCAGCACTCTGGTTTCGGCGGTGCGCTGCTGCTCGCCTATCCACTGGTGAAAGTGGGTATGGATGGCGGGGTCGTAGGTGAGGCGGGGCGGCGCCACGAACCAGCCACGCCGCTCGGCCCGGTAGATGAGGCCGTCCGCTTCGAGGCTGGAGAGCGCCTCCTTGATGGTGATGCGGGTGGTGGCGAAGCGCTCGCTCAGGGCGCGCTCGGCGGGCAGCTGTTGCCCCGCCCCCAGCTGGCCGCTGCCGATGTAGCGGCGCAGGATCTGGCAAATCTGTTCACTCTTGGATGGCTCTCTGCGGTTGCTCACTGTCGGGTCCCTGTGGCTCATGGCTGGCATAGACCAGCCGCTATCGACTCTGGGTTGTAACCCGGCAGGATGACAGCCCCATGACAGGATCGCCGCCATCAAGCGGCCATCCCGCTGTCCCGCCATCGTCGAGTTGACGCTCATTGGCAATCCGACCAGAGACCGTCATCAAACTGCCATCAAAGCGCCCCGCCACCGTCATATTTCCCCTCTAGCATCCCTCTCGAACCTTAACTGACCTAGTCCAGAGGGATGGGATGATGAAAATCGTGATCGCAAGTGCACTGGCCATGGCGGCCATCAGTCAGCCACTGTTTGCCGCCGACAACATCGCGGATCTGGAGAAAGCCGCCCGCGGCGAAGGCCAGCTCAACAGCATCGGCATGCCGGACAGCTGGGCCAACTGGAAGGACACCTGGCAGCAGATCGGCAGCGTCTACGGCATCAAGCACCAGGACACCGACATGAGCTCGGCCCAGGAGATCGCCAAGTTCGCCGCCGAGCGGGACAATGCCACCGCCGACATCGGCGACGTGGGCGGCGCCTTCGGCCCTGTCGCGGTCAAGCAGGGGGTCACCCAGCCCTACAAACCCTCCACCTGGGCAGACATCCCGAACTGGGCCAAGGATGCGGACGGCCACTGGATGCTGGCCTATACCGGCACCATCGCCTTCCTGATCAACAAGGATCTGGTCAAGGCCGCCCCCACCAGCTGGCAGTCCCTGCTCGGCGGTGACTACAAGGTGACCCTGGGGGATGTGGGTGTCGCCTCCCAGGCCAACAACGGCGTGCTGGCGGCGGCCTATGCCACCGGCGGCAGCGAGAAGAATCTCAAGCCCGCATTGGAGCTGTTTGGCCAGCTGGCCAAGCAGGGCCGCCTGTCGCTGAACGACCCGACCATCGCCAACATCGAGAAGGGTGAGGTGGAGGTGGGCGTGCTGTGGGACTTCAACGCCCTCAACTACCGCGACCAGATAGATCCGAACAAGTTTGCCGTGGTGATCCCGAGCGACGGCTCCGTCATCGCCGGTTACACCACCATCATCAACAAGTGGGCCAAGAACCCCAACGCCGCCAAGCTGGCGCGGGAATACATCCTCTCCGACGCCGGTCAGGTCAACCTGGCGCGCGGCTACGCCCGCCCCATCCGCAGCAACGTGGTGCTGCCGGATGACGTCAAGGCCAAGCTGCTGCCGGCCGAGCAATACGCCAACGCCAAACCGGTCAGCGACCATGCCGCCTGGGAGCAGAGCTCCAAGGCCCTGCCGCGCCAGTGGCAGGAAACCGTCATGATCAACATGCAGTAAGGAGTGCCAGTGCAACACAAGGTGATACTGGTACTTGTGGATGGCCTATCTGCCGAGGTAGCCCATGCCATGGGCTACCTCACAGGCATGGTGGAGGCGGAACGCGGGCTGTTCACGACCCTGAGCTGCGCCCTGCCCTCCCTCTCCCGGCCGCTCTACGAGTGCATCCTGACCGGGGTGCCGCCGGTGTCGAGCGGCATCACCCACAACGGCGTCAGCCGACTCAGCCAGCACGACTCCATCTTCCATCTTGCCCGCGCCGGCGGCAAAGGCACCGCGGCCGCGGCCTATCACTGGGTGAGCGAGCTCTACAATCGCAGCCCCTGGCAGGTGGCCAGGGATCGCTTCACCCAGGACGAACAGCTGCCGATCCAGCACGGCTGCTTCTACTGGGACGACGGCTACCCCGACAGCCATCTGCTGATGGACGGCGAGTGGCTCAGGACCCAGCACGATCCCGACTTCCTGCTGATCCATCCCATGGGCGTAGATGATGCGGGCCACCGATTCGGGCTCGATTCCCGCCAGTACCGCAATCAGGCGCGGCGCATGGACAGCCTGCTGGCCGATCTGCTGCCCCAGTGGCTGGCAGAGGGTTATCAGGTGCTGGTCACCGCGGATCACGGCATGAACGAGGATCTGAGCCACGGCGGCACCCTGCCCGAGGAGCGCAACGTGCCGCTCTGGCTGTTTGGCGATGCCTTCGTCAGCCGCTGGCCGGAGGGGCCTGATCAGCAGTTGCAACAGACCCAGCTCTGCGCCCTGATGGCCGAGCTGCTCGGGGTTGCCCACGACAAGCCGCGCGGCCCCCAACTGCTCAAGGCAGCCTGCCTGCGGGAGGTGCACTGATGATGCCTGCCAGCACGCGGATCCTGACTGATCAAAAGTCGATCCCGCGCCCCGTCCGTCGCCACTGGCTGCCAGCCCTGGTGCTGCTGCCCTTCGCCCTGTTGCTGATCCTGTTCCAGCTCGCCCCCATGGTCTGGGTGCTGGTGGGCAGCTTTCAGACCCCGGATGGCTGGGGCCTGGGTTATTACCGGGAGATCCTCAGCTCCCCCTTCTATTTGCAGTCGTTTGGCAACTCCCTGCGCATCGCCGGCATCGCCAGCCTGACGGGGCTGGTCATCGGCACGCTCGGGGCGGCGGCGCTGCGCCACAGCGGCGAGCGGGTCAAGCGGGTGCTACTGGCGTTTGTCACCATGACCGGGAATTTCAGCGGCGTGCCGCTGGCGTTCGCCTTCATCATCATCCTCGGCATCAACGGCGCCCTCACCCTGCTGCTCAAGTCCTGGGGCTGGATCGACGGCTTCAACCTCTATTCGGGCGCTGGGCTCATCCTCATCTACAGCTACTTCCAGATCCCCCTCGCCCTCTTGCTGCTCTACCCGGCCTTCGATGCGCTGCAGGATGACTGGCCCCAGGCCGCCGCCCTGCTCGGTGCCAGCAAGCGGCAGTATGTGTGGCACGTGGCGCTGCCGGTGCTGACCCCGGCCCTGCTCGGTACCCTGATCATCCTGTTTGCCAACGCCGTGGGGGCCTATGCCTCCGCCTACGCCCTCACCACTGGCAACTTCAATCTGGTGACCATCCGGGTGGCCAGCCTGGTCTCCGGCGACATCTTCCTCGAGCCCAATCTGGCGGCGGCGCTGGCGGTGATCCTGATGCTGCTGCTGGGAGTGGTGACGGCCGCCAACCAGTGGCTGCTGAAGAGGAGTTATGTGAACAGGGGGAACAAGCATGCGTGACCTTAAACCGAGTCTGGGATCGAGCACGCTGGGTGCCATCAACCCGCCGCAAGGCGCCAGTGGCAAGGGCCGCGATCAGGGCGGGAGGACGCGACATGCATGACCTTAAACCAAGCTGGCCGCGCTGGGTGCTTGGCGCTCTGGTAGCCACCCTGCTGCTGCCCCTGCTGGCGACCCTGGTCTATTCCCTCTCCACCCGCTGGGGGGCGACCTTGCTGCCGGATGGCCTCACCCTCGACTGGTATCTGAAACTGTGGGGGGATCCGCGTTTCCTGGCCGCCTTCGGCCGCAGCCTGCTGGTCTGCTTCGCGACCCTGCTGCTGGGCACCCTGGTGCTGGTGCCGACCGTGCTGGTGGTGGCCTACTACTTCCCCCGGCTGGATCCCTGGATGAACCTGCTGATCCTGCTGCCCTTCGCGGTGCCGCCCGTGGTCTCCTCGGTGGGGCTGCTGCAGATCTACTCAAGCGGCCCACTGCCCCTCATCGGCACGCCCTGGATCCTGATCGGCACCTGGTTCACCATAGTGCTGCCCTTCATGTACCGGGCACTGGCCAACAGCCTGCAGGGGGTGCCGCTCAAGGATCTGATGGATGCCGCCCACCTGCTCGGCGCCAGCAGCGGACGCGCCTTCGCCCTGGTGGTGCTGCCCTGCCTGCGCAAGGGACTGCTGGCGGCGCTGTTCCTGTCACTCTCCTTCCTGCTCGGCGAGTTCGTGTTCGCCAACATGCTGGTGGGTACCCGCTACGAGACGCTGCAGGTCTATCTCTACAACATGAGATCCACCTCGGGCCACTTCACCAGCGCGCTGGTGATGAGCTACTTCCTGCTGACCCTGCTGCTCACCTGGGCGGCGAACAGATTCCATCGGTGATCCAACATGTTCCATCTAGAAGTAAGCCAACTGCACAAGTCCTACGGCGAGACCAGGGTCTTTGAAGGGATCGAATTCGGCATCCGCAAGGGGGAGCTGGTGACCCTGCTCGGCCCCTCCGGCTGCGGCAAGTCCACCCTGCTGCGGGCCCTGGCCGGGCTGACCCCGGTCGACGGCGGCCAGGTGCGGGTGGCCGGCGAGGACATCACCTGGCAGGCGCCCCAGAAACGGGGCATCGGCATGGTGTTCCAGAGCTATGCCCTGTTCCCCAACATGACGGTGTGGGACAACGTGGCCTTCGGCCTCAGAATGAAACCCCAGCCGGGGCGGGAGCTGACCGCCAGCGTACGGGAGGCGATCGGTCTGGTGGAGCTGGACGGCTTCGAGCGCCGTTACCCGAGCGAGCTCTCCGGCGGCCAGCGCCAGCGGGTCGCCCTGGCCCGCGCCCTGGTGGTGCGCCCGCGGATCCTTCTGCTGGACGAACCGCTGTCGGCCCTGGATGCCCGCATCCGTCGCAGCCTGCGCCTGCAGATCCGCGAGATCCAGCAGCGGCTCGAGCTGACCACCCTGTTCGTCACCCACGATCAGGAGGAGGCGCTGACCCTGTCGGATCGGGTGTTCCTGATGAACGAGGGCGCCATAGTGCAGAGCGGCACGCCGGAGCAGATCTACACCAGGCCCGCCAGCGCCTTCGTGGCGAGCTTCATCGGCCACTACAACCTGCTGACCCCGCAGCAGGCCAGCGTCCTCTGCGGCTCTCACATTCATACCCGGCTGGCCCTGCGGCCCGAGTCCATCAACCTGCTGCCGGCGGGCGCCCTGAGCCAGGATCCCAGCCTGCCCGGCATAGTGCGCCAGCAGCAGTTGCTCGGCAACGTCATCCGCTACCAGGTGGAGTGCGCGGCGGGCCTGCTGACGGTGGATCTGCTCAACCGCTCGGCCCGGGATCTGCTGGCGGTGGGCACCACAGTCACCCTGACGGTCGCCCGGGATCAGCTGTGTGAGGTAGCATAACCCCTTGGCATGCACTCTCTTTTCACCGGTTGCGCCGCCAGCGTGACCGCCGTTTTAATAGCAAGGAGCCGATATGGCACTGGCACTCTTTGATTTGGACGAGACCCTGATTGCCGGGGATTCCGCCAGCCTCTGGCTGGAGCACATGGCGGCGCAGGAGCTGGCCCCGGCAGCCATGGTCGCCGAGGAGCAGGCCATGATGTCCCTCTACCATCAGGGCAAGATGGACATGCACCAGTACATGGCCTTCACCCTGCAGCCCCTGGTGGGCAAGTCCCGCCACTGGCTGGATCAGCAGTGTCAGCACTTCGCCGAGCGGGTGCTGCGGGAGCGGATCTACCCGGAGGGGCTGGCCCGCATCGAGTGGCATCGGAAGCGCGGTGACGAGCTGGTGCTGATCTCCGCCTCCGGCGAGCATCTGGTGGCGCCCATGGCCAGGATGCTGGGGATGGATCACTGCGTCGCCATCCTGCTGGAGGAGCAGCAGGGCATGCTGACCGGCCAGACCAGAGGCACCCTCAGCTTTAGAGAGGGCAAGGTGGCCCGCATCGAGCAGCTGTTCGCCGGCCAGGCCGGACTCTGGCAGGGGAGCCACGGCTACAGCGACTCCCACAACGATCTGCCGCTGCTGCGGGCGGTGGCCCATCCCCATGCGGTCAACCCCGCCCCCAGCCTGCGCCAGGTCGCCGAGGCGCTGAGCTGGCCGACCCTGAGCTGGCGGCTGGCGGCCTGAAAACAGAAGAGACCCTCAGGTCTCTTCGTTGCTCAGCAGGCTCCCCTGGGGCGAGACGTCCTCGGCCGGCCCGGGCGGCTGGCCGAGGTAGATGCGGTTCTTGCCATCCCGCTTGGCGCGATACACCTCGGCATCGACGATCTCCAGCAGGCCCTTGGCATCCAGACCGGACGCACTGGCCACCAGCCCGCCGCTGAAGGTCAGCCTGAGGCCGGGTTCGCGCCAGTCCAGCGAGGTAACCCCGAGCCGGAACTGCTCGAGCAGCATCAGGCAGAAGTGCACATCCGACTTGACCAGCAGCACCATCAGCTCCTCGCCGCCGTAGCGGCAGACCCAGCCATGATCCCCCAGCAGCTGGTTGCCGAGCGCGGCCACCCGCTTGAGCACCACGTCCCCGGTGTGGTGGCCGTAGGTATCGTTGACCCGCTTGAAGTTGTCGAGATCCAGCATGGCCAGGCAGAAGGGCTGCTGCTCGAGCAGCAGGTGCTGCAGCCGCTCATCGAAGAAGCGCCGGTTGTAGAGGCCGGTCAGCTTGTCCATGTTGGCCTGCTGGCGCACCTCATGATAATCCTTGCTCACCTCGGCCAGCTCGGCATAGACCCGACTGAGCTCGCGCATCCCCCCCTGAGGCACATCGTCGGGGCGCAGGCGGCTGGCCCGGATCATGGTTGAGATCTCGTCGAGCATGCGCCTGAAGTTGCGGGCCCAGAGCAGGGCCAGCAGCACATAGAGCACGCTGGCCAGCACCACCACCCCCAGCACGTTGAGGGAGGCGCTCGTCACCACGGCCTGCACGCTGGCCGCAGGCTGGACGCTGATCAGCACCCAGTTCCAGCGGGGCAGGCGACGGTAGGCCACGTACTGCCGGGACTCGGCATCCAGGAAGATGCCCTCATTCTGGCTGAACTGGGTGCGCCATTGGGGAGAGGGCATTGACTTGAGCAGCCGCTCGGGATCCGGCCCTGCCAGCACCTTGCCGGACGAGTTGATGATCATCTGATAACCCGAGCCCGGCTGGCGATTCAGCTGGGCCGAGAAGGGGGCCAGCACGGCATCGATGGCCAGCACGCCCTGCACCCTGCCCTGCTTGTCCACCAGCGCCCGCGCCAGGGAGACCATCAGTATGTTCTGATAGTCGCCATAGCCCTGATAGGGTTCGGTCCACACCATCTGGCCCACATGCTGGCTGGCCAGCTGGTACCAGGGGCGGGACCTGGGATCGTACTCGGCAGGTACCTCAGGCGCGGGGTAGATCAGCATGTTGCCCTGAGCTGTGCCCACATAGGCATAGCTGAGATCGGCGATGACCCCCTTGTAGAGTGCCCACTCCCGCAGATAATGTTCCGGGTTCAGCAAGACAGGGCCGCTGAAGTCCTCGACCTTCACCCGGTCGTAAATCAGGATAAACTGGCGTTCAAGCTCGTTGAGATAGGGCTCGATGAAGGTGTGCTGCAACTGCTGATTGGTGGTGAGCAGGCGCTGCTGCAGCTCGCTTTGCAGGCTGCGTTCCATGTGCAGGTAGTAGATACTGCCCAGCATCAGCACCGGCAGAAACAGCAATACCAGCCCCAGTCGCATGCGAGCAACCAGGGACCAGTTTTGCGTGGTAACAACCCGCTTGTCGCGCTTGGCCAATCCAGGCCCCCGGCTACCGTAAGATGTGATGTAGTGTCAGAATATCAGCCCCGCCGGATGGCGTCCAAAAGGAAGCTTGTGATGAGGTCGACGAGAGGGAACTGGCTCCGATGTTGAACCCGGATCTGTTGATGGCGCTGCACTATTGCGCCGTGATCACCCTGACCGGGGCCGTGACCTCGGTCTATTTTCTGTTCCGGCGCGGCATGTCCATCGATCAGGTTCGCAAGCTGCTGCTGGCAGACAGCCTGGCGGCGGTGGCGCTGTTGCTCATCTTCATCACCGGCGTCTTGCTGCTGCTCGCCCACCCGGTGGCGCCGGTCACTCTGCTCGCCAACCCCGGCTATCGCACCAAGCTGCTGCTGTTCTTCGGCATGGCCATCAGCTTCGGCTATCCGAGCCGGCTGTTCCATCACTGGCGCCGCTCCCTGCGCCAGGGGCGCCCGCCCCTGGTCTCCATCCAGCAGCAGTTCTGGGTGATCTGGATCCTGCGCGGCAACCTGCTGCTGCTCGCCCTGCTGCCCTTGCTGGCCAAAATTGCCAATGGCTAAAGCGTTGCAGGCTGATCAGGATCCGCCGTCACCACTGCGCCGCGATTGACCGCCTCCCCCCGCGAGCCAAAGATGCAAATCGCTGGCGACAAAGCCCCCCGCACGAGGGTATCGTGACAAGGGGGCTCAGGAGTGCCCCTTCTACCGCCTGCTCAGGGATGAATCCGTATGCGTTCGAACATGATGTTATTGATGGCCGCCGCCATCTGGGGACTGGGCTTCGTCGCCCAGCGCCTGGGGATGGATCACATGGGGCCTTTCACCTTCAACGGCCTGCGCTTCCTGCTCGGCGCAGCCTCCCTGCTGCCGCTGCTGTGGTGGCTCAAATCACGCCAGCCCAGGCCACAACCCGGGCAACCGTCTGGCGATCACCGGCTGCTGCTGACCGGCGGCCTGCTCGCCGGCACTGTGCTGTTCAGTGCCGCCTCCCTGCAGCAGGTGGGACTGCTCTACACCACGGCCGCCAAGGCGGGCTTCATCACCGGCCTCTACATCATACTGGTGCCCGTCATCGGCCTGGCCCTGCGTCACAAGACCGGGACCAACACCTGGGTCGGCGCCCTCATCGCCATGGCCGGGCTCTACTACCTCAGCGTGACCGAAGACTTCAGCATGGGTTACGGGGATCTATTGCAGGTCGCCGGCGCCCTGTTCTGGGCCATCCATCTGCTGGTGCTGGATCACTACTCGAACCGGGTCGCGCCTATCCGCCTCGCCGGGGTGCAGTTTGTGGTGTGCGGCCTGCTCAGCCTTGGCACGGCGTTTGTCATAGAGACGCCGACCCTGACGGGCGCCGTGGCGGGCTGGCAGGCGCTGCTCTACGCCGGCCTGGTGTCGGTCGGGATCGGCTACACCCTGCAGGTGGTCGGCCAGCGCGGCGCCCATCCGGCCCACGCCGCCATCATCCTCAGCCTGGAGACGGTGTTCGCCGCCATAGGGGGCGTGCTGCTACTCGGCGAGACCCTGGACGAGCGAGCCGTCGTCGGTTGCAGCCTGATGCTGGCAGGTATGCTCATCTCCCAGATCCGGCTGCGCTGGTGGTGGAAGTCCCGTCGGGACAAGGTGCCCAGCCAGTCTTGACGAGCGCGTCATCACCGGTCGGCTGCAGCCTGATGCTGGCGGGTATGCTCATCTCCCAGATCCGGCTGCGCTGGTGGTGGAAATCCCGCCGGGACAAGGTGCCCAGCCAGTCTTGACGAGCGCGTCATCATCGGCCGGTTGCAGCCTGATGCTGGCAGGTATGCTCATCTCCCAGATCAGGCTGCGCTGGTGGTGGAAGTCCCGCCGGGACAAGATGCCCAGCCAGTCCTGAATGCAACGAGGCGCCCGTGGGCGCCTCGTTGCTGTCGGGAGCGGTCTAGCCCCTGACGCTGGAGCAGAAGCTGACGTCGTCGCGCAGGGGATCGTCACTCATGCTGTGATAGAGCTCGAAGCAGGGGCCATCGCTGAACTCCAGCCCGGCGGCCACCACCTCGCCGATGTGCTCCTGCCACAGCACGCCGTACTGGCTGCGATCCGTGATGAGGTAGCGGGACTGGGCATAGCGGCCGGCCGGGATGAGCTGGGTCTCCACCTCCCCCTGGGTCGATGTGCCCGCCGGCACCGTCACCCCGATATCGGTGCGGCACAGGGCCGGCGCCGTCACCTCGGGGTTGTCGTGGTAGATGAAGATCCACTCCGACTCCGCCAGCCCGCGCGCCGCCGCCCACTGATAGAGCCGCTGGCAGACGGGGCCATAGCCCTCACCATAGGGGCCGGTGACGCGAATATAGGCCAGGGTGCGGCCACTCATCTGTTCGGTTTTCATCCTGAAACTCCTCTCGTTTGACACCCCCTCATCATGACCGGCGGCCGGCTCGGATGCGTGTCCATGCTTGCTCTCTAGGTGTCCGATTTTGCTGTTTGGCAGCCGCTCCGGGTGGCTGCGTACCTCACCCGGGGTCATGGCAAACTGCTTGCGAAACGCCTTGGCGAAGGCCTGGGAGCTGGCGAAGCCCGCCGCCAGGGCCACGCTGGTCACCGGCGCCTGGCCGTAACGCAGCGCCACCGCGGCCCGCTCCAGCCGCAGCCGGCGCTGCATCTCGCCGGGGGACTCGCCGGTGACGGCGGTGAAGATCCGGTGAAAGTGGTAGCAGGAGAGGCAGGCCAGGGCCGCCACCTCGGTCAGGCTCAGCTCGGGATCCTGCTCCAGCGCCCGGATGGCGGGCCGCAGGCGGGCACGATAGTCGATCATGCTACGCGTACTCTCCCCATATGGAGCGCATCCACGAAGCGCCCCTGGCGAAACGCATAGGCGGGCGCGCAGCCCTCCTGCTCGAAGCCGAACTTGCGATAGAGCGCGATGGCGGGGGCATTGTCGCTGTAGACGGTCAGCTCGAGCCGCTGCAGGTTGAGCCAGTTGTCCGCCAGATCCACCGCCGCCCCCAGCAGGGCCGAGCCCACGCCGCGGCCGGCCCAGTCATCCCGTACCCCCATGCCAAAAGAAGCCACATGGCGACGACGTGGATTCGGCTCGAGCCAGAGCCCCAGATCGCCGACCAGCAGCTCATCCACTATGGCCACCAGGCCGTAGCCGCTACGCTCCGCCAGCCGTTGCTGCCACATGGCCAGGGTCGGATAGGGCATCTGCAGCGTGCCTGCCTGAGCCTTTGGCATGGCATAGAGATCCCGCAGCCCCTGCGCATCGCCGGTCTCCGCCTGACGGATGTGGATTTCGTGCATTTTCGTCTCCTCCCTGATGAGCTCTTATCTTGCCTAAAGACGGCGCCGCATGCATCCACAACTGTCATCATTCGGGATACCTATCAAAGAGTTATAAAAGGCCTATTGGCCCGGGGACAGGCATATCTCCTAGAGTGGGCGCCTCATCACAAGGAGATGCCCCATGACTGACAAGAGCCTGCATAGCGCCAATGGCGCCCCCGTCGTCGACAACAACAACAGCCTCACCGCCGGCCCCCGTGGTCCGGTGCTGATGCAAGACATCTGGTTGATGGAGAAGCTGGCGCATTTCGATCGGGAGCGGATCCCGGAGCGGGTGGTTCACGCTAAGGGCTCCGGCGCCTACGGCACCTTTACCCTGACCCACGACATCGGCCGGTTCAGCAAGGCCGATCTGTTCAACAGCGTCGGCAAGCAGACCCCGGTGTTCCTGCGCTTCTCCACAGTGGCGGGGGAGAAGGGCGCCGCCGATGCCGAGCGCGACGTGCGCGGCTTCGCCTTGAAGTTTTACACCGAGCAGGGCAACTGGGATCTGGTGGGCAACAACACCCCTGTCTTCTTCATCCGCGATCCGCTCAAGTTCCCGGACTTCATCCACACCCAGAAGCGGGATCCGCGCACCAACCTGCGCAGCGCCACCGCCGCCTGGGATTTCTGGTCCCGTCACCCGGAGTCCCTGCACCAGGTCACCATCTTGTTCAGCGATCGCGGCATCCCCAAGAGCCTGCGGGAGATGAACGGCTACGGCAGCCACACCTTCAGCTTCATCAACGACGCCAACGAGCGCTCCTGGGTCAAGTTCCACTTCAAGAGCGAGCAGGGTCACAGCTTCTACACGGATGAAGAGGCCGCCACCGTGGTCGGCCAGGATAGGGAGAGCAGCCAGGCGGATCTCTACAACGCCATCGAGCGGGGCGACTTCCCGCGCTGGAAGGTCTATGTGCAGGTGATGCCGGAGGCGGAGGCCCACAGCTACCACATCCACCCCTTCGATCTCACCAGGGTGTGGCCCCACGGCGACTACCCGCTGATCCCGGTCGGGGTGCTGGAGCTGAACCAGAACCCGGACAACTACTTCGCCCACGTGGAGCAGGCCGCCTTCACCCCGGCCAACGTGGTGCCCGGCATCGGCTTCTCGCCGGATCGCATGCTGCAGGGTCGGCTGTTCTCCTATGGCGATACCCAGCGCTACCGCCTCGGGGTCAACCATGGCCTGCTGCCGGTCAACGCCCCCCGCTGCCCGTTCAGCGGCGCCCATCGCGATGGTGCCATGCGCAGCGACGGCAACGGCGGCGCCAGCCCGAACTACCAGCCGAACCGCTTCGGCACCCAGCAGCCGAGCGAGCAGCACGAGCCGGCGCTGAGCCTGGAAGGGGCCGCCCTGCACTACGACTTCCGCGACTACGACAGCGACTACTACAGCCAGCCGGGCCAGCTGTTCCGCCTCATGGACGAGGGGCAACGCTCGCGCCTCGCCGCCAACCTGGCGCGCTCCCTCATCAATGTGGAGGACGACGCCATAGTCGCGGTCCAGCTCAGGCACCTGGAGCAGGCCGATCCGGAATACGCCAAGCGGGTCGAGCTGGCGCTGGCCGCCCTGCAGCGCTAGGCCGCTGGCACGCAATACAAAAAGGGGGGCCATCAGGCCCCCTTTTTTGCAGCATAGATATTTGATGAATAAAAAAACGGAGCCCTGAGGCTCCGTTTACCGATGCTGTTTCAATCCCGAACGGAACGCGCTTCGCGCTCTGCCCGTTCCCGTACCAACAGGCGTTTGTACCACCAACTACTGCGACGACGTTGCATATTGGAAGAGCGACGAGCCATTTCTTAGGTCCCAGCCAAGAGAAGAAAGAGCCGCATTATGCGACAGAGATCACTTCCATGTCTGTAGCTGGATCAAGAAAAGCCTCACTGGCCCACGCTGATCGTCTCTCTATTGGCGGCCCCTTCGGCGGCGGGCAGGCGCACCACAGGCTCGCGCCAGGCCAGGGGACCGTTGCTCTCCTGCGCGTTTTGCGGGCCGCACTCCAGCCAGCCGTCACCCTGCTGGATGCGGGCACCGAGGGAGTATTTTTGATCCTGATACCAGCAGACCCGCTCCGGCAAGGCGCCAAGCGGCAACACCAGCTCCGCCCCCACCCCATGGCTGAGGGAGTTGGCGGCCGGAGCGGCGAGCACGGGGGTGAGACCCGTCAGGGCAAACAGATAAAACGCGGTTCTGAGCATGAGATGAAACCTGTGACGACGAGGGGGAGATCCACTAAAGCGACCATCATTGTCGCCGACTTGACCAATAAATATCGGCTCATCTGGCATTCCGGGGGCAATATGGTAGCCTGCCAGCGACCGCCGCATCCCGCCAGGAAGCGGCGCTCCAGTTCAGGTGATATTGTCGGGATATGGCAATATATACCCTTATTAATCAAATAATTACTTGGATATGTTGTCAATGCGTATCATGCCGTTGCTGCAGGCTACCTGCCTGAGTCTGATGTTGTCCGCCTGCGTTGCCCCCCTGCTGCTGATGAGCCCCACCAGCCAGTTGATGTGGGCGCTGCTCAAGCCGCTGGTCGGTTTCGATCCGAACGAAGTCAACCTGTTCGAGCAGCCGCTGATCAAGGACAGGATGACCGCCATGCTGGGGCCGAATTACGACAACACCATGCAACTGCTCAAGACGGCCAACGAGTTGCAGCAGGAGGGTCCGCTGTTCTACGTCGTCTCCCGCTACGCCCCGGTGCCGGATATCGCCAAGCAGGCTGGCATGGTGTGGAACGCCGATACCAACCAGCTCTCCGTCATGCTGCAGAAGAGCGATGGCGCGACCCAGGTGTTCGGTGAAAACCTGACCGCCGCGACCCCGAGCTGGCCAAGTGCGATGCAGGGATGGCAGAGCCAGGCCACCGCCCTCGGTGACGTCGGCAAGGTGTTGACCGGTTCGAGCGGTTCCCTGCTGGGCAATGTGGTGGGCGCCATGCAACAGGGTGCGACCCAGGCCGTGACGAATTCAGCCAAACAGGCGGTCGGCGGTGCCACCAACGCAGTGCAGCAACAGGCCAACAAGGCCCTGACCGACGCCACCACCCAGGCGGTGAGCAGCGCTACCGGTACTGTGCAGCAGCAAGTCAGCAAGAGTGCCACCAGCCCCCTGCAACAGGCCAATCAGGCCGTGACCGATTCAGCCAAGCAGGCAATGAGCGGCACCACCAATGCGGTGCAGAAGCAGGCCAGCAAGACCCTGACCGATACCGCCACCCAGGCAATGAGCGGCACCACCAATGCGGTGCAGCAACAAGCTAACAAGGCCCTGACCGATACCGCCACCCAGGCGGTGAGTGGCGCGACCAACACGGTACAGCAACAGGCCAGCAAAGCCCTGACCGATACCGCCACCCAGGCGGTGAGCAGCACCACCAACACAGTGCAGCTACAGGCCAGCAAGAGTGCCACCAGCACCCTGCAACAGGCCAATCAGTCCGTGACCGATTCCGCCAAGCCGGCGGTCAGTGCCGCTACCACCACGCAGCAGCAGGCCAGCAAGGCCTTGACCGAGGCTGCCAAGCCAACGGCCGGTGCCGCCAGCGCGGCACCGGCTGACAAGGGGACCACGCAGCAGAGCGAGCAGGCCAGGGCCGATGCCGAAGCCGAGCTGGAGAAGCTGCTCAACTGAGCACCCACGGCACGCCAGCCCCACAATGCCAACAGGCCACCCTAGGGTGGCCTGTTGCTTGTCTACACTGCCTCGGCGGATCAGGGGAGATGGCGATCCTGCTCGGTGGGCTTGACCACCTTGTCTTCACTGTGCTCGATGGCGGTGCGGATAAGGTCGACCCCGGCCCGGATGATCAACACCCCCATGTTGACCAGCTTGACGCAGACCCACATGAAGGTGATGAGCAGTATCAGCTTGAGCACCGTCTGGAACGCTTCCAGGAAGTTCTGCTCCAGTTGACTGGTGAGGCCGTTGGCACTGGTCATCAGCCAGGTGTAGACCTCGCGCACGAACGGGATGCGGCTCGGCATCTCCAGCACGTCCAGGGCGGCGGGCAGGGCCTGGAAGATGACGATGCTACCGAACAGTATCAGAATGACGCCGATGGCTACCCCTAAGAAAAAACCAATCTGTCTCATGGAAGGCCCCAAGAAGTGTTGAATGAAAAGAACAATAGCTGCCAATACTAGGGACTGCCTCGGCGCACGGCAATCCTTGTCCGCCCGGAGCGGGTTCAAACCAGGCCATATATGGCAGGAAATCATTGCCCAAGTATCTGATTTCTGTGAGGCTTACCGCCATTCATCCCCACCCGTCGGCCACCATGATCCGAACCTGCTGTTTGCTGCTCCTGTTGCTCTTCCCGCTGTTCGGCGCCCAGGCCGCCCCCAGCGCCGCCGCCTGCGTGATCAAGCATCAACAGGCGCTGCTGCTGGTGCAGGACAGGATCTCCGATCGCTACAGCCTGAGCGGGGGCTATATAGATGCGGGCGAGACCCCGGCCCAGGCGGCCCTGCGGGAGCTGTTCGAGGAGACGGGGCTGCGCGGCCGGATCACCGGGGAGCTGGGACAGTGGCAACGGGCCATGCTGTTCGCCTGCCAGACACTGACTCCCATCCAGGCCCAGCACGGATCGGCTTTTGTCTCCCTGCTGCGGGCCCCCAACCTCGGCGGCGAGATCCTCAACGCCAGGCTGATCGAGCCGGCCTCACTCCCCCATGACCAGCGTCGCTTCCCGACGCAACTCGACTGGCTAGTCCCCAGGCTGGCGCAGGTGGCCGACAGCCAGGTGCAGTGGTTGCCCGACTTCAGCGCCGGGGGGAGCGCCCTGCACAGGGCCGAGCTGCCGCTGATCCAGCGCCTGCAGCGGTGGCTGGGGCCGGACGCGCCCTGGCTGGAGGCCAGCAACCTGCTCGGGGCCGCCCCCGTCCAGCTGGCGCTGCTCTGCCTGTTGCTACCGCTGCTGGGCTGGCCGCGGCTCTACCGGCTGCTGTTCGCCATGGTGCTGCTCACCCTGCTGGTGCAGCTGCTCAAGGAGGGGATCGGCTGGCCCAGGCCCTTCCATCTGCAACCCGAACTCGGCCAACGCAGCGCTCAGGGCTTCGGCATGCCCAGTGGTCACGCCGCCTCGACCCTGCTGTTCTGGGGTCTGGTGCTGAGCGCGCTGCCATCCCTCAAGGCCTGGCATGGCATGGCGCTGGCCCTGCTGCTGGCCGCGCTGGCGGGGCTGGCCCGCATCTGGCTCGGGGTGCACTTCCTCTCGGATGTGGTGGCCGGTCTTGGCCTCGGCGCCCTGCTGCTGGCCCTGCGCTCGCCGCTGGCGGCGCTGGCGAGGCGCCATGCCTGCTGGGGCCTGCTGATCCTGATCAGCCTGCTGGCGGGCTGGCTGACCCAGTCCAGCGCCCTGGCCGGACTCGCCATGTTCACGCTGGGGCTGGTATCGGGTAATCTGCTACCACTCGAACGAAACCCGGTTCCCGCCATCGGCTGCGTGCTGCTGGCCCTGACGGGGGGGCTCCTCATCGGTGGGGGCCTGCTCGCCCTGCCGATGCTCACCAGCAGCTCCCTGCTGATCCTGGCCGGACAAGGGTTACTCTATGGCTGCCTGGGGCTCTGGCTGAGCGCCGGCCTCTGGTGGCTGCTGACTGTCATGAATACTGGCTCCGCTCGCCGGGGCCCAACCCCTCGTTAAAGGGAAAGCAATACATATGAAAAAAGTGGATTTGGCCAAGATCACCCTGGGCCTGCTGTTTCTCAGCCTGCTCATCATCTCGTGCTTCATGGTGCTGCGCCCCTTCCTGCCCGCTCTGGTGTGGGCCACCATGATCACCATCGCCACCTGGCCGCTGATGCAGATGGCGCAGCGGCTGCTGTGGGGCAAGCGCGCCCTGGCGGCCCTGCTGATGAGCTGCATCCTGCTGTTGATGTTCGTCATCCCGCTGTTCATGGCGCTGGCCAATGTGGCGGAGAAGGCCCCCATGCTGATCGAGCTGGGCACCCGCATCAGCCATTCCCCGCCCCCCGCGCTGCTCTGGTTGCAACAGTTCCCGCTGGTCGGCGGCAAGCTGTATGAGTTCTGGCAGCAGATCCTGGCGAGCGGCGGTCAGGTGCTGTTCACCAAGCTGACCCCCTATTTCGGCCAGACCGCGCGCTGGCTCGCCTCCCAGGCGGGCAATCTCGGCCTGTTGCTGGTCCACTTCCTGCTGACGGTGGCCATCTGTGGCCTGCTCTACCACTCGGGGGAGAAGGCCGCCGACGGCATTCGCCGCTTCGCCCATCGGCTGGCGGGCCCGCGTGGCGACAACGCCGTCGTCCTCGCCTCCCAGGCCATCCGGGCCGTCGCCATGGGGGTGGTGGTGACCGCCCTGGTACAGTCGTCGGTGGCCGGCCTGGGGCTGCTGATTGCCGGCATCCCCTACACCATGATCCTGGTGGTGCTGATGTTCCTGCTGATCGTGGCCCAGATCGGCCCCTTCCCGGTGCTGCTGGCCAGCGTCGGCTACCTCTTCTGGAGCGGCGATACCACCTGGGGCACCTTCCTGCTGGTCTGGTCACTGCTGGCGGGCACCATGGACAACTTCCTGCGCCCCTTCCTCATCAAGCGCGGCGCCGACCTGCCGCTCATCCTGATCCTGGTCGGCGTCATCGGCGGCCTGCTGGCCATGGGCATCATAGGCCTGTTCATCGGCCCGGTGGTGCTGGCGGTGGCCTACACCCTGCTGGATGCCTGGATCAAGGAAGAGGATCAGCCCGTCGCCATAGAGGCGCCCGTGCCGCCCAGGGCGGACTGACCCCCGCATGAAGACGCCGCCCCCTGGGCGGCGTGTTTTTTTAAGCAAAGTACCGAGTGCACTCGCCGGCCTCATGACCCCATAGAACCAAAGTTCGAATCGGCTCGCCAAAATCCGAACCAGGGTTCGAGCCACCACCCTTTGCCCCCTACCCTCCACCCGTGCCTCCCGCCACAATGCCTGCTCATCCTGGAGGAAGACGACATGAACGAACTGAGAGCAAAACGCGCCCTGATCAGCGGTGGCGCGAGCGGCATAGGGCTGGCCATCGCCGAGGCACTGGCCGCTCAGGGGGTCGAACTGATACTGGTCTCCCGTCGCCAGGCCCTGCTGGAGCAGGAAGCGGCAAGGCTCAGCGCACAGCATGGGGTGAGAGTCCTGCCCCTGGCGTTGGATCTCTGCGACAGCGCCCAGGTGCGGGCCCGCCATGCCGAGGCCAGGGCACGACTCGGCCCCATCGACCTGCTCATCAACAACAGCGGGGTCGGCAGCGACTATCTGGTGCAGGACCTGCCGGAGTCGGAATGGGACAGGGTGATGAACACCTGCGCCAAGGGCACCTTCCTGCTGACCCAGGCCTGCCTGCCGGACATGCTGGCCCACCAGCACGGCACCATCATCAACATCGCCTCCCAGGCCGCCAAGCACGGCTATGCCAGGGCCAACGTCTATTGCGCCGCCAAGTTTGCCGTCCTGGGGTTTGCCAAGGCGCTGCGGGAAGAGGTCCAGCAGCAGGGCATACGGGTGCACAGCCTCTGCCCCGGCCTGGTGCAGGTGCCACCACCGGCCTGCCCCAGCGAGCGCAAGCCCGGCTGGCTGCAGGTCGAGGATCTGGCCGAGGCCGTGCTCTACACCCTGCGTCAACCCGCCCATGTGCAGCTCGATGAGCTGGGCATGACGGGGATCTGAAGCCTCGGGGTGAGGGCTTAGGGTTGCACGAGGCCCTGCTGGCCCCATGCAACTGTCGGGGCCGCCTTCAGGCCGGCTGATGCAGGGTGATGCAGTGAATGCCGCCACCACCAGCGGCCACCGGATCTATGTTGACCTGCACCACCTTGCGGCCCGGGTAGAGGCGGGCCAGCAGATCCTGGCAATGGCGGTCGGCCGCCTGGTCGCCGAACTCCGGCACTATGACGGCCCCGTTGATCGGCAGGTAGTTGATGTAGCCGGCGGCAAAGTCCCGGCTGCGGCTGAAGCGGTTGTCCCGCCCGCCCAGCGGGGGCGGCAGTGGATGCAGCGCCAGCTTGTTGCCATCGGCATCGGTGGCCTGCTGCAGTATGGCCAGGTGCTGACGGGTCACCTTGTAGTCGTAGGAGTCAGGGTCGTTGTCCATGTTGATCACCACCACGCCGGGACGCACGAAGCGGGCGTAGAAGTCGACGTGGGCATCGGTGATGTCACGGCCCTTGATGCCTGGCAGCCAGATGATCTTGCGCAGCCCCAGGTTGGCCTTGAGCTCGGCCTCCAGCTGCGCCTTGGTCAGACCTGGGTTGCGGTTGCTGTTGAGCCAGCTGCTCTCGGTCAGGATGGCGGTGCCATTGCCATCCACCTCTATGCCCCCGCCCTCGCCGATCAGCTTGCTCTGCAGATAGCGGGCGTCCGCCTGCCGGCTCACCAGGGAGGCGACCCTGGCATCCTGCCCATGCGCCTGCTTGTCGCCCCAGCCGTTGAAGTTGAAGTCCACCAGCGCGAGCTCCCCCTGCTCGTCCTGCACGAAGACGCCGCCGGTATCCCGCAGCCAGATGTCGTCCAGCTCGGCCGGGATGAAACGGGTGTTGTGCTCGCCACAGAGCTGCCGGGCCAGCGCCTCCTCCTCTTCACGGCAGAGCACGTTCACCTCGGTGTAGGACGCCATGGCCTGCACCAGCCGTCCTATGGTGGCCTGCACCTCCCTGTAATCTCGCCCCCAGATATCGGCGCTCGCGCCAAAGGAAACCCAGACCCGAGTCTGAGGGGCGGCCTCGTCCGGCATCTGGTAACGGCCAACGGCAGTGGCCAGGGGGTCAGTAGGGGTAGTCACATTGGCAGCCTGTGCCCGTGGCAGGCTGCCCAGCCCGGCCAAGGCGCCGATGGCGGCCAATTGTTTCAATACATTGCGTCGGGATGGCATGGGACGACTCCGGATTGACGACAAAAACAGGATATGAATGACAAGCGCTGTTAATCAGATCACGCTGGGTAATAGACTAGCCGCCGCTATGATTGCGGACAAACGATCGATTTTCGATAATAGTGATAAGCGGAGCTAATCAATGATGTTCAAACACTGGCCCCCGCTCAACGTGCTGCGGGGCTTCGAGGCGGCGGCTCGCCTCGGCAGTTTTCATCAGGCGGCGCAGGAGCTGCACCTCACCCAGTCCGCCATCAGCCAGCAGATCCGCTCCCTGGAGGAGCTGCTCGGCCAGCCGCTGTTTCACCGGCAGGGGCGCTCGGTCGCCCTGACCGATGCGGGGCAGGATCTGCTGGAGACAACCCAGAGCGTGCTGCTGCAACTGGCGGTGGGGATCCAGCGCCTCGAGCAGTACCGCAAGCCGAACCAGCTGGTGCTCAACACCAGCACCGCCATCGCCCGCTACTGGCTGCTGCCCCGACTGGGGGCGTTTCATCGCCAGCACCCCGACATCGATCTCTGGCTCTTCACCAGCGACGAAGAGCCCGATCTGGCCGAACAGACCATAGATCTCGCCCTGCGCTGGGATCTCGCGCCGCAGGCAGAGTGTCGCCATCAGCCACTGCTGGCCGACAGGTTGCTGCCGGTGGCCGCGCCTGCCGTGCTGGCCCAACCGGCGGCACAGCGCACTACCCTCCATGGTGAGCGAGAGCTGGACTGGCACCACTGGACGTTGAAAGGGGGGGAGGATCTGCAACTGCAGACCCGGGGGCTCAACTTCTCCGATCCCGGCCTGCTGCTGGAGGCGGCAAGCGCCGGGCTCGGTGTGGCGCTGGTGAGCGAACGGCTCTCCCAACCGGCCAGGGAGCTGGGGCAGTTGCTGCCGCTCTCCGCTTGCAGGGTCAAGGGGCCCCAGTGGAGCTTGCTTATCCACCAGGAGAGCGAAGGGATGCCGGAGTGCCGCGCCTTCTGTCACTGGCTCGGCCAACAATTTGCCGAGGGGGCGGCGGGCGGGGATCGAGATGCCATTGCCGCCCTCTGAGGCAGGTCACTGAATCTGGCGGACGGGCATGGTTAAATGGTCGGCCTCTCTCTATGCCGGATATTGCATGTGACCCTGCCATCTGACCGTCTGCCACCCCAGCCCTTGCCTGACTATGGGTATGCCTTCTGGCTGCGCGATTATCGGATACTGCCGTGACCCTGCCATCTGATCGCCTGCCGCCCCAGCCCTGCCCTGACTATCTGCAGGCCTCCTGGCTGCGCTGCGCCCACCAGACCAGCGCCACCCTCTGGCACCCGCCCCACAGTGCCAAGGGGCAGACCTTGCAGAGCCTGCGCCAGCGCAAGCGGGACCTGCTCACCACAGGCGAGATGGCCCTCGAGGATCTCTACGAATTCATGGAGGGGCGTCCCTGCGCCCTGCTGCTCACCGACGAGAGCGGCTGTCTGCTGGCCCGTACCGGCCATCGCGAGACGCTGGCAGAACTCGAAGCCCTGGGCTTTGGCCCCGGCGCTTTTTTTAGCGAGGGGCGCATCGGCACCAATGCCATCAATCTGGCGGCGCTGGAGGGAGTGCCGCTGTGCGTCAGCGGCCCCCAGCATTTCAACCAGACCCTGCACCCCTGGCACAGCTGCGCCAGCCCGGTCTACAACAGCAACGGCCGCCAGGTCGCCATCATGGCCCTGGTCTGCCGGGTGGAGGAGGCAACGGTCGGGGATCTGGCGCTCACCGTCAGCGCCGGTCGCGAGCTGGCCCATCTGCTGCAGATGGAGCGCCTGATGCAGGAGTCCCAGCACCATCTGAGCGAGCTTTACGCTTTGCTGGACGGCATGGATGACGGCGTGCTGGCCTGGGATCCGCAAGGCAGGCTGCGCTACCTCAACGCGCTGGCGGCCAACCGACTGCGGCTCGATCCGGCGCTCTGTCTCGGCCAGCCGCTGGAGCAGCACCTGCTGCTGCCCCAGCGGTTGCAGCTGGCCATCAAGGAGCAGACGCCGCTCAGTCATGTGGAGGTGACGTTGGAGCGGCTCGGGGTGCATTCCGGGGAGTTCATCAATGCCCTGATAAGCCTCAAGCCGCTGCCCGGGCCCGACGGGGTCAGCTTTATCGCCCTGCTTCACCCGGTCGATCGGCTGCGGGCCATCCACCAGCTGCGCCAGACGGTGCCCGAGCTCTCGGCCCTGGTGGGGGAGTCGAGCGCCATGCGCAAGCTGTTGCGCCACGCCCGCCAGGCGGCCCGCAGTCAGGGGCCCATGCTGCTGCGCGGGGAGGAAGAGGTGGGCAAGGCGCAGCTGGCGGAGGCCATCCACTTTGGCAGCGAGCGGGCCGCCGGGCCGCTCATTACCCTCAACTGCCAGGCGCTGCCGAGCGAGCGGATGGCGCTGGAGCTGATGGGCTCCGATGAGGCGGGGCAGGAGCGGGCCGGCAAGTTCGAGCTGGCCCACGGCGGCACGCTAGTGCTGGAACAGGTGGAGTATCTGCCCGCCCCCATGCAGGCGGCCCTGCTGCAACTGCTCAAGACCGGCCGCATCCAGCGCTTCGACTCGGCCCGCATCCTGCCGCTCAAGGTGCGGATCATCGCCACCAGTAGCGCCGCGCTGGAGCAACGAGTGCAGGAGGGGCACTTCGGTCGTCAGCTGCTCTACGCCCTGCAAGGGTGCGAGCTGTGGCTGCCGAGCCTGCGCGAGCGCGGGGCCGACTTGCCCGCCCTCATCCGCCAGCAGCTGGCGGCGCAGGGGCGCGAGCCCGTCCGCCAGTTCAGCCCGGCGGCCCTCGACTGCCTGCTGGCCTACCCCTGGCCCGGCAACCTGGGGGAGCTGCGCAGCGCCGTCGAACACGCCCTGCTCCACGGCAACGGCGAATCGATCCCGCCGGAAGCACTGCCGGCGGCCATCCGTCACGGCTATCAGCAACAGGAAGACGAGGTGGTGGGACAGCCGCTGCTCACCCTGGCAGAGCTGGAGCGCCAGGCCATCCTGCGCTGCGCCCACGCCTGCAAGGGCCAGGTCAGCCTGATGGCGCAGCAGCTGGGCATCAGCCGCACCACCCTCTGGCGGCGGCTCAAGCTCATCGGTCTGGATCCCGCCGACTATCACGGCTGACGGCGGCTCGAGTCGCGATTCGGCCCGGTAACAACCGGCAGAGAGAGCAAAAAAAGGCCCCGCGGTGGCGGGGCCTGAGCAAGAGGATAGGCGGTGAGAGTCAGTCGCCGAAGCGCTCGTCGGCCAGTTGCCGGAAGCAGGCAAGGGCGGCGTCGGCATCCTCCCCCCGCGCCAGCAGGCTGAGCCTGTCCCCCTGGCGTACGTTGAGCATGGCCAGCCGGGTCAGACTGCGGGGATTGACCTCCTTGTCGCCGCGCAGGAGGCGCAGCTCGGCGGCGAAGGGCTTGAGGGCCGCCACCAGACGGGCGGCCGGGCGCACATGCAGGCCATGGGGGTTGTCGACCACCACCTCGCAACGCAGCCAACCCTCATCGGCCGGCGGTGCCGTCTCGATCACTGCCGGAGCCTCTTTGGCGGGCAGCATGGCCTGCTTGGGACCCAATGCCCCGAGCGCCTCGACCGCCACCTCATCCAGACCCAGACCGGCACCTGCCGCCACCACGGCGGCCAGGGTACCCTCGACCAGCGGTGCCGGGCAGAGCCGCACCCTGGCGCTCAGCTCGGGGGGCAGCAGCTCGAGCGCTGTCTCGGCGCTCAGCAGGGCGCTGCCGAGATCCATCAACACCAGCACGCCACTGCCGTCGTCTGCTTCTTCGATCGCACTCATCACGGCGATGGCGTCCGTGCCGATGGGGTGCGCGGGGTCATCGACCCCGGCCGCCAGCAGCAGGCGCGCCGGGCTGCCCAGCTGTGCGGCCAGCTCCTGCAATCCAGCCGCCAGGGTGGCGCTGTGGGAGACTACGACTATGCCGATCATGCTACAACCTCGCTCTGTCACGCAGGGCGGTCAGCAGCAGCAGGGTCGAGGTGGCCCCGGCATCCTGATGGCCTATGCTGCGCTCGCCAAGGTAGCTGGCGCGCCCCTTGCGGGCCTGCATCTGTATGGTCGCCTCGGTACCGGCCGCTGCGGCAGCCACCGCCTTGTCCAGCGCCTCGGCCAGCGGCAGCGCCTGCTGCTGCGCCAACTGCAGGGCCGCCAGCGCCGGCCACCAGGCATCGCACATGGTCTTGTCGCCTGGCTCGGCACGGCCGCGGGAGACTATCCCCTCCACCCCGTCGGCCAGCATCTTGCCCAGCTGGCTCAGGGTCAGACTCTGGCAGGCGTCCGTGCTGGCCGCCGCCCGGATGAAGAAGGTGCCGTAGAGCGGGCCGCTGGCGCCACCGACGGAGGAGAGCAGGGTCATGCCGGTGGTCTTCAACACCTGTCCGATATCCTTGTCCGCCACCGCGGGCAGCTTCTCGGCCACCTTGGTGAAACCGCGCTGCATGTTGAGACCATGGTCGCCATCGCCGATGTCGGTATCCAGGGCGGTGAGGTAGTCACGCTGCTCGGTGAAGATGTGCTCGCAATCGAGCAGCCAGTTGACGATTTGATGCTTGCTTAACATAGACTTTCCTTAGCAGCCGCGACGCAGGGCGGGGGTATTGACGGGAGCATCCCACAGGGTCATCAGCTCGTCATCCACCTTGAGCAGGGTGATGGAGATGCCGGTCATGTCGAGGGCCGTGCAGTAGGGGCCGATCAGGTTGCGCACCGGATGGATGCCCGCCTCCTCACACAGGGTGGCGAGTCGGCCATAGACGCCGTACAGCTCGGAGAAGGGGGTGCCCCCCAGGCTGTTGATCAGCGCTATGACCCTGTCTCCCTCGTTCAGCGGCTCGATGAAGCTGTGCTCCTCCTGCCAGCTGCCGGAGGCTCTGTCCCAGTGGCGCAGGGTGCGGCCATAGGGGCTGTTGTCCGCCAGCTCCCTGAACATCTCATCCACCAGGGTATCGAGATCGGTGAAGGGGCGACGCGCTATGCCGGGTTCACCGTGGATGCCGACCCCGAACTCCATCTCGTTGTCCCCCAGGGTGAAGGAGGGTTTGCCCGCGGCAGGCACGGTACAGGCGTGCAGGGCCACGCCTATGGTACGGCTCTGGTTGTTGATGCGGCGGGCCAGCGCCTCGCAGCGCGCCAGGTCATAGCCAGCCTCGGCGGCGGCCCCCACCAGTTTCTCGCACAGCACCGTGGTGGCGACGCCACGGCGACCGGCGGTATAGAGGCTGTCTTTCACCGCCACGTCGTCATCGATCAGGGAGAAGCCCACCTGGATGCCGTCGCCGTGCAGCAACTCCACCGCAGTCTCGAAGTTGAGCACGTCACCGGTGTAGTTCTTCACCAGGAACAGCACCCCGGCACCACCGTCGACCGCCTGACCGCACTCGTACATCTGATCCGGAGTCGGGGAGGTGAAGATCTCGCCGGGGCAGGCGCCATCCAGCATCCCCTTGCCCACCAGGCCGCCGTGCATCGGCTCGTGGCCGCTGCCACCACCGGACACCAGCGCCACCTTGCCCGGCACGGGGGAATCGGCACGGGTGATGTAGTGGGGTTCGATACGGACCTTGAGCTCGGGGTGGGCGGCGGCCATCCCCATCAGTTGTTCACGGACCACGGCATCGACGGCATTGATCAGCTTCTTCATGGCTCACTCCTTGGCTTGCCACCGCACGGGTGGGCAAATGGTTGATGGAGCCAGTCTAACGGGATAGTGCGGGATAAAAATGACGGCCCGTTCGGTTCGGATCTGAAACAGAAAGAGCGGGCCCGGCGTTTCACTCTGAAACGACATGCGGCAAGCAGGGGGAAAATTGCCAGCCACCTCACAGCAATGAAAAAGGGCCCCGCAGGGCCCTTCTCTATATCTGAAAATATCTGGGTAGGCTAGATGGCCCAGCCACCGGCGTAGAAGGTCACCAGCGCCAGGGCGATGATGACGGTGCCGACGTTGAGCTTCTTCCACTCGGCGGCAAACAGGCGGCCAATCACCAGTGCCACGAAGCCCAGCATGATGCCGGTGACTATGTTGCAGGTGAGCACGATGAAGACGGCGCACAGCATGCCCGCCAGCGCATCGACCGAGTCGCTGAAGTCCAGCTTGGTGACGTTGCCCAGCATCAGCAGGCCGACGTACATCAGCGCCGGTGCTGTGGCGTAGGCCGGCACCAGATAGCTCAGCGGGGAGAGGAAGATCATCAACAGGAACAGCACGCCGACCAGGGCCGCGGTCAGGCCGGTCTTGCCACCGGCGGCGGTGCCGGCGGCCGATTCGATGTAGACGGCGGCAGGGGCACCGCCCACCATACCGGCCACCATGCTGCTGACGGAGTCGGCGGTCAGAGCCTTGCCGCCACTGATGATGTGGCCACGATCGTTGACCAGACCCGCCTGACCCGCGACGGCGCGGATGGTGCCGGTGGCATCGAACACGGCCGTCATCACCAGAGCCAACACGGTCGGGATGACGACAGGATTGAGCGCCCCCATCAAATCCAGGCTACCGACCAGGGAGCCCTTCTCACCGGTCAGACTCGGCATGGCGAAGAAGCCCTGCCAGGTCACCTTGGGGTCGAAGAAGAGACCCAGCACAGAGATGGCGACTATCACCATCAGGATGCCGCCCGGCACCTTGCGACGCTCCAGCCCGAAGATGGCGGCCAGCCCCAGCACCGTCATGATGACCGGGAAGGAGGTCACCTCACCGAGCTGCACCGGCAGGCCGGCCCCTTCATTCTTGATCACCATGCCGACGCCATTGGTGGCGATCAGCAGCAGGAACAGGCCGATACCGATGCCGGTGCCGTGGGCTATGCCGGACGGCAGATTGGCCAGGATCCACTGGCGCACACCGGTGACGCTGATCAGGGTAAACAGCACCCCCATCCAGAAGATGGCACCCAGCGCAACCGGGATACTCAACCCCTGCCCCAGCACCAGGCTGAAGGCGGTAAAGGCGGTGAGGGAGATGGCGCAGCCGATGGCCATCGGCAGGCGGGCCCAGAGCCCCATCAGCAGGGAGCCAAAGGCGGCGATCAGACAGGTGGCGACGAATACCGGCCCCTGCTCAAAGCCCGCGACACCCAGCATATTGGGCACCACTATGACGCTGTACACCATGGCCAGGAAGGTGGTCAGCCCGGCCAACAGTTCCTGGCGCACGCTGCTGCCGCGCTCGGAAATGGAAAAATAGGAATCCAAAAAGCTGCCTCTTCCTGCTTGGGCGGCCATATCTTGCGTTGCCATAACTCATCCTAAAAGTGTGAAGGAAATCGTTTGCTTTTATGGCTGCGCAAAATAGCAAGAATTCACCCAGATTGCAGCGACTTCTCCGACTTTTTCCACAAAGTCGAGAAGAAGGGTGCCAGTCGTCACTCATTGCCATCCCCTGAATGGACTGATCCGCCAGAAAGAGACTCCTATACTGCAAGGACCCCTTCCGCCAGACTGGAGATGACCCATGCACACTCGCAATCTGCTGAACGATATTCCCTCCCCTCTGCCTGCCGAACTCTTTCAGGATCTGGTGAGCACCAATCATCTGCGGATAGAGCGCATCGTCTCCCTGGGGCATCAGACCGCACCTGGCGAGTGGTACGATCAGGATGAACACGAATGGGTGCTGATCGTGCAGGGCGAGGCCAGCCTGCTGTTTTCCGATCCACAAACCGATGAACAGCAGCTGGTGCTGCTGGGGCCGGGTGATCACATCAATATTCCCGCCCGCCAGAAACACCGGGTGGAGTGGACCCACCCAGAGACGCCCACTATCTGGCTCTGCGTATTCTACTGACGAGCCATGGTGGCGGCGCAAACAGGCCGCCGAGCCAGGCGGCCGAAAGGCGAAACCGGGGGGGCTTGGCAAATTGCAGACATGAAAAAAGCCCAGTCTTTCGACTGGGCTTCTTAATCATTGGCGGAGCGGACGGGACTCGAACCCGCGACCCCCGGCGTGACAGGCCGGTATTCTAACCGACTGAACTACCGCTCCGCTGTCTGGTTAGCTTTTTGCTAAATTGTCTGCCGTTTCAATGAGGTGTCATCCTCTCGGCCAACGTCGTGATGTGCACGGCGCTGTTTAATTGGGTGCCTGGCAGTGTCCTACTCTCGCATGGCGAATGCCACACTACCATCGGCGCTACCGCGTTTCACTTCTGAGTTCGGCATGGGATCAGGTGGTTCCACGGCGCTATGGCCGCCAGGCAAAAAACTTCATCCGGAAAGCTGACGTGAATAACGACTAAGCGCTTAGCTTGGTCACTATCACTGAATTAAGTAAGTAGTTCTTCATCTGCTACAAGGCCCAGAACACTTCTTGGGTGTTGTATGGTTAAGCCTCACGGGTAATTAGTATGGGTTAGCTCAACACGTCGCCGCGCTTACACACCCCACCTATCAACGTTGTGGTCTCCAACGGCCCTTTAGGACCCTCAAGGGGTCAGGGATGACTCATCTCAGGGCTCGCTTCCCGCTTAGATGCTTTCAGCGGTTATCGATTCCGAACTTAGCTACCGGGCAGTGCCACTGGCGTGACAACCCGAACACCAGAGGTTCGTTCACTCCGGTCCTCTCGTACTAGGAGCAACTCCCTTCAATCATCCAACGCCCACGGCAGATAGGGACCGAACTGTCTCACGACGTTCTGAACCCAGCTCGCGTACCACTTTAAATGGCGAACAGCCATACCCTTGGGACCGACTTCAGCCCCAGGATGTGATGAGCCGACATCGAGGTGCCAAACACCGCCGTCGATATGAACTCTTGGGCGGTATCAGCCTGTTATCCCCGGAGTACCTTTTATCCGTTGAGCGATGGCCCTTCCATTCAGAACCACCGGATCACTATGACCTACTTTCGTACCTGCTCGACCTGTCCGTCTCGCAGTTAAGCTGGCTTATGCCATTGCACTAACCTCCTGATGTCCGACCAGGATTAGCCAACCTTCGTGCTCCTCCGTTACTCTTTGGGAGGAGACCGCCCCAGTCAAACTACCCACCAGGCACTGTCCGCGATCCCGATTCAGGGACCTGCGTTAGAACATCAAACATACAAGGGTGGTATTTCAAGGACGGCTCCAGCGCAACTGGCGTCACGCCTTCAAAGCCTCCCACCTATCCTACACATGTAGGTTCAATGTTCAGTGCCAAGCTGTAGTAAAGGTTCACGGGGTCTTTCCGTCTAGCCGCGGGTACACCGCATCTTCACGGCGAATTCGATTTCACTGAGTCTCGGGTGGAGACAGCATGGCCATGGTTACACCATTCGTGCAGGTCGGAACTTACCCGACAAGGAATTTCGCTACCTTAGGACCGTTATAGTTACGGCCGCCGTTTACCGGGGCTTCGATCAAGAGCTTCGCTTGCGCTAACCCCATCAATTAACCTTCCGGCACCGGGCAGGTGTCACACCCTATACGTCCACTTTCGTGTTTGCAGAGTGCTGTGTTTTTGATAAACAGTCCCAGCCATCTGGTCACTGCGACTCCCAACTGCTCCATCCGCAAGGGACTTCACTGTCAAGAGCGAACCTTCTCCCGAAGTTACGGTTCTATTTTGCCTAGTTCCTTCACCCGAGTTCTCTCAAGCGCCTTGGTATTCTCTACCCGACCACCTGTGTCGGTTTGGGGTACGATGACTTGTAATCTGAAGCTTAGAGGCTTTTCCTGGAAGCATGGCATCAATGGCTTCACCACCGTAGTGGCTTCGTCTCGTGTCTCAGCGTTGCATCTCCGGATTTGCCTAGAGATACCGCCTACGCACTTTCACCAGGACAACCGTCGCCTGGCCCACCTAGCCTTCTCCGTCCCCCCATCGCAATTACAAGTCGTGCAGGAATATTAACCTGCTTCCCATCGATTACGCCTTTCGGCCTCACCTTAGGGGTCGACTCACCCTGCCCCGATTAACGTTGGACAGGAACCCTTGGTCTTCCGGCGAGGAGGCTTTTCACCCCCTTTATCGTTACTTACGTCAGCATTCGCACTTCTGATATCTCCAGCATACCTCTCGATACACCTTCGCAGACTTACAGAACGCTCCCCTACCACTCACACATAAGTGTGAATCCGCGGCTTCGGTGCCTGGTTTGAGCCCCGTTACATCTTCCGCGCAGGCCGACTCGACTAGTGAGCTATTACGCTTTCTTTAAA